>NZ_CP114286.1:326750-653500 GCF_027111275.1 Flavobacterium luteolum | reverse complement strand
AAGTTCCTGCTCTTGGACCTTCGTCTTTATTTACAACGTATGATTTTGTTTCTTTTTTACCATTTTCATTGATGAAAGTCTGCTCAACAGTAATTGGAACGATTTGTTTGTCAAATTTTCCTTCAGCCTGAGCTTTCAAAGCTTTCATGTGAGAGTTGTAAGCAAACTCATCCTGATCTTCTCTAGAGATTTTGTATTGGTTTGCCACCGCTTCAGCAGTTAAACCCATTCCCCAGTAGTAATCTTCGTGACCTGCAGCAGCAACTTTATAATCCGGAGTTGGTTTGTAACCTCCCATCGGAATATAACTCATACTTTCTGCACCACCTGCAATGATACAATCTGCCATTCCTGATTGGATTTTAGCAGTTGCCATTCCGATAGTTTCTAATCCAGATGCGCAGTAACGGTTTACTGTAACACCAGGAACGTCTTCAACTTTTAATCCCATTAAAGAGATCAAACGTCCAACGTTTAGACCTTGTTCTGCTTCCGGCATGGCATTTCCTACCATAACGTCATCAATACGTTTTTTGTCGAAATTAGGCAGTTCGTCCATCATAAACTGGATCGTTTCTGCAGCTAATTCATCAGGTCTTTTAAATCTAAAAACACCTTTTGGAGCTTTTCCAACTGCTGTTCTATATGCTTTTACTATATATGCTGTTTTCATTTGTTTTTGTTTTTTAAAGATTTATAGAAGCAAGAGCCAAGAGAAAAGACAAAACTTTGTTTTGAAATCTTGCTTCTTGCATCTTTCTTCTACTTTTCTAGTTACGAAGCGGTTTTCCTTTAGTTAACATATATTGGATTCTCTCTAAAGTCTTACGCTCAGTACATAAACTCAAGAAAGCTTCACGTTCGATATCTAATAAATATTGTTCAGATACTAAAGTCGCTTCAGATAAATCACCGCCAGCCATTACATAAGCCAGTTTGTTAGCAATTTTCTTATCGTGTTCAGAAATGTATTTTCCAGCTTCCATTTGATCCGTTCCAACTAAGAACATTCCAAGAGCTTGTTTACCTAAAACCTTAACATCAGTTCTTCTAATTGGTTGTGTATAACCAGCTTCAGCCATTAACAAAGCATGTTTTTTAGCTTCAGCAATCTGACGATCTTTGTTTACTACGATAATATCTTTTCCATGTTGAAGAAGTCCAGTGTCAAAAGCCTCATAACCAGAAGTCGAAACTTTAGCCATAGCGATAGTTAAGAAATACTCTTGAAGAACATTTAATTCCACATCATTTTTGCGGAATAAATCTGAAGCTCTTAAAGCCATTTCTTTAGATCCACCACCACCAGGAAGCACACCAACACCAAATTCAACTAATCCCATGTACGTTTCAGCAGCAGCAACCACTTTATCAGCGTGTAAGCTCATTTCGCATCCACCACCAAAAGTCATTCCGTGAGGTGCAACCACAACTGGAATAGATGAATAACGAACGCGCATCATTGTATCTTGGAACAATTTAATTGCCATGTTCAATTCGTCGTATTCCTGCTCAACCGCCATCATGAAAATCATTCCGATATTAGCCCCAACAGAGAAATTTGCTGCCTGGTTTCCAATAACTAAACCTTGATATTCTTTTTCAGATAAATCGATTGCTTTATTGATAGCCTGAAGTACATCGCCACCAATTGTATTCATTTTAGATTGGAATTCTAAGTTCAAGATTCCGTCTCCTAAATCCTGAATGATTGCACCGCTATTGCTCCAAACTTTTTTGCTTTCGCGAATGTTGTTCAGAATAATGAATGAATCTTGTCCAGGAACTTTTACTTGTGATTTTGTCGGAATGTTATAGAAATAAGTCGCTCCCTCTTTTACAGTATAGAAACTGTCGCTTCCTGAAGCCAACATTTCAGTAACCCATGCAGCAGGCTCTAAACCTTCAGCTTTCATGATTTCAATTCCTTTGGCAACACCAATAGCATCCCAGATTTCAAATGGACCATTTTCCCATCCAAAACCAGCTTTCATGGCATCGTCAATTTTGTATAATTCGTCTGAGATTTCAGGAATTCTGTTTGACACATAAGCAAACATTCCGGCGAAACTCTTACGGTAGAATTCACCCGCTTTATCTTTTCCTTTTACTAAAACTTTAAAACGATTGATTGGTTTATCAATAGTTTTAGTTAGTTCAAGCGTAGCAAAATTTGCTTTTTTAGCAGCGCGGTATTCTAATGTATCTAAGTCTAAAGAAAGAATATCTTTATCTACTTTTTTATAAAAACCTTGTCCGGTTTTGCTTCCTAACCAATTGTTTTCCATCATTTTTGTGATGAAATCAGGAAGTTTGAACAATTCGTGTTGTTCGTCTGTTGGGCAGTTTTCGTAAATACCGTTGGCAACGTGTACCAAAGTATCCAACCCAACAACGTCAACGGTACGGAAAGTAGCCGATTTTGGACGACCAATTACTGGTCCAGTCAATTTATCAACTTCTTCAATCGTTAATCCCATTTCTTTTACAAGGTGGAATAAACTTTGGATTCCGTAAATACCAATTCTGTTTCCAATAAACGCCGGAGTATCTTTAGCAACAACCGAAGTTTTTCCTAAGAATTTAGATCCGTATTCGTTTAAGAAATCCAATACTTCAGTTGAAGTTTTTGGACCAGGAATAATTTCAAATAATTTTAAGTAACGCGCAGGGTTAAAAAAGTGAGTACCGCAGAAGTGTTGTTGGAAATCTTCGCTTCTTCCTTCACTCATAAAATGAATTGGAATACCAGAAGTATTAGAAGTAACTAATGTTCCCGGTTTACGGAATTTCTCGATTTGTTCAAAAACTAATTTCTTAATGTCTAAACGCTCTACAACAACCTCGATAATCCAGTCAACATTAGCAATTTTTGCCATATCATCTGTCGTATTTCCAGTTGTAATTCTATTAGCGAATTTCTGACTGTAAATAGGAGATGGTTTCGATTTTAATGAATTCGCCAAATGTTCGTTTACCACACGGTTGCGAACGGCTTTACTTTCAAGTGTTAATCCTTTTTTAGCTTCAGCTTCGGTCAGTTCACGCGGTACAATGTCCAGAAGTAAAACTTCGACACCAATGTTAGCAAAATGACAAGCTATACCTGAACCCATAATTCCGGATCCAATTACAGCAACTTTTTTAATTGTGCGTTTCATAATTTGTTACTATTTGTTTTTTTACAGAATTAGGACAATCAAAAATTGATTATTTTTCTTCTGTGTTTTCTGTGTGATTAAATATGTTTTTATCGTGAATCAGTTCGTTGATGATTTCAGAAACTTCGATAAAATGCTTCAGTTTTTCTTCAGAAACATGTTTTCGTACGCTTTCATTAAACTTTAGAACTGTATTTTTAGATAAATCTCTTTTTTCTTTTCCAAATTCGGTCAAGTAGATTAAAACGCCTCGGCCATCACTTGGGTTTTTTTTGCGAACAATCAAACCTTTTTCTTCCATAGATTTTAAGGTTCTTGTTAAGCTGGTGGCTTCCATTCCCATTCTTGGGCCAAGAGCCGTTGATGGAGTTCCTTCTTCCTTGTCCATACTTAAAAGAGCAAATCCAGTCGCCATTGTGGCATCGTATTTAGCAGCTTCTTCATTATACATTCTTGAAACAGCCTGCCATGTCGCTCTTAAAATATAATCTATCGTTTTGTCTTTCATAGGTAACTATATCGATTTCAAATATAATTAAAAAATACTATGCATGCATATAATTTTTTAATAAATTTTTGGTTAGTTATAAAATATCCCTGATTTAGAGGGTTTTGGTGGTTTATTTTAAGTGAAATATACTATTCTTTTTTTAGATTTTAACATTTTTAATGCGGTAAAAATCTTTTTTTAGTTTTTAAAACGCATTTATTTCTGTATTCTGTAAAAAATTATGCATTTATTTCAGTTGGTTTTTCAGAATCATATCTCGAAATTGCCTTCTGAAGGATTTTTTTCATTCGGTTTCGAAGGTTTTCGGGTCGAAGAATTTCAATTCCATCTCCGAAACCTAATAAAATGCGTTCCATTTCATAATTTGGCAAAAGAAAAACATGAACAATGATACTTTGATCTTCATTTTCTTTAATTAAACGCTGAGACTGATGCAAAGGTTTTGTCAGAACATAAGGTGCATTTACGGCATCAATCCAAAGTTCGATTCGTTTGGGTTTTAAACCAGTATTAACCGTGACCCCAATTACGTTTTTATAAAATAAATCAGCGTCAAAATCTTCTTCTATATAAGGAAGGTTGAAATCATAATCAATTGCTATAATTCTATCCAAAGCCAAATTGGTAATTGGTTGAGAGGCTTTTTTCCTTCCGATTAAAAACCAACGGTTATTGAATTCCTTTAATATAAAGGGATGAAAATGAAATTTTGTTTCTTCTTGCGATTTAAAAGATTTATAAGTAATTACCAACGTAACTTTTTTAATTATCGCCTGATAAATTTCGTCTAAATAATGCAGTCCTTTTAGTTTCTCATTTTTATCCAGATAAATAACGGGTTTGGTATGCGATTTCTCAGCGTAGATTTTATCTTCCAATCTCTGCAGAATATCTGAAACATCATTAAAAAGAGAGAAATCTTTAAACTGTTTCAGCATAGAAACCGTTTCCGTTAAAACATTCATATCTGTTTCCGTCAGCGGAATATCGGTTATCGAAAAATCTTCGTCTTCATATTTATAATACTTTTTATCATAAACCACGATTGGCGCATTATAACCTAGTTTTTCACTTCGCATGAGCTGAATATCCATCTGAATCGTTCGTTTGCTGATTGGATTCTGTCTTCCTTCGTATTCAAATAAAGCTTCAGAACATTCTTCGATTAAATCTTCTAATGTCCATTGCCGGTATTTATTCTGTAGACATTTATCGATCGTTTTGTAGCGAATTAAGGCGTTTTTGTTTTGTGACATTGCTTTGTGTGTTTTTTGCTCGCAATCCCGATAGCTATCGGGAGCAAAGGCGCAAAGTTTTTTTGTTTTTAAGCCACAGATTATGAGGATTAAAATGATTTTTTTGTCATCCTGAGGAACGAAGGATCACACAAGAAGCTCGACAAAGATTGGCGATTCTCTTTGAAGAATATTGGATGTGATCCTTCGTTCCTCAGGATGACAAACTGTGCGTTTAATTAATACTTTAAATAAATACTTTGCGACTTCGCTCCCGATAGCTATCGGGATTGCGAAATTCAATTTTTTAGCTTAATAACTTTATTTCTTTTTCGATATTCGCTC
This sequence comes from Flavobacterium luteolum, assembly GCF_027111275.1. NCBI lineage: Bacteria > Pseudomonadati > Bacteroidota > Flavobacteriia > Flavobacteriales > Flavobacteriaceae > Flavobacterium > Flavobacterium luteolum. Next base: position 648,248 of record NZ_CP114286.1, on the reverse strand, counting down.
TCGCTTTCTCTTCATACAAACTCCTAAACGCATCAGTCTGAAAAATAAACTCATTCTCCAGAAAATGTTTCAACGCTTTTGCACGCCCGGGTTTGTATAGAAAATCAGGATAAATGCGATATTCTTTTCTGATTTGTTCGAAGTAGATTTTATAATCTTCCCAATCTTTAGCGAGGATTTTTAAATCAAAATCGATTAACCAGTTAATGTCTTCAATTTCATTTTGCTGATGTTGCTGTGTGGCGCAGATCGCATCAAAAACCAATTGCTTATTTAGATTGCTATTTTCAGGTAAAACAGCCAAAGCATATTCAGCACTTTTAAGTTCGTTATCTTTTTTAGAAGCCGAATAAACAAAATCATGATAAAAAATTGAAAATAATATTTCGTTTGGGTTTTCAAGTTTGTCTCGATACGCTTCAAAACTTTCAATCATTTCTTTTAAATGCGTGAAATTGTGGTAATGCCTTGATTTTTTGGAATATGCCTTTTCTAAATCCAACCAGTTTTGCTGAATTTCATTGGCTGAAAAACCAATATTAGAAAGTAAATCAGAATAAATTTCTTTTAAACTCATCTTGTTTTTTACTCAAATTTAAAATTCTTTTTTCACTGCGCAAAATAATTGCGTAGTGGTTTTGAAATCTTTGCTCAAGAAATAAAACAAGTTCTTTTAGAAATTGAAATGATCAAAGGAAACTTTGAAGAAAATATCAAACAAGCCTCGTTGGGTGTTTCTGTATAGCACCATTGTAGCAGACTTTTCGCTAAAGCGTATTATGTTTTTCTATGCAGCTTGGTTTGGAGGTTTTGGTAGTTTTCCAAAAAACTATCTCACAATCTATTTGTCATGGGTTCGAATCCCATTCGCAGTAATGCGGTAGCTCAGTCCGGTTAGAGTAATAGAAATCTGCAGGTTCGAATCCTGCATCAACCTATGGTTGATTGGACGAATTGGTAAGTCAGCAGACTAAAAATCTGTATTTTCAGAGACCATCACTCTTAAAAAGATGACCATTAGGAAAAAAACTGATTTGTCTTTGTCAGTGCAATCACGATTTTCGAATCTGAAATTTCACACTCTGATAAAGCCTGTGCGAGTATCAATATGTTTTGAAACGCTTGTTTTCTTTTCGGTTTGATTGTTAAGAGAATTTGAGGATTCTCTTTATAAAATAAAATCGTAAACAATCCAGATAACCAAAGCGTAAACTATTCGTCCGTTTTTCTCAGAGGAGAAAGGCAATGAAGTTTTTTTATTTAGAATTAGAAGAGAATGTTAAAAAAAATAGAGATAACGAAGTTTAGGATTTTAGATCTGAAACTTGAAATCTGAAAAAAAAACGAATTAAAAAAACAAAAGAATAAAAATATAACCATGATTAAAAGAATTAAAATCGAAGCATTCCAAGTGGGCTTGGTGTTCGAAAACAGAAAATTAGTAAAAGTGATTGAAGAAGGATTACACTGGATTGTCGGAAACAAAAATGTAATGATTTACGATGTAAACGGATCTTTTCAAGCACCTTTTGAATTGGATATTTTATTGCAAAATGAAGTTTTAAATTCACTTTTAGAAATTGTTGAGGTTGCCGATAACGAAATTGTTTTGCAATTCGTTAAAGGAAATTTCAAAGAAGTTTTGGTGCCAGGAAAATACGCTTTTTGGAAAGGAATTGTAAAAAATGAGTTTATAAAAGCAGATTTATCTAAAATCGAAATTACAGAAGACATTGGAGTTAATTTATTGGAAAATGCTAAAATGAGATTCTTTACAAGAAAATACATTGTATCAAGCAATGACAAAGCTTTGTTGTTTGTAAATGGTACTTTCGTAAAAGAATTGAAATCAGGAACTCATTATTTTTGGAATAATGCAATCACGATCGAAGTTAAAACAGTAGATACAAGACAACAACAAGTTGAAATTTCTGGTCAGGAATTGTTAACCAAAGATAAGGCTGGATTACGAATCAATTTTTTTGTAAGATATCAAGTTGTAGATATTTTGAAAGCTTTGGTTGATAATAAAGATTTCGAAAAACAATTGTATGTCGCAATGCAATTGGCTTTAAGAGCCTTTATTGGAGGTTTGACCTTGGACGAATTATTGACTAAAAAAGATGCCATTGGAGATGCTATTTTAGAAGATGCAAAAACTAAAATCAAAGATTTAGGTTTAGTAATTTCAGATGCAGGAATTAGAGATGTAATCTTGCCAGGTGATATGAAGGAAATTATGAACCAGGTTTTGGTTGCTGAGAAGAAAGCGCAAGCAAATAGCATTATGAGAAGAGAGGAAACTGCTGCAACAAGAAGTTTATTAAACACAGCAAAGCTTATGGAAGAAAATGAAATGTTGTGGAAATTGAAAGAGATGGAATATGTAGAAAAAATTGCTGATAAAATTGGTGAAATTACGATTTCGGGCGGTGGAAACGTAATCAGTCAATTGAAAGAAATTTTCGTGAAATAACGCTACTGCACATGTTCATTATTAGTATTGTTACATTGTTTTGTCATTTCGGTAAAGGTTACTTATTTAGGTAACGGATTCAGCTAACTTTTGCTGAAATGACAAACTTAAATCAAAAAACCTTTGCGTCTCTGCGACTTTGCGAGAAATATGTCTTCGCGGAGCAAAAAAACTTAGAATTAAAATAGTTATGCAGAACAACTGCGAAGCAGTAAAAAAACCTTTGCGCCTTTGTCCCTTAAAAAAGAAAAAATGAAAACACAAATAAACGGTACAGATATATTAGAATTAGGATTTCCAGAAGGAAAAATAATCGGAATCGCCTTAAAAATAAACAGCAAAAGAAACGGATTCACAAGAGACGAAATGATGGCTAATTTTAAAAACGTCTTAGAAACTCCGGAAAACTATATAGACGATAAAATCTTCAGCAAACTGGCTGTGGCTTTAATCGAAAAATCGAATGAAAAACCAGAAGATTTCATTGCTTTAAATGAAACTCCGAATGCGTATTCGGCTTACGGATTGGATCATATCGAGGACGGAGCCAGAAAACAAATGGAAGTTGCCATGAAACTGCCTATTACGGTTGCTGGAGCTTTAATGCCAGACGCGCACCAAGGTTACGGATTACCAATTGGCGGAGTTCTAGCCACAAAAAATGCCATTATTCCGTATGGTGTTGGTGTTGATATTGGATGTAGAATGGCGTTGTCGGTTTATGATATTCCAGAAGAGTTTTACTTTGAAAATGAAGCCAAATTTAAAAAAGAGTTAATTGCGAATTCTATTTTTGGAGCAGGTCACGGATTTCACGGTCAGTACAAATCAGATCATGCGGTTTTGGAGAACGAAACGTTTAATATGAATGCGTTTGTGAAGAACTTGAAAGATAAAGCCTGGTCGCAATTAGGATCTTCGGGTGGTGGAAATCACTTTGTGGAATTCGGAATCATGGAATTTGCGCAAGACGATGCGGTTTTGAATATCCCAAAAGGAAAATACGTCGCTTTGTTAACGCATTCCGGTTCACGCGGAATGGGTGCGACCATTGCAGGTCATTATACCAAAATCGCCAAAGACGAATGTAAACTTCCAGAAGTTGCCAGAAATTTAGCGTATTTAGATATGAATTCGCAATTAGGTCAGGAATATTGGCTGGCGATGAATTTGGCGGGAGATTATGCTTCGGCTTGTCACGAGATTATCCATAACAAAATGGAACGCGCTTTGGGAGCAACGATTTTAGCCAAAGTCGAAAACCACCATAATTTTGCTTGGAAAGAAATCTGGAACGACGAAGAAGTGATCGTACATAGAAAAGGAGCAACTCCAGCCGGAAAAGGCGTTATGGGAATCATTCCGGGAAGTATGACCGCGCCAGGATTTTTGGTGAGAGGAAAAGGCGAGGAGAATGCCATCAATTCGGCTTCGCATGGAGCAGGAAGACAAATGAGCAGAACGCAAGCCATAAAAAACATCACACAAACCGAAATGAAATCGATCCTGAGAGATCATCGCGTTACGCTTATCGGAGCAGGTCTTGACGAAGCCCCAATGGCATATAAAGATATCAATCAGGTGATGGAAGCGCAACAGGATTTAGTTGATGTTGTGGCGAAGTTTACACCGAAATTGGTTAGAATGGCTGATGATGGAAGCCGAGAAGACTAAGAAGAAGCAAGAGACAAGAAGCAAGATTTTTGAGATTTCTTTCTTGCTTCTTTGAATTTTGGAAAAGAAAGAAACAAGAACCAAGAAGAAAGATATGACCGTCTTGCCTCTTGCTTCTTTCTTCTACAAAATCTTAAAAGAAAAAATAATCGGTTGAGAGGAAAAAACCTTAGCACCTTAGCCTCTCAGAACCTTAGCACCTTAAAAAAATGAATTACATAGACATAGGAATCAACCTAACGAACAAACAATTCCAAAACGACATAGACGATGTCGTACAAGACGCGCTCGATGCCGATGTATCGCAAATGATACTCACAGGCACCAGCGTACGAAATAGCGAAGAATCTGCAAGGATTGCGAGACAGTATCCAGGCGTGCTGTACGCTACGGCGGGCATACATCCGCATGATGCGAAGAGTTTCGATGCGCAGAGTATTTCGAAACTCAGGAAATTATTAGAACTGAAACACGTTGTTTCCGTTGGCGAATGCGGACTCGATTTTGATCGTGACTTTTCGCCCCGAAACAAACAGGAAGAATGTTATAAAGCACAATTAGAATTGGCGATTGAAGTACAGAAACCTTTGTTTTTGCACGAAAGAAGCGCTTTTAGTTCTTTTATGAATATTACCAAAGACTATTTACCGCAATTGCCAAAAGCCGTTGTGCATTGTTTTACGGGAACTTTGCAGGAGGCCAAAACCTATCTCGATCACGGATTTTATTTGGGTTTTACGGGAGCGATTTCAGATGCCAAGCGTTTCAGCCATTTAAAAGAAGTCATTCAGTACGTACCGCTCGACCGAATGATGATTGAAACCGATGCGCCGTTTATGCTTCCTAAAAATGTCCCGAACAGCCTCCTTAAGAAATACCACGAACGTCGTTGCGAACCTGCTTTTCTGCCGTATGTTGCCGGAACAATTGCACAGTTTAAAGGAATTACTTTAGCTAAAGTAGCGGAGGAAACTACTAGGAATTCTAAGAGCTTTTTTGGGATTTAAGTCTTAATTATAGAGATTATTTGTTGGCTTTTAAATCAGGTGTTTGTACTTGGTTTGAAGGCTTTTTGTTTGTATATATTTGAGCAAATTAAAATTGTTGAGATTATGGAAAACCGTAAAACACCAATAAAATCTTTATTGATATTTGTAACGAATAAATAGAATAAGGGGTAATTTTTATTAGAAAAATCATTAAAAATAAGATATGAGTACAGATGCTACACCCAGTTGGTCGGGATATATATTTCAAGGTGAGGTAGCTTTATGTAAAGCGCTTGAAGAAATTAATAAATTATTAGGGAATGATATTCCAGAATCTTATTGTCTAAAATTAGAAGAGGATGAGGATTTTTCAATAACGACAAATATTTGGGAAGCCTTTCAAGTTAAAGCATACGGAACACATAATTATACGAAATATTCAAAGGCATGGGATGATATGATGACTCGATTTCCTGATAATGCCCAACGCAATTTTCTTTACCTCCATAAAAGTGATATTGAGCTAAATAAATTTAATGTAACTCTAGAAAAGGAAAGACTAGAAGCAAATGTATTATCTGGAGTTTATACTCTTGAAAATATAACAACAAAAATTGATGATGCTATAAAATTACTTTTGCCTGGATTAAACAATTCTGATGTTGAATTAAAGAGGAATTATAGTTGTTACAAAATATGTTCTGCAATAAAAGAGAGACATAGAACTAAAACGGTTAAATCTTTTTCGCTTAATGAAATACGAGAATGGATTTTGAACTCTGATCTTGCTTTTAATGAAGAAATAGCTTGGATTTCAATTATAAAGAAATTTTTTAAGACAATTAGAGATTGTATCGAACAATATGATGAAAATGATGCAATAGAGAGTAGACTAAAACAAAAATTAATTAGATATCTAGAAGAAATTAATGACTTACCTTCTGATGATATTAAAATATTGATTAAGGATAGAATAAATGCCCATATACTTTTAGAAAAGGATATTAAAGTTGAAAATTTTACTGGTTATTTACCTGAAAATGAAATAAGAGAAATAATAATTAAATGTTTTGAAGACATTGGTATTGATCCATTGTTTAAAGACCTTACTTATAATCATAATGAAAATAATTATCAACTTAGTTTAATTAATTTAAACATTGATGAAAATTCTAGAACGCATCAAAAAAAGAGACTTTATGAGTTTTGCTCAAACATTGAAAACAATAATTTGAGTAAAATAAATACTATTGTTACTCAAAATTTAAATTTAGAAAAACAGCAAGTAAAAGATGTTTTAAGAAATATTATGCAACCAAATTTTGAAGTAGAGAAAGGGTTAGATATAACCGATAAAAGGTTTGAATTCGAATTTAAAAGTGTTGAAAATTCAATAAGAGAAATAAACAATGGATGAGATTATTAAAGAAATATTGATTGAAAATAAAATGGTATTTCATGAGATTCAATATGATTACAAAATGTATTTTACTTTTTTTGAAGACGGAAAGGAAGATTATTATGTTTTGTTATTTATGAGTTATGAGGAACTAAAGATTTTGAATGGAGACAGTGAATTTAAGTTTGAATTTTTGATAAATGCTGTCGTTGAAGAAGATATCAGAAAAAAACATTTAAAAGAATTTGATGCTGTTAATTTAGATTATAATCTTTCATTTATTTTAATTCTAAACCTTGAAGAAGAAACAGATTTAATTTTGAAAGAATTGCATAAAATTGAAGAGAATTATCGGATCGCTAAAAAATATATACTGCCGTACAATAAAGAAGATGTTAACAATTTAAAACAAAAGATTAAATCGAGAAATGCAATTGTTGAACTGAATAAAATAGCGATAAAAAATAGTAGTTTATTAAATAATAAAAAAGAAACATGGTATAAGCTTCTAATGAGTTTGTTTATTAAGCTTCCTTTTCTTAACTATATTCCCTTAAATGATAATCAGCAATTAAAAAATATTAAAAATGAGATTAATTCAGAATTGAATGATTCTGAAAAGATATTTGTTGAGACTATTCTAAGTAATTTTTACCAAAATCAAGACATAGAAGACTTTTTATTAACTAATAATTTATTTGAAAATGAATCAAGGGAATAGATTTAGAATTAGTCAATTAAAAATTAAAAATTTCAAATGCATTGATGAAATTGAATTTAGTTTTGATTCTAATAATTTAATTGTTTTTGATGGACCAAACGGATATGGTAAAACCACCGTTTTTGAGGCTATAGAAATATTATTTACTGAAAAGCCGAGAAGATTTAGAGACGTCAACTTAGATGCTAGATATACTTTTTTGGATAGCCCAATACATAAATCTAATAATTTAGAAGTAGAGTTGGAATTAATTATAAATGATGGAAATGAAACAGAACATTCAATAAAAAGAGTTTTTCCGAAAAGTATAGGTAAATCAAAATCAAATAATATAAGTCAAATTTTTAACGATTCTACTCTTTTTATCAATAATAAAGAATCTACTTATGATATTTTAGAACAAACATTAGATTTCTCAAATTTATATAAACTTTATTCTGTTCTAAATTACGTAGAACAAGATGAAAATACCTATTTTCTAAAAAAAGACCCTAAAGATAGGTATGATTCTTTTTTGGTTTCATTAATTGGAGGTGAAGAAGAAAGAAACGAATTGATTAAAATCACGCAATGTGGTTTAGACATCTTTAGAAGAAAAAAGCAATACAAAGAAAGAATTGGTGAAATTGAAAAATTAAATTATGATTTTTCAAATATAAATTATGAATTAAGCTATAAGCGTTTAATTTCAGACAAAGATTTTGAATGGGATAAAAGTGAAATTAAAAATACTGTCTTGGATATTAATATTTCATACTTAAATGAAATAGATAAAATAAGCTATCTATTTGAGAATAAATCTTTATTAAATGATATCGAATTAATCAGTAAATTAAATAATTATTCAAACTTAACATTCGCAGAAGAATTTTCAAAAAATTATTGGAGCATAACAAATTTTGAATTTTTAGAAAATGAATATTCTACAAGGAATAAAAACGAGAGAGAAATTAAAAATAACAATTTAAAAATTGAGCTTATAGAGAAACAAAAGTTTACCGATTTAAATGATGAATCTTTTTATAATTTTTTATTAGAAAAAGAAAAATTAAAAATTAATATAGAAGAATTTCTAGTAAAAATTAGATTGGTTAAAAGCTTACAAGAAAGTTTATCAATACAAAATACTATTTTATCAAATTTTAAAGATAGAAGGCAAGATTTAATTGATTTTCGTAATGAACATAAAAATCACATTAATTTAAATGATGGCGAGTGCCCCACTTGTGGCTTTGATTGGAAAACGAATGAAGCATTAATCGAGCAGATAAATGTTACTCAGCAAAAGATATTTAGTGATTATTTAATTAACAATAAAAATTTTGAAGAGCAAAAACAATTATTGATTAATGAAAATCTGAATCCAATTAAAGAATTTTTGATAAAAGAAAATAATTCTTTAGATGAAGAAAATAAAAAATTAATAAGGAATGATGAATTTTTACAGCTAAAGGACAGATTTGAAAATTTGAAAAATAAGTTTGATCATTTTTTAGAATTGTTTGTATTGAATAAAAAAGATGAATTAATTAGTCTTGTAAACAATAGAGTTATTGATACTATTGATGAAATTATCAGAAAAGTATATTCTTTTATAAATGATAATAAGCCAAAAATTTCTGAAGAAATAGAAATTAATTCAGTTTTAGCTGATTTTGAAAACTATTTCAATAAATCACTAGAAGTTTTAGAACAAGTTACTTCAGATGATATATTAGATAAAAAGAAATATGTTCAATCGCAATATTTAAAAGCAATTGATTCTGAGCTACAAAGTTTTAAATTAAAGCATAATAAACTTAAAACTGTTGAGGATAAATTGAACGGTATTATAAAAGTTTATGATCAGAAAATAAAAGATTACACGGAAGAAATTATTAATAAAATAAGTATTCCTTTCCACATATATACTGGTAAAATTTTACAAAATCATAGTTTAGGTTCTGGGCTTTCTATAGAATTTGAAACAGGTAAACAAAAACAGGTTTATATAAGACCAACTTGTAAAGATCAAGAAGTGGCGTATCTCTTAAGTTCTGGTCAGCTATCAGCAACTGTTATATCTTTAATGCTAGTTTTGAATAAAGTTTTTAATCAGTCAAAACTGGGAACTATTTTAATTGATGATCCATTACAGACTTTAGATGAAATTAATACTCATTCATTGGTAGAATTGCTGAAGTATAATTTTAGTGATCAACAATTAATTCTTTCAACGCATGAAGATAGATATTCTAAATTTATTCGATACAAATATGATAGATTTGGCTTAACAGGTAAATCTATTAATATGAAAAATAGAATTTAGAAAACTATTAATTCCTTCAAAAATTAAATTATGTTAAGCAATTCAAGACCTAAGCATTAATCAATATCTTTGTTTTCAACCTAAAATCAAAATTAAATTTTAAAAAAAAAGTTTAAAAGTAAGTTTTTTCTTTCTTTTCAAAAGAAAAGTATATCTTTGTTCTCGACAAAACATTTTATCGGCAATCGAGAACTTTGAAACTTTATAAGTTAACATAAGCGAAGCCCTCATTCACGTTGCTGGAGCTAGTGATAGCCCTAATCTCATTCGATAAGAATGTTTTGTCACAACCGAAGATGAGGGTTTCGTGCGTTTAATATTTTCAGAAAAATGACAAAAGAAAATCAAAAACCAACACATCGTGATGTAGTGCCATCCGTAATTAATTTCCTTTCAGACGAATTGTTTGAGGGAGATTACAAAGAACAGCCCTTGTATTTGCAGGAAATCTTCGAGCTTTTAATGCATACAGAGTTTGGCGACGATATCAATTTAAGGCAAAAAATCCTGAGCTGTTTAAGAACCAGCCGAAATCTGGCAGAAACCTTATCGCTATTTTCAGAGAAGCAGATTTATAAGGCTTGTAGTAGCAACCGTAAATTATTTCAATAAAAACTCAAATCCCGACAATAACCAATTGTCGGGATTTTTTGTTACAAAAAAATATATTTTGGCTATATTTTGTTAAATTAATCTAAAATATAGTACATTTGTATCTGTAATTAATAATAGAAAAAATACATATGAAATATTCATCAAGCCAATTTTTTGAACCTTTAGCAGGAGATTTTCCAGCTAATAGCTCAGGATGCGTATGTATTTTTATGAAATTATGATTTAGTATTTAGAGTCAAACTCATCATAAAATAGAAAAGCGTCCTCATTGTAGGACGTTTTTTTTGTTTTTAGCACTTCGACTTCGCTCAGTGTGACAATGAAATTCGCTCAATATGACAAGAAAGATGTTTAAAATGATAGAGAAAACAAACCAGAACTAAAAAAACTAAAAAAATAGTTGACCAAAATGTTTAATGAGTAATAAAAATAGAAAGATATAGTCTTGGAAAGTAATCTAATGAGTAACAGTCATTTGATACAAAAATGAGATCTGCACCAGTTTGCGGACAGGAATTTCTTTGTCTAAATTTTAAGTCTAACTAATTGATAGTCAGAAAATTAATACTAAAAAATATTTGGAAATATGAATTTTTCTATCATATCTTTGCCAAACAAAATTGAAACAAAGCGTTTCAGAAAACAACAACAACAATTATAAAAAATAAATAAAATGAGTTTTAAATTATACATACACAACCCAGGATTAGTAGCCGCGACTTCGTTTCGTGAATGCTTTTACATGTCGGTGCATCAATATAGGCAATAGGATAGTTATATCGTATTTGTTATAGAAGCACCTTTAATTGGGTGCTTTTTTTGTTTCTAGGGCTGAGGTTCATAGAAACAAAGGGACAAAGGTTTTGAAAAGCTTAGCTGCTTAGAATCTTAGTGCCTCAGAAGCTTAATACTAAACAATAAAAATTTAAGGATGAATCAAAAAATAGGACTTAGGTCAGACTATAGTGGTCAAACAGATAAAGTGGAATTTAGTGAGTTGCCATTTGCCTCGAGTAGAGAGGTGGATTTAGAACTTATTAACCTATGGAAAGGAAAGGTGAATTTTAGGAAAATTATACATATCATTTAGAGAAATTTCTCTGGTAAAGCAATGGTGCTTTTGAACTTGTGTGATATTGGATTTCTTAGAAAAACCTTCGATTTCCTGAGATTCCCAAGAACTACAAAATCAAAATACCATGGAAAACAATACATTACAACAATATAAAAAAGCAATTAGAAAAAAATACGAGATAGAAAAGGAAGGTAAATACTTTGATTATTTGTATCAGCCTTCTCGTGGTAAACTTCGTGATTTGTGCTGGTTGATTTTCGAAGACAACCCAGCCAAAGATGATATGAATGTCTTCAGTAATCTTTTGGGTTTAGATTTCGATCACAGCAAAAAGAATAAATTTAAGGAGAAGAAAGATAAGTTTAGACCTATCGAGACTTTCTTTAAAGGTGAAACGGATCCATCAAACATTGATGCTATAAATATGGCTGCAATTTTGGTTGATTTTGAACCGCGTCCTTTCAAAAAGTTTTACGAAAATTCTAAAACACAGGAAATAAAGCCGGTTAAACGGATGGAGAAAGCTAAAGAGGTTCTCAAAAAGAAAAGAACCGAAAAAAAAGAAAAGCTTGAAAAGAAAGCTAAGAAAAGAAGTTTCTTCCTAGATTTTAAAAACTTTTTCTTCTAGAAAAATAGAAAGCATTTTGATAATTATCATGACATTAGTCATTGAGGGATTTACACATAAATTAAAAACGGCTGTCAATTGACAGCCGTTTTCGTTTGGTTATATTATTCTGATTTATTAATTGTTTCCGTAGATTTTTCCGTAAAGATCTTTATAAATTTCTTTTATAATTTTACGTTTCAATTTTAGAGTAGGAGTAAGCTGTCCGCCATCTATAGACCAAACATCTGGTGTAAGCTCAAAACGTTTTACTTGTTCCCAGTGTCCGAATTTTTTGTTGATGCCTTCCACCTCTTCGTCAATGCGTTTAATAACATCTGGATTAGCACTAATTTCTGCATCAGAACTTCCTAAAGTAATTTTATGGATTTTAGCCCATTCTTTTACAAATTCGAAGTTTGGCTGAATAAAAGCGCCTGGCATTTTTTCACCTTCACCAATAACCATAATCTGCTCAATAAAACGAGATTGTTTCATTGCATTTTCGATCATTTGCGGAGCAATATATTTACCGCCAGAAGTTTTAAACATTTCTTTTTTACGATCTGTAATTTTTAAGAAACCTTCGTTGTCAATTTCTCCAATATCTCCGGTATGGAAATAACCATCAATTACAGCTTCAGCAGTTTTTTCTGGGTCTTTATAGTAGCCTAACATTACGTTCGGACCTTTTAATAGAATCTCTCCGTCTTCGGCAATTTTCACTTCCACATTACGGATTGGTTTTCCAACAGTTCCAATTTTAAATCCTTTGTTTCTTTGGTCGTTTACGGCAATTACTGGAGAAGTTTCAGTTAAACCGTAACCTTCCATAACCGGAATTTCTGCAGCAGCAAAAACTCTTGTTAAACGTGGCTGTAAAGCGGCACTTCCAGAAACCATTAAATCTAAATTTCCGCCCAAACCTTCTTTCCATTTGCTGAAAATAAGTTTGCGGGCAATTTTTAATTGAAATTCATACCAAGCGCCATTTGCTCCGTATGGTTCATATCTTAAACCTAAATCGATAGCCCAGAAAAACAGTTTTTTCTTGATACCTGTTAATTCTGCACCTTTAGCATAAATTTTATCGTATACTTTTTCTAAAAGCCTTGGTACAGCAGTAATTACAGTTGGACGTACTTCTTTTAAGTTATCACTGATTTTATCAATAGATTCTCCAAAGTAAACCGATACACCATAATATTGATAGATGTATAAAATCATTCTTTCAAAAATATGGCAGATAGGCAAGAAGCTTAATGCTGTACTTTTTCCTGGATCAAACGGAATTCTTGGCGAACTGTCTAAAACATTTGACACAATATTTTTGTGCGAAAGCATAACGCCTTTTGGTCTTCCTGTTGTTCCAGAAGTATAAATAATTGTTGCTAAATCGTCTGTGTGGATGCTATCTTTTCTAGCTTCAACTTCGCTTTGATTGCTGTCATCTTCGCCTAAAATCAATAAATCTGACCAATGTTTACAGCCATCAATTTCATTAAAAGAATAAACCTCTTTCAATGAAGGTACATTGGCTTTAATTGCATTTACTTTCTGTAGCACTTCTTCATCAGAAACAAAGCAATAGATACTGCCACTATGGTTTAAAATATATTCGTAATCTTCTTCTGCAATAGTTGGATAAATTGGAACATTCTGAGCACCAGTCTGCAAAATACCAATATCCATAATATTCCATTCGGTACGGTTATTTGAGCTTATTAAAGCAATTTTATCATCTTTCTGAACGCCCATACGCAATAATGCTCTCGAAATAGCATTTGCTTTTGCAATATATTCTTCACTGGATGTTTTTTCCCAGACTCCATTTTTTTTGGTTGCAAGAGCAACTGGAAGGTTGTAAGTTTCTTGTTGATAATAGGGAAAATCAAAAAGGCGTGTGATTGAAACCATGTTTAATATATTGAATTTTATCGCAAATTAAATAAAAATTAGGTATGATTTTTTATTTAATGAAATTTTATGGGAAAATTTATAGAGACTATTAAAAATCAACGAAAACGTTTTCTTTTTTGCGGTGAAATTTCCTAAAAATCAAGAAAAGTTTAATTTGGATTCTTTTTTTAATGCTTATTGTACGTTGTAATCTACATATTCTTTTACTCTTTCGCCCATCAAAAACATTTTTTTCTTGACAAAATGAATAGAAAATTGAGAGTAGTACCATTCTTCACTATCGTTTGGTCTGTACCAAAACGTATAAGAGGCACTATTGAATCCTTCTTTAAAGACAGGAACACCTTCTTCGTTACATTCTATTCCCCAATTGATTTTTTGTTTGCTTAAATCTTCGGCCTGAATAAAACCTGTTCCGTCTGGATTTAATACCGTTATAGGCTGTTTTTGATTTAAAGGTGCGTAAGTTCCAGGAACTGGATAACCGATAGTTGTGGTGATATAGCGTTCTTTAGAATTGTGAATAATCTGATCTACGTGAACTTGTGAATGCGATGGTGTAACAGCAAAGAAGATGCTGAAAATAAAAAGTAATTTTAAAAATTTCATTCGATGTAGGTTTAAGTGTTTTTGGGCCGAAAAAATCTAGTGGCTGATTTTTTGTTGGGCGAATATAATCCATTTTTTTTATAGAATGGAAGCTTAAAAATACAAGAATGAAATTTTTATGTTTTATTTATTTTAGATGAGTTTTTATTCCGTAGAAAACTGGTTTTCGAGTAGTTTTTCTTTAAAATCAGATCTGAAAGTGTAAGCAAAAGTTGCCATTAGAGCACGCGTATCTGATTTGTTCGTTCGGTTATTGCTAAACAAAAGTGTATTGTTTTTATAACCGCTTTCGAGTGTATTAAACATATCTGTAACAACCAAACCTAGTCGAGCATTTCCTTTTCCTAATTTTTGCTGAAATCCCATATCAACATTATAAATCGGAATTCTTTTTCCTTGCGGAGTTGCAACAGCCGAATTATAGTTGCCAATAATTTGAAGTTTTCCGCCTTTCCAAGGAACAAAATTATTAATGATTTTTCCGTACCAGCTAAAAGCACTGCTTACAACATCTTCGGCCTGTGGCAAATTGTCTGCATTAATGTTTTGCTGAAAAGCAGTTAAACTAATATTGGCATCATAAAAAGAAAATGGTTTAAGACTGAAAATTGTTTCTAAACCGTACGTAACAGTACTTCCAATGTTTTGTGGCTGAAGTAAAATTACACCATTGTCCAAAAGCTGTGCATATTGCCTAATGGCATCGGTTGCATTTCTGTAAAAAGCATTGGTCGAGAAAGAATAATTTTTCCAGTTTTTATTATAACTCATTTCGGCAATATGAATGATCTCTGGCTTTAAGTACGGATTTCCACCATGCGGATTCAGTGCATCTGTAATATCAATAAACGGATTTAAATCATCGAGATCAGGACGGTTAATTCGTTTGCTATATCCTAGCTTTATGAATTCATAAGGTTTTAAATTCAATTGTATGGAAGCTGATGGAAAGAGTTTCAAGTAATTATTACTGAATCGATCGCTATTATTTTGCGTTGCTCCAGTATTGGAAACATTTTCGGCACGTAAACCTAAATTGTATTTCCATTTTGGATTTTCGCTATCACCAATGTAAGAATTGATCAAACCATAAACAGCGTTTATCTGTTCATTGAATTCAAAACTATTACTAGCTAAAGGATTTACAACATAATCACCATTAATCATATCGGCACTTTCAAAATCTGAATTGAAAAATCTGAAGGTTCCTTTGTAACCCGTTTCTATAACTGATTTTTCAGAAATTGGAAAAGCATAATTAACTATGGCATTCGAAATATTTTGATTTTCGTAATTATGTGTTCTCTGTAACAAAGCGTCACCAATCTGCTGCTGATATTCATCGTAATTATAAGTGTCAATATCGGTATTTTCTCTGTGTTTTCCGAAAGAAGAGGTAATTGAGGTATTTAAACTTTTTCGGGCATCATCAAATTTACGATCATAGGTAAAAGCAAGTTCGCCAACTTTTGAGCGTTCCAGTTCTAATGAATGTCTTCTGTTATTGGAGAAAAAGGCATTGGCACTTGTGTTTACCTGCGTGTATAAAGTCTCGTCATTGTCTTGAGTTTCTAGATTTCCAAGCGCTTCAAATGAAAAGCTATTTTTGTCATTTGGAGAAAAATCAATATTTAATTTGAGATTCTGAAGACCCTCAGTTCGTTCATCATTTCGATTTTGATGAATAAAATGTTCGTCATCAATAAAATAATTGGTTCGGTCGGCATTTATTTTCTTTGTTCTTCCAGCAAAACGATTGTCATAGCCTAAACCAAAATTCCATTTTTCTGTTTTATGATTGAAAAGAACAGAACTATTTACTCTTCCTTTTGCACCAAAACCTGCGCCCAATGCTACAGCACCATTTGTACCGCTGAGGTTGTTCTTTTTGAGTTTTATATTAATGATACCGCTTTCGGCATTTGCATCATATTTAGCCGTAGGATTACTAATTACTTCAATACTTTCAATACTGCTCGCAGCAATCTGATCCATATTGGTAATAGCCGAATTTTTTCCGTTGATCAAAATCATTGGCGATTTTCCTCTTAAGGTAATACCGCCTTCTGCATCGACAGCAACCGTTGGAATACTTTTAAGCATATCTGTAGCGGTTCCGCCCGTTTGCGAAATATTCGAAACAGCATTAAAAATAAAGCCTTCGTTTGTTTTCTGAATCTGTTTTTTCTGTGAATTTACCACGACAGTATTAAGCTGGTTGGCATCTTCTTGCAAAGTGATCGTGCCAAGTGAAATAGCTGTACCGGTATATTTTATTTTTTTAGTATTGGTTTTAAAACCAATTAATTTAAACTGAAGCAGATATTCTCCAGAAGTTACATTTTCTAATGAAAAATTTCCAGAAATATCCGTAACAGCATAATTAGCGGTTTTGGTTGAATCGGCTGTGTTTTTTAAAATTACATCAACAAATTCTATAGGATTTTTTCCGTCTGTGATGGTTCCTTTTATTGCTGTTTTTTGAGCAAAAGAAAATTGGCTTAAAGTAAATAAGAGAATTGCGAGGTATATTTTGCGTATAATATTTTTCATGTAGCAAAGATATTTACCAGAATGTTTACGCTTGCTTAAGCTGTCTTAAGATACCATTAAATTAATCTTAGAATAGTTTTAAATAGTTTTTATAGCCACGAATTCACGAATTTTCTTGATTCTATTTTTTGAAAATAGAAATTTGTGAATTCGTGGCTAAAAAAAAACGCCCGATAAAATTCGGGCGCTTTAGTAAAAATATATTTTTAGTTTTTCTCAATCCATTTTCTAGCATTAACAAAAGCTTCGTGCCAAGGCGAAACCTCGTCATTTCTATCTTTTGGATAATGCGCCCAGTTCCATTGGAAAGTCGAACGCTCAATGTGAGGCATCATAACCAAATGTCTTCCGGTTTTATCACACATCATTGCTGTGTTGTAGTCAGAACCATTCGGGTTTGCAGGATAACCTTCGTAAGCGTATTTAGAAACAATGTTGTATTGGTCTTCTGCATAAGGCAATTTGAATTTACCTTCTCCGTGAGAAACCCAAACTCCTAAAGTACTTCCAGCCAAAGTCGATAACATAACCGAATTATTTTCTTGAACTGTTACAGAAGTAAAGATACTTTCGTGTTTCTGGCTTTCGTTATGGTGCATTTTTCCGTGAACTTCGTGCTCAGGATTAATTACTTCCAGTTCCATAAACAATTGGCAACCGTTACAGATTCCAACAGATAAAGTATCTTCTCTTTTGAAGAAATTGTCTAAAGCTGTTTTTGCTTTTTCGTTGTATAAGAAAGCTCCAGCCCAACCTTTAGCAGAACCTAAAACATCTGAATTAGAGAATCCTCCAACAGCTCCAATAAACTGAATATCTTCAAGCGTTTCACGACCAGAAATTAAATCCGTCATGTGAACGTCTTTTACGTCAAAACCTGCCAAGTACATCGCATTTGCCATTTCACGCTCAGAATTACTTCCTTTTTCACGAATAATAGCCGCTTTTGGTCTTGGTTTAGAATTGTCGATTTCTGGTTTCTTTCCTGTAAAATGTGTTGGGAAAGTATAGTTTAAAACCTGATTTTTATAGTTTTCAAAACGTGCCTGAGCTCTTCCGTTTTTAGATTGTTTTTGATCTAATAAATAAGAAGTTTCAAACCAAACGTCTCTATAAGTTGGAATATCTAATTTATAATCTGCAATTTCTAAAGTTGCTGTAGAAGTTACAGAACCAATTTTGAAGAATTCAATATTATTAGATTTCAATTTAGCTTCAACAGCTGCGTCAGATTTAGCTTGGAAAACAATTCCGATGTTTTCTGCGAAAAGGATTTTCAACAAGTCTTTTTCAGCAAATGCAGAGAAATCAATTTTAGCTCCCAAATTCACATCAGCAAAACACAATTCTAATAAAGTAGTGATTAAACCACCGCTTCCAATATCGTGACCCGCTAAAATTTGGTTTTCACCAATTAAATCCTGGATTGTATTAAAAGCATTTTTAAAGAAAGAAGCGTCTTTAATTGTAGAAGTTTCGTTTCCGATTGTGTTTCTGATTTGTGCAAAAGATGAACCTCCTAATTTGAAATCATCTTGAGACAAATTAATATAATAGATAGAATCTCCGTTTTTCTGTAAAACAGGTTCTACTACTTTTTTAATATCGGTACAGTTTCCAGCAGCTGAAATAATAACCGTTCCCGGCGCAATTACTTCATCGTTTGGATATTTTTGTTTCATTGAAAGTGAATCTTTTCCTGTTGGAATATTGATTCCTAATTCAATTGCAAAATCTGAACAACCTTGTACAGCATCGTATAAACGAGCGTCTTCACCTTCGTTTTTACAAGCCCACATCCAGTTTGCAGATAATGAAATACCTTTTATCTGATCTTTAATTGGCGCCCAGATAATGTTTGATAACGATTCTGCAATAGCATTTCTACTTCCTGCAACCGGATCAATCAAAGCAGCGATAGGAGCGTGTCCGATAGAAGTTGCAATTCCTTCTTTACCTAAATAATCCAGAGCCATAACGCCGACGTTATTCAAAGGCAATTGTAACGGACCTGCATTTTGTTGTTTTGCTACTTTTCCACCAACGCAACGGTCAACTTTGTTCGTTAACCAGTCTTTTGAAGCAACAGCCTCTAAACGTAAAACGTCTTTTAAATAACTTTCGAAGTCATTTGCTGAATACGCAACATCAGCATATTTTCTATCGATAGTTTTGTCTGTCATAACCGTTTTTGGAGAACTTCCGAAGAAATCTTCTAAAGCATAATCCATCGGTTTTGAACCATTTGATTTTGATTCGAATGTAAAACGGTGATCTCCCGTTACATCTCCAACCTCGTACATTGGCGAACGCTCTCTATCAGCAATTCTTTGTAAAGTATCAATATCTTTTTGACCAATAACCAATCCCATTCTTTCCTGAGATTCGTTACCGATAATTTCTTTTGCAGAAAGTGTTGGATCTCCAACTGGTAATTTATCTAAATCGATTAAACCTCCAGTTTCTTCCACTAATTCAGAAAGGCAGTTTAAGTGTCCTCCAGCTCCGTGATCGTGAATAGAAACAATTGGGTTATTGTCACTTTCAACTAAACCACGAATCGCGTTTGCAGCACGTTTTTGCATTTCAGGATTTGAACGTTGAATCGCATTTAATTCGATTCCTGAACCGAAAGCTCCTGTATCTGCAGAAGAAACCGCAGCACCACCCATTCCGATTCTATAATTTTCTCCTCCAAGAATTACGATTTTATCGCCTTCTTGTGGTTTCTTTTTAATTGATTGATCTAGTTTTCCGTATCCAATTCCTCCCGCTTGCATGATTACTTTATCGTAACCAATTTTACGGTTCTCCTCTTCGTGTTCGAAAGTTAAAACAGAACCTGTAATAAGCGGCTGACCAAATTTATTACCGAAATCAGAAGCTCCGTTTGAGGCTTTGATCAAAATATCCATTGGAGTTTGGTACAACCATTTTCTTTCTTCAACTGCATTTTCCCATTTTCTATCTTCTTTTAGACGAGAATATGAAGTCATGTAAACCGCAGTTCCAGCTAAAGGCAATGAACCTTGTCCTCCGGCTAAACGGTCACGAATTTCTCCTCCAGAACCTGTTGCAGCTCCATTAAAAGGCTCAACTGTTGTTGGGAAATTGTGTGTTTCGGCTTTTAATGAGATTACCGAATCAAATTCTTTTATTTCGTAAAAATCAGGTTTGTCAGCCGATTTTGGTGCAAATTGCTGCACTTTTGGTCCTTTTACAAAAGCAACGTTGTCTTTGTAAGCAGACACAATATCGTTCGGATTTTCCTGAGATGTCTTTTTGATTAATTTGAAAAGAGAAGTTTCTTTTTCTTCACCGTCAATTACAAAAGTTCCGTTGAAGATTTTGTGACGGCAGTGTTCTGAATTCGCTTGTGAGAAAGCAAAAATTTCAGAATCAGTTAATTTTCTTCCTAGTTTAGTCGAAAGATTGTTTAAGTAATCAACTTCTTCTTCGCTTAAAGCTAAACCTTCTACTTTGTTGTAAGTGGCAATATCATCAATTTCCAGAATTGGTTCCGGCTGAATGTTGATAGTGAAGATTTCCTGATCTAATTCGTTGAATTTTTGAGAAAGCATTGGATCAAAATCTGTAAAATCTTCCGTTGCAGGATGAAATTCTTCAATTCTGATAATGCCAGAAATCCCCATGTTTTGAGTAATTTCTACAGCATTTGTACTCCAAGGTGTGATCATAGTGGCGCGTGGACCAACAAAAAATCCTGTCAATGCAGATTTTTCGATCTTGTTTGCGTCGGCAAAAAGCCAGTTTAATTTTGAAATGTCTTGAGCTGAAATTTCGTTTTGCGTTTGTACGGCAAAAACAGTTTTGCTTTGGTTTTCAAAGAAATGGATCATTTGTGTAGTTTGTTGTATTGAGCTGCAAATTTAGTCAATCTAAACCGAAAAAAAAAGCAAGAATCTGAGCCTTTTTAATTATTTATTTTTCCACTTTTTTGCCCTAAAAATGCAATTTTTTTGCTAGTTGAAACATATGAAATTTAACATTTTTTGATCATCAGATTTTCGCTGTAAACTATTGTTGTTTTTCAAATTTGAATCAAAAAAGGACTTCTAGATAAGAAAGAGATTCTTAAAATTTAATTACAATTTTTTTTAAAGGAAATCCGAGAAAATTGCAAGATTGAGGAAATTTAATCTCGCAAAGACGCAAAGTCGCAAAGTTTTTTTATTAAAAAAAGAAAATTTTTTCTCAATTTATGTCATTTCGACGGAGGAGAAATCTTCACAAGAAGCTCGACAAAGATTGGATTCTCTTCGCGGAGTTACTCGCGAAGATTTCTCCTTCGTCGAAATGACAAACGTCATGGATACTTTGTCAAAATACTTTGCGACTTTGCGTCTTTGTGAGCAAAATACACAAGTAAAATTCTAAAAAAACTTTGCGCCTTAGCGCCTTCGTGGCAAAACTATTATTTAGGAAACTCCTGACTCTGATAAGCACCCAAATCTGGAGGTGAAGTTCTTGTAATTCCTAAGATATCTGTTGTAATGATATACGCCTGATTTCCTTTAGCGAAAGCGGAAGAAGTTTTATCAATATTGAATTTGTTTTCAGAAGGTTTATAAAACTTAGGATTTTCGTTTAGAATAATATTAGTATAATGTTCTGTATCAGTTTTAAATTGATAAAGTGGATTTGTTGATGAACTGCTGAATTTTAAAAGACAATTGTTCAGCTGATAAACAAATGACGAATTAGCGCTTTTACTTAAATTAAATTCGTTTGTACTTGACCCGTAAATGATACAGTTGTTAAAAGTAGCCTGTGTCAGCGGATTGGTTTCTGGAGTTGCTCCTGCCAATGAGTTACTTAAGCTAACAGCAAATTGAGATGAAGATGACCAATTATTATTGAAAGTACAATGTGTGAATTTATAATTTCCGCCATAAACACAAGATAAACTAGCCAAACCAGCGTAGTTAATTACTAAGTTTTCTCCGTTAATTTGAGCATTTTGAGCTAGAATTCCGTATTCGGCACAATTGTAAATCTGTGAGTTTTTGATTTCAATAGTATTGGAAGAATTTCTAAAATCTAAACCAACAATCGCATTTTTTAAAGTTAAATGATTAATGGAATGATTGGCACTTCCTTTCTCAAAAATAACCGATTTCCATTGTCCAGGAATGTCAGAGTACATTGATTCTAATCGATCGCCTTCAAAAATAACTTCGTTCTCTAATTTATCAGTTGTTGAATTTGTTCCGTTGATTTGAAGAGAAGCATTTTTTGCAACATATAAACCAGAATTAGCATGAAAATGAACTCTTGCGCCAGCTTCAAAAGTTACTGTTTTATTTTCTGGAACTCCCGCGTAACCGTAAATTACGTATGGTTTTTGGTTGGTAAAAATCAACTCGTTTCCGTTTTGTGAATCATTTTCGCTTAAATAAAAACCGTCAACATCTTTGCCGTCAATTTTTATTTTTTCTTTTGTTCCGTCAGGGTTTTGATTTGGATAAAGAAAAACGGCATCCTGAATCAAAGTTACTAAAGCGACCTTTTGCAGATTCGCGCCGCTGTCAAATTGGATTTCATCGGTATAAAGAAAATCAGTCGGATTTGCATCTGTAATATCTGCCGTAGTTTCTATAAAAATGTATAAACTATCTTTTGCTAAAAGCGTAACATCTTTGAAGATTTTTCCGTTGTTGCCGCTCATTCCGTCAACTGTCATGCGGTATTTTGAGCTCAAACCTTTTTTGAACTGCACAATCGGAATCGAAATATCATTTTTGCTTCGGTTGTAAACTTTCAATTGATACGTGCTTGAACCGATATTTTTAAAAACAGTATCCAAATAAACGGTATCTTTTGAAAACTTCAAATCTCCAGTGCTGGCAACGGTATCAAAGTCAGTTCGGCAAGAACTGAATGCTAAAATTAAACCAAGAAGAAAGATTGTAAAGTATTGACGCATTTGAATGTTTTTTTAGCCACAGATTAAAAGGATTAAAAAGATTTTTTTCCGCTACGAGTTCACTAATTATTTGTTTTTTAAATTAGAAAAATTAGTGAATTCGTGGTAAAAAAAAATCAACACAAAGTATTTCAAAATCCTTTTAATCTGTGTAATCTGTGGCAAAAAATGGCCAAAGATTGATTTTGATTGTTTTTGTAAAAATAACAAAAAACCTACACGTTTGAAGTTGAATTTTAAATTTAGGATCGGATTTTAGATTTATGTCTTATCTTTCTTTAATTTTACGTTTTTAAAGTTTATTTTAATGAATTATACAAAAGAACAGATTTTAGCGCGCTGTAATGAGTTTTCTAAAAGCACATTAATGGAAACGCTAAAAATTGAATATATCGATGCCGGAGAAGATTTTTTAACTGCAAAAATGCCTGTAAATCCGAATGTTCACCAGCCAATGGGATTGTTGCATGGCGGAGCTTCTGTAGCTTTAGCAGAAAGCGTTGGAAGTGCCGCTTCTTTCTTTTTTATCAATCCGAAAGAACAGGAGGTAAGAGGTATCGAAATTTCGGCAAATCATCTAAAAAGTATTCGCGAAGGTTATGTTTTTGGGACAGCCAGAATTATCCACAAAGGAAGAAGCCTTCATCTTTGGGAAATCAAAATTACCGATGAAGCAGGGAATCTAGTTTCGCTTTGCAAATTGACGAATATGGTTTTAGATAGAAAGAAAAGTGAGTAAATTATGAATCCATTTTTCTTAAAAATTAAAAATCATAAAGAGCAAAATTTACCTTTTGTACTTTATTCAAAACCCAATGCAACAAACTATATTGGTATATTACAGCAAAATTCTATTTTAAATACCGTTTCAGATTATAGTGAAAAAGGGTTTGTTTTTGCTTCTTTTGATGAAAAACAACTAATCCTGATTCCAGAAAACGAATCTGAAATTATTAGCACCGAAAAGGAAACAACTTCATTTGAGTCTATAGAAATTGATGATTTGAGTTTTGATCAAGAAGCTAAATTTCAATATGAATATTTAGTTGCCCAAGGAATTCAGGCGATTAAAAATGAAGAATTCAAAAAAGTAGTTTTGTCGAGAAGTGAAGAAGTGCCTTTGTCTGAATTTGATTTTATTGAAACTTTTCAGCACTTGGTTCAATTATATCCGGCAACTTTCTGTTATTGTTTCTTTCATCCGAATATTGGACTTTGGATGGGAGCAACTCCAGAAAAACTTTTGAAGGCAAACGGAAATGTTTTCGAAACCATGGCTTTGGCAGGAACACAGAAAGATAATAAGGAAACAGAAATCCTTTGGCAGCAAAAGGAAAAAGACGAGCAGCAATTTGTAACCGATTTTATTGTGAAAAGACTTCGAGAATTTACGGCTTCGGTTGTGGTTTCTGAACCTTATAGTTTGAAAGCTGGATCGATTTGGCATATTAAAACAGATATCTCTGGAGTTTTGAAAGATAACTCAACTTTAGAAGAGGTTATTGATACGCTGCATCCAACACCCGCAGTTTGCGGACTTCCTAAAAAGAAATCGAAAACATTTATTCTAGAAAATGAAAATTACGATAGGACTTTCTACACTGGTTTTTTAGGAGAGCTAAATAGCTCTTTTGAAGGAAATAATTCAAGTTCTGATTTATTTGTAAATTTACGTTGCATGCAGATTCAGGAAGATAAAGCGATTTTATACATGGGTTGCGGAATCACAAAAGAAAGTATTCCTGAAAAAGAATGGGAAGAAAGCGTCAATAAATCGATGACGATGAAAAGAGTTTTGAGAAAATAGTTTATAAAATTGTTTCAAGTTTCAGGTTTCAAGTTTCACGTTCTGGTGACAACTTGAAACCTGAAACTTGAAATTTGAAACAAAAAATAAATGAAATTAGACATATTAGCATTCGGGGCACATCCAGACGATGTAGAATTGGGTTGTGCGGGAACTATTTTAAAAGAAGTATCACTTGGTAAAAAAGTAGGTATTGTTGATTTAACTCGCGGTGAATTAGGAACGCGGGGAACAGCTGAAACGAGAGATCAGGAAGCAAAAGATGCTGCTGATATTTTGGGGGTTCTTGTGCGTGAAAATTTGGCAATGCGTGATGGTTTTTTCGTTAATGATGAAAAGCATCAATTAGAAGTTATTAAAATGATTCGTAAGTACAAACCAGAAATCGTTTTGTGCAATGCAATCGACGATCGTCATATTGATCACGGAAAAGGAAGCAAATTAGTTTCTGATTCTTGTTTTCTTTCAGGGTTAATGAAAATCGAAACTTCTATTGATGGAGTGCGACAAGAAGCGTGGAGGCCAAAAGTGGTGTATCATTATATTCAATGGAAAAATCTTGAACCAGACTTTGTTGTAGATATTACAGGATTCGAAGAAAAGAAAATTGAAGCAATTATGGCATATAAAACACAATTTTACGATCCGAATTCAAGTGAGCCTGCAACGCCAATTACAAGTAAAAACTTTTTTGAAAGCTTAAATTACCGTGCGCAGGACTTAGGAAGACTAGTTGGGAAAGATTTTGCAGAAGGTTTTACAGTTGAAAGATGTTTGGCAGTCAATAGCTTAGAAAATTTGATATAATTTTTATGAAAATTTTTCATTTTTTTCTTTGTAGAACTCAACCTTTGTTTTATATTTGCACTCGCTAAGCAGAAAAATGGTGGTTGTAGCTCAGCTGGTTAGAGTAGCGGTTTGTGGTGCCGCGGGTCGCCGGTTCGAACCCGGTCAGCCACCCAGATTTAAAGCCTTGAAGAAATTCAAGGCTTTTTTTGTACGTTTAATTTTTTTGAACCATATAAGTTATATAAGTTCAGTTTAGATTAAGGCTGAATAATAAGGTTTAAACAGAAGATTTAAATAAAGAAACTAATATTCAAATATAGCCCGTGGTTTCAGCCACAGGATGCTAATAAAATAGATATAGAAATAAATCGTGATATGCGTTGCGCTCCAGCGGTTGAAACCGCTGGCTATGTTTTCTAATATGACCTCTAATTGATTTTTTATTGAAATATAACCAAAGTCTAAAATGACCTTATATCACTTATATAGTTGAAAAATAAAAAAAGCATGACGTTTGCATCATGCTTTCTGGTGGTTATTATATTTGGTTTATGTATTATCGAATTTCTTCAAATGTAGTTCCTTGTTTAATATCGCCACTTTTAAAACCTTTGTTAAACCAATACATTCTTTGTTCTGAAGTTCCGTGGGTGAAAGAATCAGGAACAACGTGTCCTTGCATTTTACTTTGTATTGCATCATCTCCAACAGCATTTGCGGCACTCAAGGCTTCTTCAATATCTCCTGTGTCTAGATTGGCTTGATTATAGTGTGCCCAAACACCAGCATAAAAATCGGCTTGCAATTCTAATGCTACTGATAATTTATTGGCTTCGGCTTCACTTTTTCCTTGTTGCATTTGGCGCATTTTGGAAGAGGTTCCTAGCAAAGTCTGAATGTGATGTCCAATTTCATGCGCAATTACATAAGCAATGGCAAAATCGCCTCCTTTTGCACCAAATTTAGTTTTCAGTTCTTCAAAGAAACCCAAATCCATATACACTTTTCGATCGCCAGGACAGTAAAATGGCCCAGAAGCAGATGATGCGCCTCCGCAGGCGGTTTGTACAGCGCCTTTAAAAAGCACTAATTTAGGTTTTTCGTATGTCATGCCATTTTCGGCAAAAATTTTACTCCAGATGTCCTCGTTATCAGCCAAAACAACTCTCACAAAATTTCCCATTTCTTCATCTTCCTTACTTAATGGGGCTGCAGCTTCGGTTTGCTGACCTTGTCCGCCTTGCATTTGTTCTAGAATCGGTGCTATTTGCTGACCAGTTTCACCACCAAAAACATTCAGAAGCAAAACAATGATCCCAATAACTCCTCCGCCAATTATCGCTTTTCCTCCGCCGGAAATTGATCTTCTGTCTTCGACATTATCACTTTGTCTTCTGCCTTGCCATTTCATATTGAATTGTTTTTTAATTTGTTAATTAAAACGTTGTACGAATTTATAGATTTTTTATGATAAATTTTGAAATTGAATCGTTTATGTTTAGTTTTTAGTTGCAGTTTTTAGTCTCAGCTAAAACTGAGCCACGACTTAAAACTAAAAATCATCCCAGCCATTTAATTAAAGCTTCTTCAACAATTCCTTTCATAATTGGTTTAGAGATATAATCATCCATTCCTGCAGAAAGACATTTGTTTCGTTCATCTTTTTCTGCGCCGGCGGTAACTGCAATTATTGGAACATCACGTCCTTTGGTAGTATTTCTAATGGCTTTTGCGGTTTCGTAACCATTCATAATTGGCATCTGAATATCCATGAAAATAAGGGTTGGATCTATTTTTTCAAATTGCTGAATGGCTTCGTAGCCGTTTTCACACTCGACGATAAAAGCGTTCTTGTATAAATTTTTTATAATTGTTTTAAGAAGAAGCATATTTACCTTATTATCTTCAACAATTAGAAAGGTAATATGATTGCCATTTGTTTGTGTCTTATAAGAATCTAAATCAATATTTAGATTTTTAAGTTCGACGTTGTATTTATCAGTGATACTTTGGTTGCTTGTTTTTAAATTTAAATCGAAGAAGAAAGTGCTTCCTTCATCAATTTTACTTTCCAGTTGCAAACGGCTTTCCATTAAAGCAAGCAACTGATTGGATATAGTTAAACCTAAGCCAGTTCCTCCAAATTTTCTTGTTGTAGAACTATCTTCCTGAGAAAAAGCTTTGAAAATTTTCTTTTGATTTTTTTCCAAAATACCAATTCCGGTATCGCTTACAGCAAAACGGATAGTGCATTTATTGTTTTGTTTCTTTTCTAAAACAGAAACATTTAATTTGATCGAACCTTCAATTGTAAATTTGACAGCGTTAGAAAGCAGGTTAATCAAAATCTGTTTAATACGAACAATATCTGTCCAGATGTATTTTGGAACGTCTGGATCAATATTCAATTCAAGTTCTAGATTTTTTTTGTTGGATTCAAAAACAATTAAATCAAAGACTTGTCCTAGAACCTTTTTAATGTCATATAAATCAATAAACAGTTCTAATTTCCCAGCTTCAATTTTAGAAAAATCTAAAATATCATTTATAATTTCAAGAAGTGAATGAGCAGATTGGTTAATCGTGGTCATGTATTTTTCTTGAATTTCCTCCAGATCTGTTTTCATCAATAAGTGTGTAAAACCAATAATTCCGTTTAGTGGAGTTCTGATTTCGTGAGACATATTGGCTAAAAAGTCAGATTTTGATTTGCTAGCAGCTTCTGCCAGCTGTTTGGCTTTTATAGCATCTTCGATTTCCTTTTTGCTTGTAATGTCAAAATAAATTCCGCCGACAAATTCAATTTCGTCATCTCGTTTAATTACGTCTCCAAACTCTTCTATCCAAATAAACTCGCCACTTTTGCGCTTAATGCGGTATACATTATGCAGAGGCATTCCGTTTTGTAAATTATCAATTTGATTGTTAATTACTTCTTCTTTATCATCTGGATGTATTAACGAAAGAAAGGATAAGTTATTTTCAATAAACTCGGATTTTGAATATCCGGTTAGGCTTGTGACTTCATCGTTTAGGAATATTTTGGTCGAGAAAGCATCGAATTTGGATAAATAAACTGTTCCTGGAATATTGTTAGCAATCAGTTTGAATTTTTCTTCACTTTCGATAATTTTAGTTTCATTTCGATTTCTTTCTAATGCAGACGAAATATTGTTTGCTAATACTTGGAAGATGTTGATTTCATCTTCAGACCATTGTTTTTCTATTGTACAATCGTCGAAACCAATAAAACCAGTGAAAATATCGTTAATGTAAAGCGGTAAAATTAAAATTGATTTAATTTCATTATCGATCAGAAGTTTTTTGAAAAATCCTTCATTAAGATTTTGAGTTAAGGTGTTTAAGATTTTTCTCTGCGATGCAACCTCGTAAATTTCCTTCAGATTTTCTTCAGTCATATGACGAAGTGGTGTCATCTGATGAATGACTCCTTCTCGCGACCATTTGTATTTTTGACTGACAGTATTGTAGATTGCATCTTTTTCGTAATAATACATATGATCTACTTTGGCTGCTTTTCCAATAATATCATAGGTCTCCTGAAACATTAGGTGAGTAGTTTTGCTAAGCAGGAACTTTTCGGTGCATAAAGAAAGTGCTGACAAAAGTTGGCTCTTAAGTTCTAGTTTTCTTTCTGCTTCTAAACGCATTTGAGAAGAAATGGCAAGCGAAATTACATCTGAAATAGTTCTTGCATAATTAATGTCTTCATTATCCCATTCTCGTTTTTGTTCCGTATTTTCAAAACAAACAACTCCTGCCAATTGTCCTGTTAAGA
Source organism: Flavobacterium luteolum (assembly GCF_027111275.1). Classification (NCBI taxonomy): domain Bacteria; kingdom Pseudomonadati; phylum Bacteroidota; class Flavobacteriia; order Flavobacteriales; family Flavobacteriaceae; genus Flavobacterium; species Flavobacterium luteolum. The sequence goes on along the minus strand of NZ_CP114286.1, from coordinate 618,960 downwards.
AAATCGGGACATCCAGCATTGATTTTATATTGTTTTTTGTAAAGTAAAGTTTTTCAAATTCAGATGTTTCCAATTTATTGAAAACATCTGGAGCATTAATAATGGCTTTATTGTTTAGTGTTTCAAAATAAATAGGATAGGACTCTTTATTTAAAATGTTTTTGTCGCTTAAACTTTGGTTATCAAGGCTAAAAAGATTTTTGCAAGTAATTAAGTCACTATCATATTTCCAGAAACTTACGCGGTTGGCATGACTTATCGAAGCGGCTTCTTTTAATATTAAATCAATAACCGTGTTTAATTCGTCGTATTTGCTAAAGTCTGTAGTTGATAATTTTTTGGTCGAATTATTATAGGCTTCAATTTTTTTAAGACGCTTTTTTTTCTCGTTCTCAATATTTTTTTTCTCTGTAATATCTCTTGCAATTCCAGAAAAACCAGTTGTTAATCCTAAATCATTTTTACGGACAATGATTTTTTGCGAAATCCATATTTCTTCACCATTTTTCTTTAATATAGGGATTTCAATAATAGGATAATTACTTTCATTAAGCACTAAATTTTCATAAAAATCTACTGCACTGCTGATATAATTTTCGTGAATAAAGTTAGAATAGTGTTTATTTATAATCTCATTTTCAGTGTAGCCCAGTACTGAAATTCCAAATTCATTTATAAAAGTAAAATGACCTTCGGCATCAATTTCGAAAATAATATCAGTCGCGGTTTGGATTAAATTTTTGTATTGATCTTGAACAATAACCTGTTCTGTAACATCTTGCCCAATGCTGATGATTAAATCATCTGAGAACTTTTTATCTTTCCATTGGATGTATTTGTATTCGCCGTTTTTAGTTTTTAATTTCCTGATGTAAAGTCTGTTTTCTGGATTATTGGCAAGGTTTAATTTTTCTTCTGGCTCTGAATCGTGAGGTAGCTCCCAGAATTTTAATCCCATAACTTCTTCAGGCTGATGTCCTAGAATAGAAGTTATAGTTTCGCTACAAAATAGTATTTCGCCTTTCTGATTGGATGCTATTGTGAGTGAATTTCCTTTATGAACAATTTCGTTAGCAAATCTAAAATTATCGCGATTGTTTAATAAAACGGCATATTTTACTTGATTGATAATGAAAATAAGAATGCAGAAATTGAGTAGTAAAATGGATGATTTTATCGGTATGAGATGAAATGCTAACGCAGCAATTAGAAAGGTGAAAGTTAAAGCAACAAAAGACCAGTAGATTTTTATGGGCTTAAGAATGCTGTACGAAAAGAAAAAAGAAATCAGAAAGACAATGATTGGTACAACATCACTTTTTAAAGTGACAATGTTATACGCTACGTAGCTTATGTAAATGAAAAAACAAGATATGAAAATCTGCTGAATTTGTTCTCTAACCCATCTGATTTTGTTCGTTATTATATAAATAACAAGCACAAAAACACCAATTAGAACATTTACAATTAATAGACTTTTGGGTCTAATCTTGAAAATTTCATTAATGATTTCGATGACAATGACAGCAATACCAAAAAATAAAATATAAAGCTGGTATTCTTTGCCTATAGCATCTTGTTCTTTCTTCTTTTCGATGAAATATCCAATTTTAGCTTTGATCCTAAAAAACTGATAAACTAAAAGAGAAAGAAAAGCAATAAGCGATAACCCTAAAACAATAAGTTTAGGGTTGTTGTAATAAATGATGTCAGAATTAAACACATACCATCCGGTCATAATTGATTCAAAGGCACTCCCTATAGCGGAAATTCCTGAGATAACCGAATTGAAAAAACTACAGTTTGCGGCCATAGAATTTGGGGTATGTTGGTTAAGTAAATAGCGTTTTGAAAATTCTTAAAAGAAGTGGTTAGGTTCTCTTTAATTAAGAAATTTCTATTTTAATCTACATTGTATTTTCCGATTGAATCAATTGAATCTTCTTCTTCAGATGGTGTTCCAAAAATGGCAAAATAGGTGGCGTAAATCATAGAACTGTTAAAAACAACCGTGAAAATAATTCCGACGCAACAGCCTATAAAGCCTACCATCGAACCAAGAAAACCTATGATAAAAAAAGCAAATATGTTAAGCGGATTTTTAGTAACGATAATTAAGCTTGATTTTATGGCATCAATTGCATTAAGGTTTCCAAAAACAATTAATGGAATTGATAGATACATAAAGAAAGAAACTGTAAATGAAATCAGATTTCCGACAAATAAAATTCCTGAACTTTCTACTAAAGTAGCAAGAGCTGTTCCTATTAAAGCAGGAATAAAAGCAGCAACAAAAATTTGTCCAAAATAGGGCGCTTTGTAATAGCTGAAAATAGTTGAAACATTAAATTCTACATCTTTATCTGCAGAATCTGCCATTTTAAGAAAACCTGCGCCAAATGGAGCTGTAATTCCAGCAAGCAGAGAAACAGCAACGGTTTGTATTACAAGCTGAACAGCAGTGAATTGTTGGTTTTCTATGTTTTGAATAAAATCTTTTGTCATGGCTTCAGCTCCAAAATAGGCAATCATAATGCCCATAAAAGCCACAGCGGCAATAATTGAAAATACTAAAATGATTAGCCCAGAATAAAGTGCTATTTTTTTATAGTTTTCGAAAGCGTGATTAAAAACTGTAGCAAAATCAAGGGAATAGCCATTTTTTTTAATGTCCTCAATTTGGTTAAGTGTAGATTTCATTTGTATGTAAAATTGTTTTATAGACTTGTACTATTTGAAAGGTATCTTGACGTAAATATAATATTTTTAATCAATTCAGTATAAAAATCTATAAAACATTCCGAAATGTTTCTAACTGATTTATAACCAGTCTAAAATTCGTTTTATTGAAACCAGTTTGTCTTTGTAAGGTGCATAACGCATAGGCAAATCCAACCAGTTTCCTTTTTTTACAATTGCTTTATGATGAGAAAATGTGTCGAAGCTTCGTTTGCCATGATAAGCTCCAATTCCGCTATGACCAACACCGCCAAAAGGTAATCTATTGTTAGAAAAATGAATCACAGTGTCGTTGATACAGCCACCTCCAAAGGAATATTTTGAAAGTAATTGCTGAACGAATGAATTATTTTCGCTAAAAATATAAAATGAAAGAGGTTTCTCATATCGGCTGACAATCTTTTCGATGTCATTTTCATTTTCGTAAACTAGAATTGGAAGAATCGGACCGAAGATTTCTTCTTTCATAACCGGACTGTCCAAATCTGGCTCTTCAAGAAGTGTTGGGGCAATATAAAGTTTGTTGGCATCGCTTTCTCCTCCAAATAAAACATGTTCATTTTGAATCATATTGGTTAGTCGGTACCAATTTTTTGTATTTATAATTCTAGCGAAATCGGGAGATTTGTCTATTTTTTTGCCATACGCTTTTATGATTTCCTCAATTAGATAAGAAATGAAATTAACCTTCATGTTTTTCTGAATCAGAATATAATCAGGAGCAATGCAAGTTTGGCCAGCATTGATAAATTTCCCCCAGACAATTCGTTTTGCGGCGAGCTTTAAATTGGCAGTTTCGTCAATTATACATGGATTTTTCCCTCCTAATTCGAGCGTAACAGGAGTTAGGTTTTCTGCTGCTGTTTTTGCAACAATTTTACCAACAGCGACACTTCCGGTAAAAAAGATATAATCCCAGCGCTGTGCAAGCAGTTTATTAGAAACTTCAATTCCGCCTTCAAAAACTTCAACATGATTAACATGAAAAGTTTTTTCTATAATTTTTGCAATTACGGCAGAGGTATGAGGCGTAAGTTCAGAAGGTTTTAAAACTACTCTATTTCCTGCAGCAACTGCAGCAACCAGAGGACATAAAGCCAGCTGAAAAGGATAATTCCAAGGCGCAATAATCAATACATCTCCGTAAGGTTCTTTGTAAATGTAATCGCTAGAAGGAAAATTAAGAATGGATGGAAGGACACGTTTGGGTCTTGCCCATTTATTGATGTTTTTTATAACATCTTTAAGCTCTGAAATGACATAATTGGTTTCGGTCAAAACAGCTTCGAACTCCGGTTTTTTAAAGTCATCGTACAAAGCTTTTACAATTAAATCTTCACTTTTCTGAATATTGTACAATAACTTTTTTAGAGTTTCCTTTCGATATCCGATGTTACTTTTATAATCCATTTTCCGATTAGCTTGTTTTTTACTCCATGCAAGTTAATCGATAAAATTTAAAAATTTAACAATTAAATCATAAAAATCATACAGCATTCCAAATTGGATCATCTGGCGTAGGAGCAATAATCGTAACGTTTTCTTTAGAAACAGGATGCACAAAAGTGAGTTTTCTGGCATGAAGATGAATTCCTCCATCCGGATTGCTTCGGTCTGCGCCATATTTAAGGTCTCCTTTAATTGGCGAACCAATTGCAGATAACTGTGCACGAATTTGATGATGACGCCCCGTATGTAAATTGATTTCGAGCGCAGTATAATTTTGAAGTTCTTTAATTATGGTATAATCTAAACTTGCTAATTTGCTATCAGGAACTTCTTTTAAATGTGCTTTTGAAGTATTATTTTTTTCATTTCGTTTTAAATAATGAACCAGTTTAGCAGACGCTTCAATTGGTTTATTCTTTACAACAGCCCAATATGTTTTTTTTGTTTCGCGATTACTAAACAATTCATTCATTCGCGATAAAGCCTTACTGGTTCTCGCAAAAACTACAATTCCTGTTGTTGGTCGATCCAAACGATGAATAACACCTAAAAAAACATCACCAGGTTTATTGTATTTGGCTTTAATGTATTCTTTTACAACATCAGACAAAGGTTTGTCGCCTGTTTTATCTCCCTGTACAATATCACCCACACGTTTATTGACCACAATTATGTGATTGTCTTCGTGTAAAACTTGGAGATTGTCTTTAGTAGAAATAATTTTCATAATGAGAATTTCGAATTATATATAAAGATTTGGCTAAAGCCTTTTAGAGATCTAAAAAAAGATACCTCCAGCTAAAGCTGGAGGCAATTCAAAAATCTTTGAACCTTTGTTCCTTTGCTTCTTTGAACCTAAAAACTTAGTCCCGATAGTTATCGGGATAGCAACTCAGAACCTTAGTATCTTAAAAAAAATTAGTATTGTTCGCTAGCGTTCGGAAAATCGCTAGACTTAACATCTGCAGCATATTGACCAATTGCTTGTGTCATTTGTTCGTATAAATTTAAATAACGGCGTAAGAAACGCGGACTAAACTCATTATTCATTCCTAACATATCGTGAATTACTAAAACTTGACCGTCAACACCGCCTCCGGCACCAATTCCGATAACAGGAATAGAAATGCTTTCTGCTACTTTTTTAGCAAGAGCAGCTGGAATTTTTTCCAAAACAACAGCAAAGCACCCTACTTTTTCAAGCATTTGAGCATCTTCAATTAACTTGTCTGCTTCTTCTTCTTCTTTGGCACGAACAGTATAAGTTCCGAATTTATAGATAGATTGAGGAGTTAGACCTAAATGTCCCATAACTGGAATTCCAGCATTTAATATTTTTTTGATAGATTCTTTAATTTCTTTTCCACCTTCAAGTTTCACAGCATGCGCACCACTTTCTTTCATGATTCTGATAGAAGAACGTAAGGCTTCTTTAGAATCTGACTGATAACTTCCAAAAGGCAAGTCAACTACAACCAAACCTCTTTCTACAGCGCGAACTACAGAAGAAGCATGATAAATCATTTGATCTAAAGTAATTGGCAATGTTGTTTCGTGACCAGCCATTACGTTTGATGCCGAATCACCAACTAAAATTACATCGACACCAGCGGTATCAACAATTTTAGCCATTGTATAATCGTACGCAGTAAGCATAGAGATTTTTTCTCCATTGCTTTTCATTTCAATTAATGACTTTGTTGTGATTCTTTTATAATCTTTTTTTGCTACTGACATTTTATTGTTTTTTTGATAATGTAAAAGTATTGAATAATTGTAGAATGGGAATCAGCAATAATAGAATATTTCGATAGAAAATAGTTTACTGTCTTTAAATTCTAATCGGAATAGCCTGTGTTCCATTATGATACTATAAGTGTGAGGTGATTTTAGAGAAGCTTCAGTATAAGCTCTATGTTTTTCAATGAAAGCTTTTTCAGACAGTGTATGACATCAAACAATAAAAAGATTGAAAACTTGTAATTATTTCTCTTTGATTTTGTTTTTTTTTGCCACAGATTAAAAAGATTTTCACAGATTTTTATTTTTAATCTGTGGCAAATAAAAATTTTAGCAATCAGCCATATTTACAGCGATTGCAAGACCTCCTTCAGAAGTTTCTTTGTATTTTGAATTCATATCTTTTGCTGTTTCCCACATTGTGTTGATCACTTTGTCTAAAGGAACTTTAGCATTTTTAGAATCAGTTTCTAAAGCTAATTCAGCAGCATTTATCGCTTTAATTGCACCCATTGTATTTCTTTCGATACAAGGAATCTGTACCAAACCGCCAATTGGATCGCATGTTAAACCTAAATGATGTTCCATTGCGATTTCAGCAGCCATTAAAACCTGAGCAGGAGTTCCACCCATTAATTCGCAAAGTGCCGCCGCCGCCATAGAAGACGAAACGCCAATTTCGGCCTGACATCCGCCCATTGCAGCAGAAATAGTGGATCCTTTCTTGAAGATACTTCCAATTTCGCCTGCAACCATCAAAAATTGTTTGATTTCTTTTTCGCCTGCATTATGGTTTTCAATTACCATATAATACATTAAAACGGCAGGAATTACACCAGAACTTCCGTTAGTTGGAGCAGTTACAACACGTCCTAAAGATGCATTTACTTCATTCACGGCAAGTGCAAAACAGCTTACCCATTTTAAAATTTGACGAAATTTAACTTCAGTTTTTCTAATTTCTTCCAGCCAACTTTGCGGGTCGGTATAATTGGATAATCCGATTAGATTTTGGTGCATATCAAAAGCCCTTCTGCGTACATGAAGTCCGCCAGGAAGAATACCTTCAGAGTGACAGCCAATGTACATACACTCCAGCATGGTGTTCCAGACACGCATTAATTCGGAATGCACTTCGGCTTCTGGACGCATCGAAATTTCATTTTGATATACAATTTCAGAAATTGATTTGTTTTCTGTAACTGTATAATTCAATAATTCAGCAGCGTTTTGAATTGGGTAAGGAAAGGCGCATTTTATGGCTTTTTTTTCTTTAGCATTTGTACGCTCTTCTTTTACAACAAATCCACCACCAATAGAATAAAAAGTAGATTCGTATTCTGAATCATCAGACTTGTAAGCTGTAAATTTCAATCCGTTTGCGTGAAACGGAAGAAAGTCTTTGTTGAAAACAATGTCTTGAAGAAAAAAGAACGGAATCACTTTTTTGTTGCCCAAATTGATTTCGTTTGTGGTTTCGATTTTTTTAATAATTCCTGCGATATCTTCAACAGGGATATATTCAGGATCTTGTCCGCTCAATCCGAGCATAACGGCAAGATCTGTTGCGTGGCCTTTTCCAGTTAAAGAAAGTGAGCCATATAAGTCGACTTTTACTCTTGTAATATCGTCTAAAATTGCTTCGTCTTTGAGCTCTTCCAAAAAACGTTCGGCAGCACGCCAAGGACCTAAAGTATGTGAGCTTGAAGGGCCAACGCCAATTTTAAGCATATCAAAAACAGAGATACATTCTTCCATTGTTTAGTTTTTGTTAAGACAAAGATAATCGAATAATGCAACGATGATTTATTTTTTAATGTTAATCTTGCGTATTTGTTAAAAATTATATTAAAATTTAATAATTCGGCAACGAAATAAATTTAAAACCTTAATATGCGGTTTCCGTTAAAAGTTAGTGTTTTTTCGGTATTTTTGTAAAAGAACGAGTTGCATTTAATGCTTCGCTCTTTAATTATTAATACTTCATGGATTTTGTTTGAATTCTGAGAATGTCTTTTTACAAATATGAATACCACAAGAAGATAAAGTTACTATATGATAGAATTTTTCAGACATCTATTACAAGAATTCGAATTACCTTTAAGCAACCCTGTATTGATTTTTTCGTTAATACTTTTTATAATTCTGCTTTGTCCAATTTTACTTAAAAAGATTAACATTCCCGGAATTATTGGACTTATTATTTCAGGAGTTATTATCGGTCCGCACGGTTTAAATATCTTGGCAAAAAACTCTGCGGTTGATCTCTTTTCGACTATTGGTCTTTTATACATTATGTTTATTGCTGGACTAGAATTGGATATGAATGAGTTTAAAGCCAATCGAAATAAGAGTTTGCTTTTTGGTTTTTTTACGTTTATTCTGCCACTTTCCATAGGATTTCCAGTTTGTTTTTATTTGCTTCAATACGATTTTAATGCCAGTTTCTTAACAGCAAGTATGTTTGCGACCCACACTTTGGTTGCTTATCCGATTGTAAGTAAACTGGGAATTGCCAAAAACCAAGCGGTTGCCATTACAGTAGGAGGAACCATTTTGACCGATACTGCGGTTTTGATTATTCTAGCCGTGATTATGGGAAGCGCTCAGGGGAATTTAAATCAGGCATTTTGGATTAAACTAACAATTTCCTTAGCGATTTTCTCTGCTATTATGTTTGTGGTTATTCCGAGAATTGCTAAATGGTTTTTTAAGAAACTAGAAAGTGAGAAACACGCCCATTATATATTTGTACTTTCTGTCGTGTTCTTTGCTGCCTTTTTGGCCGAAGTAGCAGGAGTAGAGCCAATCATTGGAGCGTTCGTAGCAGGTCTGGCTTTAAATCCGTTAATTCCCCATTCATCTGCTCTGATGAATAGAATTGAATTTATGGGGAATTCGCTATTTATACCGTTTTTCTTGATTTCTGTTGGAATGCTAGTTGATGTCAGCGTTATTTTGAGCGGACCTACAGCTTTGATTGTGGCAGGAACTTTAAGTGTTGTAGCGATATTCGGAAAATGGATTGCTGCATTTTTTACTCAAATTGTTTTTAAATACACCAAAACCGAAAGACAGCTTATTTTCGGATTGAGCAGTGCACACGCTGCTGCTACTTTAGCTGTTATTTTGGTAGGTTTTAAAGCCAAAATTTTAGATGAAAATATTTTAAACGGAACTATTATCCTGATTCTGATTACTTGCATCGTAGCGTCGTTTGCGACTGAAAAAGCGGCTAAGAAAATTGCTATCTGCGAAGAAGAATTCTCGCATGAAGATACTGGAAGAGATCAAATTTTAGACGAACATATTCTGATTCCACTGGCCAAAACTTCTGCAGCAGCAAGTTTACTGGATTTTGCCCTTTTGATAAAAGATAAAAAATCATCTAACCCAATTACTTTATTAACAATTGTTCCTAACAATAATCAGGCAGAAAAGAACATTTTAAAATACAGAAAAGCGGCTGATAAATTTGTTATTCAAGGTTCAGCTTCAGAAGTTAAAATCAATACTATTGCCAGAATTGATCATAATCCTGCGAGTGGAATTGCGAGAACTTCTAAAGAAATCATGTCTGATATTGTGATTGTAGGCTGGCCAAGAAAAACAGGTTTTATTGATAAAATATTTGGAGAAAATGTCGATTCAATAATTAATAATGTTGATAAAAGTTTGTTTATCTGTAGATTCCAAAAGAATTTTATAGAAGAAAAAAGATTGGTTTTTGTCTGCCCTCCATTTACTGAAAGAGGCGTTGGTTTTCATTTACTGCTTCAGAAAATATGTCGTTTATCACAAGAATTAAGTATTCCAATTGTGGTTTATGCTGAATACAAAACGCATGAATCCATTCAGCAGATTGCGAATAATTTGAAATTAAACGCCAAATTAGGATTTAAAAATGTTTCTGACTGGGAAGATTTTGAAAGCATTTCAGACGAAATAAAACCAACAGATTTGGTAGTCTTTAATCTTTCTAGAAAAGGTTCTGTTTCGTATCAATCTATCTTTGATAAGTTGCCACAGAAATTCGAAAAATACTTCGATAGCAACAACGTAATACTGGTGTACCCGCAAGACGATCGCAAAGAAAGCGCAATGGATGCTTATGAAGATTTTACGGCATCGCCTCTAGCAAAAGGAATTGAGGCAATAGAACAGATTGGTCGAGGTATTGGAAGTATATTGAAAAAGAATTAAATTTCATTTTAATGAAAATCTCGAGCGTTTTATTAATTTTTGCTTTTGCACTCATTTTTTTGAATTGTACTAACAAAGTAAAACAGGAATCAGATTTGAATTCTAAAATGCCTGATATTGATAGCGTTGCAAGATCTGCAAAAAGAGAACTGCCTGAGAATTTTGATGAGTTCAATAAAAAATTCCACTCAGATTCAATTTTTCAGGTTTCGAGAGTTGATTTCCCTATTGAAGGAAAGCATATCACTGGTTTTGAGCAGAGCAATTGGACGCGAAAAAACTGGCAGTTTCAAGTAATTCCGGTTGCTGAAAAAACTGAAATAGGAGAGTATCAACATTCAATAATAAAAACGGATACATTAATTACGGAGAAATTTTGGATTGATAACAGCGGTTTTGAAGTCGAAAGACAATTTAAACTGATCAAAAATAAATGGTTTTTAATTTATTATAACGACATAAATTTGTAATCTTTCAGAAGCGAATAAGTTTTTCAATAGTATATCAGAAAAAATAAATGAGAGAAAAAATAGTATTAATTGCATTGTTGTTTTTGTCAGGTTGTGCTTTTGCACAAAGAAACTTTACTCATAAAGTTCGTTTGCCATCAGACTTTACAACACCTTCCAGCTTAAAAGATGGTAAAATAGTTACACTTACTAAAAATGATAGTGTAGAATTAATTGGAAAATGTAAAAAAGGATGTGATTTTAATATTATTAAGCTTAAGAAATATAAAGATGAATCTTTCTCAGTAACACAAGTTAGATCATTTGATAAGGAAGTTGTGCTGGAGATTTTGTTTGATAAAAATGATATTGATAATTTAACTGCGAGGCAAAATTATTTGCTAAGTGATACTCTCGATACCAATAACTATAAAAATATTGATTTTGTTATTCCTGCAGGAAAGCGAATCGAGTTGCTATCTAAAGGAAGTAAATACTCGAAAATCTCTGTGTTTAAAGATAAAAGCTGTTTTGTTGGATTTGTTGAAAATGAAGCAATAAAGGATGTCAAATTTAATAATAAATCTAAAATTGTTTCTGTCGATTGTAGAGATAATTCATTGGTAAGAAAAGAAATGTATGACGATTTTGTGGAAGGTACTTACAAGGCAGTTGTGCATTATGGAAATCAAGTTACACAAGAAACACAATTTGACGTAAAGTATGATCAAAATTTGCTTAAAGTTAAAGGCATAATTTTTAACGAATTTTACAATGAAAAGAAAACAGACAATTCGTCAAAATATGATTCCTTTATCTCTATTCTGATTTATGATAGAAAAGACAAAACATTAAAGTATAATGATTTTGTTTATCAATTTGGTGTCGTAAACGATAGAGAAACGAGAGATGGTTTAAAATATAATATTGTGAAAGTTAAATAAAGGGTTTTATTTCTTTTTAACTTACAAAAAATAGTAATCTTAAATAAATACTGAAATGAATCACAATGCTAAGTCAATACGTCCTTTTATTGGTTCCAAAAATTTTGAAATCTCAAGAAGCTTTTATCGTGATTTAGGATTTGAGGAAATAGTTTTAGAATCTAATTTCTCAGTTTTTAAAACGGGAGAAATCGCTTTTTATCTCCAAGATTATTACGATAAAAGCTGGAACGAAAATACTATGATTTTTCTCGAAGTTGATGATGTGGATCGTTATTATAATGAATTAGCAGCACTCAATTTGACTGAAAAATACGGTGTAAAACTAACCCCAACTCGTCATTTAGATTGGGGAAGCGAATGTTTCCTGCACGATCCTTCGGGAGTTTTATGGCATTTTGGAAAATTTAAATAAAGTTGGGATTCTATTTTTCGCCACGAATTTTCACGAATTATTTTTTTATTCACTTCAATAAAATTAGTGGCAAGCAAAAAAATCACCTCAATCCAAAATCACCCAAAACACGTGTAGTGCTTTTACGCTGATACCAGTCATTATAAACCAATTCTAAGTTTTTAACCTCAAATTCTCCGAAATCATAATCACGGAATTTTTCTGCAATTCCCATCAGTTTTTTAGGATCATGAAGTTTTTCTTGAAAGCGCATTATGGTAGAGTGTGCGGTAGAAATTTCATATCGGCTGTCTATCGATTGCTGTAATCCTGAATTCTTGAAATTTTCACGAAGTCTGTTTCGTAAATTATGCAGTGTTTCATCACTTGGAAATCCCTGAATCATAATTGCCGATGGAGAAGCAGTTACACCTTTATAATGAATTTTAATTTTTTCAACATTAACAAGACTTCTGCAAATTACCTCAATATATTCGTTCGTTGAAATCTGATTCAAAGTAAATTTATCCGAACAAGAAATAATTGACATTACTGTAATATGAATATCTGAATCGGGATAAAAATACTGCTCAGGTTCCGCTTTTTTTAATGCATTGATAAATTGCTGAATATTAGCTTTAATTTCCTCATTTGGGCGAATAAGCAGTGTGATTCCAAAACGGGAATCTGATTCATTTTTAAGTTCAGAATCGATTGAATATTTTCCTGCCGAAATGATTTCAGAAGATGTTTTGTAAAGCTGATTGTAATGTTCGGTTAAATTCATTGATGTATATTATTCTGCTTCAAAAATCGATTTTAAAAGCTTTTGTAAATCATGTTTGTTGCTTTCTCCGCTGCCTTTCCATTTCCCAATAATAATGCCGTTTTTATCGATAAGAATTTTATGAGGAATTCCGTTAACAAAATAATCTTTATCAATAGAACTATTATTCTCTAAAATTGAAATATGTTTCCAAGACTCGATTTTATCTTTAATAATAGCCTTTTTCCAGGCATCTAAGTTTTCATCTCTAGTAATGCTTATAATTTCGAAGCCAAGTGATTTATAATTTTTGTATAATTCCTTAATATAAGGTAATTCTTCGCGGCAAGGAGCACACCAGCTAGCCCAGAAATCTATTAAAACATATTGTTTGTTTTTAAAATCAGCAAGCGAAATGGCATTGTTATTAATATCTTTCAGATTAAAATCGGGAGCTTGACTTCCAACTTTACTTTGTTTGAAATATTTTAGTTTCTCGGACATTTCCTGCCCTTTTTCTGAATTCCTTATTTCTGGAGTGAAATTTTCAAAAACTTCCACAAAAGTGTCATAAAAATTCATTCCAATAAAACGATTAACAGGAACTCGTATTAGTTGTAAAGCGTGGTATGAACTAGGATGGTTTTTAGCAAAAACAAAATCAAGTTTTAATTCTTCAATATCATTTTGATCTTTTGCGTTTTCTAATTCATCTAAACGAAGCTTTAATTGATTTTTAATTATGGAGTCTTTTTCAAATTCAATTTTTAAATAAACTTCTTTTTGCAACTTTATAATTGAGTCACGAACTTTTTTTGTGGGTTTATGAAGTTCTAAAATTTCTTTTTCAATTGTAGTTTCGTCTTGAGCAAAACTAGAATAGCTTACAAAAAAGGTATAAAGTAAAAAAAGAAGATTTATTTTTTTCATTAAATAAGACTTTGTAAATGATAAGAAAATAGATTTTAGAATTATTTCTTTTTGGCTTTTTCAAGATTTTCTTTGACTCTAAACTTTACAATTTCAGTAATCAAATCATAAGGCATTGGATCTTTTAATGGAAATTGAACAGAACCTTTTCCTGATTTATATTTAGAAAGTTTTGCGGCAAAAGCTTCATGTCCGCTTGGCAAAGCGTAAAGTCCGATATGGTTTTTGAAAGCAGCAAAATAAACTACAATACCATTTTGCTCAAAAGCTGGCATAGAATAGCTAATTTTTTCCTTAGCATTTGGCGCTGCTTGATGAATCGTTGCTCTAACATTTTCTAAAACTTCCTGAACGTCATTAGGAAATCCGCCAATGTATTCGTCTATATTTTCCGGCTTTTTTACTTCCATTTTCTTTTGTTTTTAATTGTTTCAATTTGCCTTTCTTTGTAGTTAAATTTTTACCGCAAAGTGCGCTAAGGTTTTTTTTAATACGAAGATTAAGCAAAATCTATATTTTAAGTTCGCAAAGTTTTGTGTAGAAAATGCTTTGCAAACTTTTCATTTTAATGACTCTCAAAAAAACTTTGCGCTCTTTGCGGTTAAATGAAATTAAGCAAGACCTTTCGGAAAACGATCCAAAACCAAATTCAATTGTAAACGATGCTCCAAATAAGCTTTTGCACCCGCTAAAACCAAAGTAAAACCTTCAGTTGAATTGCGAACCTGATCAATTATTTTGTCTGAATCTCCATGAAAACCAGAATTAGTAATGCTCACAAAAGTTTCATTTTCGTTTAAAGGACTAAAAACCCATTCTACCAAAGTGATTTCATCTGGATTTCCCCATTCAATGACAATCTTTTTATTTTCCTGTAAAACTAGCGTGGTAACCGAAAGCGAAAAACCATACATTTCCCAAGTCCATTCGGTTTTTTGATTTTCTTCTAATTTTCCGGATCCTTTTGTAAACCAAAATTTACTCGTTATCTGCGGATCAATAAAAGCCTGAAAAACTTCTGAAACAGGTTTTCGAATCAGCATTTCGGCTCTTGCGAATTTGTTATTTTCTGTTTTCATTTCTTTTGAAGTTAGATGTTGTTTGTTAGAAGCGAGATGGATTTGTAAATATAACTCTAAATTTTGTAGTTTTTATTCTGAACAGGCAACTCTTAACTCATAATTCACAATTTATAACTTTTTTTTATCAATCCATTTTCCAACAGTTGGCGCAACATAATTCTTCATTTGCTCCAGCAAATCGTCAATATTTTCACTAACTAAAAGCATTTCTCGATTGACTTCTTTGAGTAATCCTTTTTCTGTCATGGTTTGCAATAAATTTATTAGCGAATCGTAGAAACCGTTTACGTTTAAAATAGCAATCGGTTTTTTATGCAATCCTAATTGCGCCCAAGTCAGCATTTCAAAAAGTTCTTCTAGTGTTCCAAAACCGCCAGGAAGTGCAATTACACCATCGCATAAATCGTTCATTTTGGTTTTTCTTTCGTGCATGCTTTCTACCAAAATTAATTCGGTTAAACCCAAATGAGCAATTTCTTTAGATCTTAAAAAGTTTGGAAGTACGCCAATTACTTTTCCGCCTGCATTTAAAGCTCCATCTGCAACTGCGCCCATCAAGCCTACATTTGCACCGCCGTAAACTAATTCTATATTTTGTTCGGCCAAAGTTTTCCCTAAAGCTGAGGCTTGTTCTTCGAAAATTTTTTCAGTGCCGAAACTAGAGGCGCAGAAAACAGTTATTCTTTTCATTCTTTTTTGTGAAATGTTAGATGTGAAATGGTAAATTAGAAGTATTTTACTTTTTTTTCAATTCATATTCGAAATAAGGAAAATCAGTGCCGTTAATAATAAATGTCAGTTCGTTGATTTTTTCCGCTCCTAGCTTTAAAACGGCTTTTTGAGAACGGTAATTTTCAGCTCCGATATGAAAAAGCACCGAATTAACATGCTGGAAAGCATAATCCATCATTAATCTCTTATTTGAACTATTATATGGTCCGCCCCAATATTTTCTTGTAATGAAAGTATAACCAATTCCAACATTCGATTTTTCTGGATTGTAGTCATAAAAACTTGTTGTTCCCATAACTTCATTGGTTTGTTTATCGAGAATTAAGAAGGAACTTTTTGTAATTATAATGTCAAAATAAGTTTTAAAACCTTCTCTTGTATATCGGTCTTTTACAGGATTCTGTTCCCAAATTAAAGGATCGGAAGCTGCTTCAAACAATGCTTCAAAATGTTTTTCTTCTAGCGGAATTAATTTTGAAATTTCGTTTTCTAAAAAATCTGGCTGTAAATTGAAGTTTGATATTTGCATTTTTTATGGTTTTTTGATTAATGGTTTGTGGTTAAATTTTCTTAATCTTCACACAGGAAACATTCTCCATTTTTACTTCTTTTCCTACTTTCTTTAATAATCCCGTTTTCAGATTTCTTTTAAAAACTATAATATTACCCGTTAAAACATTCGAAGCAACTAGAAATTTTCCGCTTTCGTCAATAGCAAAAATACGAGGATGTTTTCCTAAAGTAGATTGATAACCAATGTTTTTCAAAAGTCCGTTTTCATCAATAGAGAAAATTGCGATATTGTTTTCCTTGCCTCGGTTTGTGGCGTAAAGAAACTTTCCGTCGGGAGAAATATGAATATCAGAGCTCTCAAAACCTTCTTTAATTTTGTCGGGATGTGTGGCAATGCGCTGTATTTTTTTTAAAATGCCATTTTCATAATTGTAAACACTTACTTGTCCAGCCATTTCTTCAATGCAATATCCCCATTTTTGATTTGGGTGAAAGGTAAAATGTCTTGGTCCAGCTTCCAAATCGGTTTTGGTAAATGGATTTTGAGTTTCTATTAAAGGTTTTTTCTGATTTTCATCAAAAGCATAACAGCGTATTTTGTCGGCGCCTAAATCGGGTAAAAACAAATAATCGCACTGTGGAGAAAATACGGCAGAATGCACATGAGATTTGGTTTGTCTTTCTTTATTGACGCTTCCATCTGTATATTGAAAATTCTGCGCAATAGAATCAATTTTACCATTTTCTAGAAGCGGATAAACCGATACGCTTCCTTCTGTATAATTGGCATTTGCCAACCATTTTCCGCTTTTATGAACGCTGACATACACAGGATTTTCGCCACCGCTTCTCTGGCTGTTTAAAAAAGTCAAAGTTTTTGCTGTTGCGTTAAATTCAAAACTGCTTACACTTCCTGCATTTGGTGTTTTGGTATCTGTACACGCATACACATATTTCCCATTTGGAGAAACCGTCAAATATGACGGATTTACAATATTTTTAACCGACGTAAATTTGGTTAGCTTCCCACTCAAAGTATCCAATTGATAAACCTGAATAGCCTCTGCCGATTTATCACGATTATATGATCCTAAAAAGACATAAGTGTTTTGAGAAAAGGCATTGGTTATTAAAAGGAAGAAAAAGGATAGAAATATTATTTTTTGTTTCACGGTTTTTAGTTTGTTTTTGGTTTTAGAGTTTCAAGATTCAGGTTTCATGTTTTGTTCACTTTTGTCAGGCTGAGCGAAGTCGAAGCCCTAGTGCCAATTGGAGCGCCCTTCTCCCGAAGCCTCGGGATCGCTCAGGGTGACATTGCATAGATTTAGAACTCATAATTCATAATTAACAATTCATAATTAATTAACCCCTTTCCACCATTGTTTAAATTCTTGTTTGTCATTCTTCAATTCAACAATTTCGCCAATCATTGGTGTAATTAGTGGAACTGGATTTTCAGATAAACGATTCAATTGAGTCACTTTATTTAAAGGTTCATCCCAAGAATGTAACGATAAAGCAAATTTTGAAGAATGTACAGGAAATACTCTTTTTGCTTTCAGATCTTTCATGGCTTTTATAACATCTTCCGGCATGTTGTGAATGTATTTCCATTTTTCATTGTACTGGCCGTTATCAATTAAAGCAATATCAAATGGGCCATATTTTTCACCAATTGCAGCAAAATGAGAATCATAGCCGCTATCTCCGCCTAAATACATTTTAAAATCTTTAGTTTCGAGAATGAAAGAAGTCCAGAGCGTATTGCATCTTTTAAAACCTCTGCCCGAAAAATGTCTTGATGGTGCAGTATGAATTGTCAGATTTTCATCTAATTTGATAGTGCTGTACCAATCTTTTTCAATGATATTTTCAGATGGAAATCCCCAGAATTCCAAGTGCGAACCCACACCGAGCGCCGTAATTATTTTTTTAGTTTTAGGTTTTAATTTTAGAAATGTATCGTAATCCAAATGATCATAATGATCATGTGTAATCAATAAATAATCAATTTCTGGAAGATCGTCAACCGTGTAAATATCTGTTCCTTTAAACGATTTTGTTGTGCCAGGAATAGGAGAGGCGTTACCGCTAAAAACGGGATCAATTAAAAAGCGTTTTCCTTCAAGCTGAATAAAATAAGACGAATGCCCAAACCAAACCAAAATATCTTGATCTAGAGGAAGCTCCAATAAATTGGTTTTTACAGACGGAATAAGATCGGTTGGAATTTTTCGATCTACTTTCTTGAAGAAAAATTCAAACAAAACTCCAGCCATAGTTGCTCCTTCAGCGAGATCGGGCGTAAAGCTCTGGTTTTCGAATTTTCCGTTTTTAAATTGTGGCGAATTTTGAATTTGAACTAGTCTCGCTCCCGAAGGCGCTTTTCCGAATTTTGGATGTTGCAGAAACATATAAATTGCAAAACCAATCAGCAATAATAGAATTACGAATGTTGTCATTTATTTTGAGGATATAAATTTTGGGTATATTCAATTGAAAGTAAAATTATCTTTTTTAAGATTTCAATATCAATATCTTCGAGTTTTTTAATGTAAATGCATGCCTTAGACGAAGTATGTTTTCCAAGTTTAGATAAAAGTTCTTCTCTTTTTTCTTGTGGCAGATAAAAATAAACGGTCATGGCTGTTTTTCTTGGCGAAAAACCAGCCAACGGAGCATCTCCTTCGTGACCGCTGTCGTATTTGTAATGATAGCTTCCAAAACCAATAATGCTTGGTCCCCACATTTTGGGCTCAAAACCAGTTGCTTCTTGAATTATTTTTAGAAGTTCAAAAGCGTCGTTTCTTTTAACTTCATTTTCGACAGCGTTAATAAAATCAGTAACGCTATTTTGAGTTTCTGTGGTTTTATTTTTTGCCATTTTAGCTTACTTTTTCTTTAATAAATTACTTTTTAAAAGAATGTTTTTGATTTTAAACTCAGTCGCATAAAACAAACTGGCATCTTCGGGCATCTGATTTTCCAATACAATCAAACTTACATCACTTTGTGGGAAATACAAATTTACGCCAGAAAACCCGTCTCCCAAACCTGTATGTCCAAGATATTTAACGGATTCTTCTTCTACAATTCGAATTCCGTATCCATAAGGTTGCTTTTCTTTTCCGAAGAAATTATGCTGAGATAAAATGGTGTTTTTAGTTAATAACTGATACGATTCTGGTTTTAATATTTTTCCTTTATGAAGATTATTGTTCCAAATAGCAAGATCAGAAACGGTTGAAATAATGCCGTCTGCACCTAAAGTTTCATCTGTGATTTGTCTTGAAGTATCGGGTTCCAGTTGATTTTTTATGTTATAATAGCCTTTTGCCAGATTTTGTTCTTTATCTTTTGAATAACAAAAAGTATGATTCATCTTTAATTTCTTAAAAAGTGATTCGGCAACTTCTGTGTAGCTTTTTTTAGAGCTGAATTCGACAATTTTTGCAACCAGATTAAAACTTAGATTTCCGTATTTAAAATCGGTTCCCGGTTTAAAAGCCAATGGTTTTTCTAAATCGATAATTCCATGAGAATGGTTTAAAAGCTGATGAATTGTTACTGAATCTGCCCAAGTTTGTGTAAGTTCTGGTAGGTATTTTTTGATTGGATCATTCAAATCTACTTTTCCTTTTTCTACTTCCAACAACAGTAAAACGGCAGCAATTAATTTACTGTTGGACATGATTTCAAATTGAGTATCCATTTTTATAGGTGTTCTGGTTTCGAAATTCGAAAAACCTTCTGCTTTAGAATACAATGTTTTTCCGTTTTGAGAAATCAAAATCACACCATTAAATTTAGGGTTGGTGTTTTGAAGTAAACTATCAATACTTTTTTTATAATTGTCTTTTTTTTGAGCAGATGAATTGCAAGAAACAAAGATTAAAACTAATAATAAGGAGATTTTGGTGATGAAGTTCATTTATAATTGTTAATGGTGAATTTTTTTAGGTTTCGAGTTTCAGGTTTCAGGTTTCAGGTTTCGAGTTTCAGGTTTCAGGTTTCAGGTTTCAAGTTTCAAGTTTCAGGTTTCAAGTTTCAGGTTTCAAGTTTCAGGTTTCAAGTTTCAAGTTTCACGTTTTGTAGGTAACATGAAACCTGAAACTTGAAACAAAAATTAAAACATTCCATTTTCATTAATAGAATCTTTAGGAACAGGCTGTCCTAAATCCCAAAGTTCTACGATTTTATCGTCTTTGAATTTTAGAACATGCACTACTGCAAAACCTATATCTGATGGAGTTTGTTTGAGATGAGAGTGTACAGCAACGAGATTTCCATCTTCTAAAATATGATGAATTTTAAAAAGCTTATTCGGATTTGTTCTGGCAGATTCTTCCATGGCAAGCATTAAAGTGTCTGCATCGCCTTTGAAATAAGCATTGTGGTGTTTGAAATTCTTTCCGACATACAATCGAAAACCTTCATGAGGATGCCCTTTTGCTGCTAGTTTCAGGAAGTTTTTAGCGATTTCTTTCTTAGTCATAATTCAGGTTTTTAAAGTAAACTAAGTTATGAAATTAAGTGCTATAAATTTTGCAGAAAATAACAGTGAATTTATAAAATTAAATGGCTTCCGATTTGATTTTGGTAAGATCGATACCCAATTTGGCAAATTCTTTTTCGCCCAATTCGGTGATGTAAAAATGCTTATCTGAAGCCTCGTTTTTTGCAATCCATTTTTTGTCGGCAAATGTTTCCAAAAGAAGTTCGCCGAGTTTACCGCCAATGTGGCTGTAGCATTTTTTAGCTGGTTTTAGAGCGTTTTTGGTTTCCATTTTTCTTTAGATTTTCTTTTTTGAAGCGATTTTAGAAGCGAGATAAGCCATTGGTAGATAAGCAAAAACCAAATCGACAATGCTGAACCAGAGTGGAGATGGGAGTGTTAATACCATTGTTATGCCACCAAATAGAAAGAAAGCACCAATAATAAAAGCTAGTTTCGTTTTGTGTGAGGCAGCTGCTAATGCAGTTGTAAATGCTCCAGCGAAAGTTCCGATTGCGTGGGCTAAAAAAGGAAATAAAAAATGCTTTGGCTCGAATAAGTGCATAGTTGCTTGTAAACCTTCTGTAGTGGTAACATCGGCACCATTTGGAGGCGGAATTATAGAACCGCTTATTAAAATGATACTCATGTTGATAATACTTCCGATAACAAGACCTGCAATTATGGCCAAAGTATTTCTTAAAATAGGATTCATAATTTTCGTTTCTTTATTGTAACGAATTTATGAAATTTATTCTTTTGATGATAATGCTCTTTCGGTTTCTATTTGAGGTTTTCCAGTTGCATTTGGCTGTCCTTTTCCAGTTTCTATTAATTTTTTTAAACTGTTCTCGATATAGTTGCTCCAACCAGCTTTGCAGACGTCAAAACATTCGTATTCTGGAACCAGACCCACGTGTGTAAAAGTGAGTTTTGTTTTATCGCCTTCTTTCGAAATATCAAAAACGGCTGTTGTGTTGGTCCATTCCGTGTCGTCTTTGGTAAAACTGAAGTAATTTTCTTCAATCAGCCATACGATTTTTTGGTTTGGAACTACTTCAATTAGTTTTATTTTACAGCGATGAACATCTTCATAGTGGTATTTAAATTCGTCGCCTTTGTTTGCTGTTTTTCCTTCAATTTCTTCCGACCACCAGCCTTTAACGTTTTGTATAGCTTTAAAAACTTCTTCTGGTGATTGATTGAAAAGTATTGTTGTGGTAAAATCGTTAGTATTCATAATCAATTGATTTTTTTAAATTAGTAAAGTAAAATTACAATCTAAAAATCAATTGATTAAGGTGTTTTAGAGACAAATTTAAGGGGTGTTTCGGACAGAAAAACTATGAGGCGTTTTCAGTTAATAGGACAACACTCATAATAATTCCTAAAAATATAAGAATGCTCAATAAGCCAATCAGAGTAACTCTCCATCCGCCGAAAGTTTCACCGCCATTTTGAATATGTTTTTGAATGTTCTGTTCCTGGAATTTTTTCAAGAAATAAGAAGCCACAGCTGAATAAAGTATAGGGAAGAGAATACTAGGGAAATTATCGGGAATGATAAAAATAAGTCCAATAATTGCAATCATTGACAGTGTGGTAATAATCCATGTGTTCTTTGCTTTTTCAGAATCATTAAATGCTTTAAAATTTTCTGCAATGCAATACGCTGCAACCAGCGGACCAGCAAAAAATGTTCCTATTCGTATCGCTTTTTCTGAATATATTTTTTCGGTTGGAATTTCTTCAAAAACTGATTTTTCTAAATTATTGTCTTCTATCATTTTTTATAAAATAAGATTTGTGATCTATTGTATTGCTTTAATTTTTTCTGGAATTTTATTAATCAGTTCAAAATGTTTTGCCATTACATTTTCAAGTTCTAATGTTCCACCTAGAATAATCATTTCTTTGTGCGTAAAACGTTTTCCTAAACGGTCTTCGAGCATAATTTTTTCCATACTTTGAGCCATTTCAATTTCAAGTAAAAATTCATTCGGATGTCCCGCAGTGCAAATTACAAGTCCGTACGGAATGGTTTTCATCTTTCTTGAAGTTTCATTTTGTCCGTAAGCATATCCAACTGAATAAACACGATCAAACCAGCCTTTTAATTTTGCTGGACAATCACTCCACCAAACAGGATACAGGAAAATAATACAATCTGCTTTTTCTATTTTTTCCTGTTCTACTAAAACATCTTGAGAAATTGGGAGCTGTGCCTTAGCAAAACCTTCACGCTCATATTCTGCTTCAGACATATCACTAACAAAATTAGATGCATACAAATCGGAGACTTCAATATTCCAATTTTCATTGCCTAAAACTGATTTTAATCTTTCTAAAACCTGAAAAGTGTATGATTTTTTGCTCGGATGCGCGTAAACAACTAGAATATTCATTGTTAGATTTTTTGTGTTAGAAAATGCTCTTAAAAACTAATTGAATTTTGTACGAAAATACAAATTAAAATAAAAGTTTTTATTATTCTTCAGAAAATTCTAAAATATCTCCAGGCTGACAATTCAGAACTTTGCAGATGGCTTCAAGTGTGCTGAAACGGATTGCTTTTGCTTTGCCAGTTTTTAGAATGGAAAGATTGGATAATGTTAAATCTACTTTTTCTGAAAGTTCATTTAATGACATTTTTCTTTTTGCCATCATGACATCTAAATTTACTATAATAGGCATAATTTTTCGTTTAAATGGTTAGGTCAATTTCAGATTGGATTTCGATTCCTCTTTTAAAAATCTGTGCAATGACAAAAAGTATAATGGACATAAATATCCAAACGCTTCCGCCTTCAAGATTTAAACTTTCCAGTGTAGGAATTTTTATTCCTTTTGTAGTTAGCCAGATATTGAATTTTGCGGCCCAAAGGGAAAATAATCCGATTCCGAAAGCTAGATACGAAAGATATGATATAAAGTTTCCTGTTTCTAAGGTAAAAGGCTGTTCTATATTTAATTTTTTCTCATGAAGCAATTTTACAATTATGTATAACATAATAGCTTTGAGAATAGCTACAATACTGATGAAACATATTTCCTGTACATAGAAACCTGTATTAAAAGTATAAAGGTCAAGTAAATCTAGAAATCTAGCATTGTATGAATTTATGGTCATGGTATAAATTCCGTTAAAAAGATACATACCAGCTTCTACACATAAGCCAATAAAAATAATCCAAGATAAAATATTCAGGATTTTTAGAATCTGCGGTGTTCCAATTTTAATTTCCATGTTATTTAAGATTAGAAGTTATGCTGCTAAAATAATAAAAATTTATTGATAAGCAATAAATAAATGGTTTTTATCAAAAAAAATAGCTTCATCAATTTAATGACGAAGCTATTGTTGTATGTTTAGAGATTTTGTTTATCGAAGCATTTTCTTTTCGTTCTCGAGCATTTTTTCAATGTTAAAATAAATTCCGTCTACATTATAAACACCCTTTTCGAAACTTAGGTAGTCACAATTTTCAACAAGTGATTGGCCTTTCGATTCAATTTCAAAAAGATTGAGCAGTATGTATTCGTGATCGACCATTAAAACATGAAAACCAGTTTCGCATTTTTTACCGTCGCCAGAAGAAAGAATGACATTCATGATACTGTGAAATTTAAAAGAGGTAATTTTTGCAGCAGTTTCGTCGCCTTTTAAGTGATAAATGTAAGCTAGATAGTTGAGCTGTCTAAGGTCAAATGGAAAGTCTTTTAAAGAATTATTGGCCAGTTTTATAATTTCATCATAATCTGAAGCTTCGAGTTTTTCTTTAGCATAAAAAGTACGAAGTTTTTCGTCATCGGGAGAAGTCCAAAAGGCGTTGTATTTGGGCTGAAAAAAGTAACCTAGATATAAATGGCGGTATTCGTCGTGGGTTAAAAGCGTATCATTTTTCACTAGCCTTTCAATTAATTTCGGATAAAAGAATTTGGAGTTTTTATCACTGATTTCTTTTTCTATTGCTTTGTAATCTGGTTTGGTAAAACCGATATCTTGAGCATTTAAATGGATTCCGAAACAAAAAAAGAGAAGAACAAAAGTTTGTTTTAGCATGATCTAGAAGGTTTTAGATTATAGTTCTGGTCTTACTAAAATACAAATTATTTTAAAGCGAAACGTTCTTTTAAAATCCTAATTCAGCATGGCAAAATACGTTTTCATCATGTTTCATCTATTATCCATTTTCCTTTTTCTTTTGCTATATCAATTAATTTCTGACCTTGTTCTGTCATTAAATTCTGCTGAATCATGCGTTCGGCTCTTTCGATATTTGGTTTGCTCCATTTACTGGTTTTTGGATTTCGGTGAGAGAAAGTGAGGTAATAGCTTTCTGCATCTCTTTTTTTGCAGAGACTGTCAATCCAGCCAAAACAAAGCGCTTCTTCGGTTGCTTCAACTAAATTGACACTTTTCATTTTACTTTTTTTATGATACAAAATAAGCCAAACTGATTTTTCTGTCTGACTATTTTGCTGTAGCCAATTGCGCCAATCTTGTCTTGTTTGGGCATAAACGGCTAATTTTCCGTCTTTAGTTTCCATCTTTTTAATTTTACTTTATAAAGGTAAAATGACCTTATGACAACTGTATGTCAGTAATAAAATTAAAAATAAAGTTTGAAAATTAAATCTTTAAGCTATTATAATTTATTTTAACCGAAGCAATTCGCCTTTTCGTTTCACAATGTTTTTATAGTCCCATTGAATTTCTCTGCTTTTTTTGAGCCAGCGTTTTAAATCTTCTTCGTTTATTTGACTGGAGTTTATGTAACGCATTTCTGCTGCTTTAAACGAACCTTCGTTTTGCAGTTTTTCTTCATCAAAAGATTGTCCGCTCCAAAATAGTAATCTAACCGAATTTTTTAATTTGCTGTAGCCCACAATCGGATTTCCGTCTAGAAACCAAACAGGATGAGCGTGCCATATTTTGTTTTCGGCTTCGATCAAGTTTTTATTTATAATAGAATAAAGGAGATTACAGATTTCTTTGTTTTCTGCTGTCTGAGAATTGTTGTATTCCTGAACCTGATTCATAGCTAAAACATTTAGGTTATTTTACATCTTTTGTCAGCTCAAATAAAATATAAGTTCCGTTGCTTGACTGTCCTTTAGATTTTTCTCTGAATCCTTTTTTAAGATAAAATTCAGTTGCTTTTGTGTTGCTCACAAGACATTTTAACGTAATTGGAAATGCTGTTTTTTGTATGGCGGCTTGTAATAATTGAGTGCCAATGTTTTTTCCTTGATATATAGTATCAACGTAGAGATGATGAATAAAATTGTTAGGCATCCAGATCGAAATAAATCCGACAGCAATATTATCTATGAGAGCAGTTAGGATATATTCTCCTTGAGTCTGCTTATCGAAATCTTCTAATTTAAATTCTGATGTGTCTTGCTCCGTAAATGTTCGCTGTCTTTCATTTAAGAAAATGGTTCTTAAACGTGGTAAATCGATATTTCTAGATTCTTCTACAACTATCATTTCGAATTTACATTTATTGTTTATTAAGCGTAAACAAGATAAATAAAAAATCCGATTGGTTTGCACAAATCGGATTTTGATTTTTTATTAGAGCTGAAGCTTTTTCATGAATTCATTTGATGCCAGCTCTAAAGCCTTATAATAGTTTCCTTTTTTAAGTTCTGGAACAGAATAAGTAGCAATTATGTTTTGGGTGTCTTCATTACTTAATTTGTATCTTATAAAATCGACACTTATTACCTGAATTTGTCTTAACGTTTTACTTACTATTATTAAAAGAGTAGGGTCTAGTCTAGGGTCTTTTGATAGAAATTTATCGAGTTCTAATGTATATTCTTCCAATGACTTAAATGGCGCATAAGAAGGAGTCGTGATCACAACAATTTTATAAAGATATTTTTTTTCAAAACCGTTTAGTGTGGTATTCAAAGACTGAAGTTCAGCTGGTTTCAGTATTTTTTCGAAGTCGTTTACACAATCTGCAGATCCTGAAAATGAGTTTTTCAGTTGAGAAGCAAAATCAGTGTCGGTTTTGGTTTGGGCAGATATAAGAACTGAGGTTAACAGTACTAGCGTAAAGAATAATTTTTTCATTCTGTGGCATTTTAGATTTGGAGCAGCAAAAGTAGTACATTCTTTAATTTTAACAGATGAAAAATAGAATAGTTTTGGACTTGAGTTGAAAAAATATATAAGACTTTACATAAAAATAAAATCCGATTTACAGAAGCAAATCGGATTTTGAAGTTTTTACTGTAGTAGGGGAAGTAAATGATCCCATTTTAATTCTTTAGCAAAATCTAAAGGAGTTTTGCCAGTTTCTGTTTTTACATTTTTGTCTGCACCAATTTCTAGTAAAACTTCTACAGAATTCTGGTTTCCTGCTATAACTTCGCGATGCAGAAAAGTATAGCCTAACTCATCCTGATTGGTTACTTCCTCTGGATTATTTTTGACAAAATCGATAAGACTTTCTCTCATGTTTTTGCTCATTGGATGTTCTATTAGATTTTCGGGTTTTTCTTTTTGCTCATTTACAACCAGAATGTCATTAAAATCACCAAAATCCAATCCCCATGCTTCGTCATGCGATTCTCTTTCTTCATCGCTCATTTCAGAACGCATTGCTTGAATTGTAAACGCTCCATAAGTTTTGCCATCAATAGCAAATAGCCAGTCGCTTATTTGATTAACTGGAATTGCGATTTCGTCTCCATTATTTACATTGGTCAGCTCATCGGGATCATTTACTAAAATTCCGTATATATTTTCGCCATCAAAGTTGACGTCGTTAATCCACATGTGCTCTACGATTGTTTCGTTGTCTATTTCTTG
This sequence comes from Flavobacterium luteolum, assembly GCF_027111275.1. Classification (NCBI taxonomy): domain Bacteria; kingdom Pseudomonadati; phylum Bacteroidota; class Flavobacteriia; order Flavobacteriales; family Flavobacteriaceae; genus Flavobacterium; species Flavobacterium luteolum. The sequence goes on along the minus strand of NZ_CP114286.1, from coordinate 591,695 downwards.
AGTAAAAGCCAGTTTTACACAAGCAACATCCAATCCTGGAACTATTCATCTGTATTCCCAAGATAGTTCTCTCCAGAAATATTTAAAGGTTTCTTGTGCTCTTTTGTAAGCTTCGATCATTTTAGGGTTTTCCCCGTCGGCGTAGAATATTTTTGTTTCTTCCATAACAATGCTTGTTTATAATGATTTATAAAAGTAATCTTTTTAGTACTTTGGGAGAAATGTTGTTTAATGAATTTTGAGATTTGTTTGAAGTTCTTTTTTTTAACCGTAGTATTGTCATTTCGACGTAAGGAGAAATCTTCGCGAGAAACTCCGCAAAGTAAAGTTATTAGCAATGATTTTTTTCTAATCTTTGTCGAGTTGCTTGCTAAGATTTCTCCTTACGTCGAAATGACAAAGATCGGCGATTCACTTTGTAGAATTTCTAGTGTGATTTCTCCCCTTGGTCGAAATGACAAAGATTGACGATTTACTTTGTAGAATTTCTAGTGTGATTTCTCTCTTCGGTTGAAATGATAAAGCTATAGGCATAAAAAAATCCGACTTGTTTTCACAAATCAGATTTTATAAATTGAAAATTATATATAACTCCGTAAAGACATTTAGTCTCTACTTTGTATATTTTTACAAGTGAATTACTTCGCCGTAAGCATCAGCTACAGCTTCCATAACAGCCTCGCTCATTGTTGGGTGAGGGTGGATAGATTTAAGGATTTCATGACCTGTAGTTTCTAGTTTACGAGCTACAACTGCTTCTGCAATCATATCTGTAACACCAGCACCAATCATGTGGCATCCTAACCATTCTCCGTATTTAGCATCGAAAATTACTTTTACGAATCCGTCAGCATTTCCAGCAGCTTTTGCTTTTCCAGAAGCTGAGAATGGGAATTTACCAATTTTTAATTCGTAACCTTTTTCTTTTGCTTGTTTTTCTGTTAAACCTACAGAAGCGATTTCTGGAGTTGCGTAAGTACAACCAGGAACGTTTCCGTAATCGATTGGGTCTACGTGTAAACCTTTAATTTTTTCTACGCAGTTAATTCCTTCAGCAGAAGCCACGTGAGCTAAAGCTTGACCTGGAGTAACGTCTCCAATTGCGTAGTATCCCGGAATGTTAGTTTCGTTGTACGCGTTTACTAAGATTTTATCTCTGTCTACCGCGATTCCAACTTCTTCTAATCCGATGTTTTCAATGTTTGTTTTAATTCCAACTGCCGAAAGTACGATGTCAGCTTCTAGAACTTCTTCTCCTTTTGCAGTTTTAACGAAAGCTTTAACTCCAGCTCCAGTTGTGTCGATACGCTCAACAGAAGAGTTAGTCATTACTTTAATTCCTGATTTTTTCAAAGAACGCTCAAATTGTTTTGAGATATCTTCGTCTTCTACAGGAACTACGTTTGGCATAAATTCTACGATAGTAACATCTGTTCCCATTGAGTTGTAGAAGTGAGCGAACTCAACTCCAATTGCTCCAGAACCAACAATGATCATAGATTTTGGCTGAGTTGGCAATGTCATTGCTTGACGGTATCCAATTACTTTTACACCATCTTGAGGTAAGTTTGGCAACTCACGAGAACGAGCACCAGTTGCGATGATAATGTGATCAGCGCTATATTCTGTAACTTTATTGTCTTTATCAGTAACGTCAAGTTTTTTTCCTGGTTTTAGTTTTCCAAAACCTTCAATAACGTCAATTTTGTTTTTTTTCATTAAGAATTGAACACCTTTGCTCATTCCTTCAGCAACACCACGGCTGCGTTGAATAACAGCAGGGAAATCTTTATCAAATTCAGAAACTTTCAATCCGTAGTCAGAAGCGTGTTTAAGGTAATCAAAAACCTGAGCAGATTTTAAAAGCGCTTTTGTTGGGATACATCCCCAGTTAAGGCAAACTCCACCTAGATTTTCTTTTTCTACTACAGCAGTTTTAAAGCCTAATTGTGAAGCTCTAATCGCTGTTACATATCCTCCAGGACCACTTCCTAAAACAATAACGTCGTATTTCATTTTTTTTGCTTTTAGTATTAACAATCGAATGTGAAGTTTATATTTCCGAAACTCATCTTTCGATTTCTTCTTTTGTTATTTGTGATTGCGAATTTAAGGATTTATTTTATATGAACACTTGAAATTTTGTTTTTAAAGACAGAGATTTTGGTCTTTTCACAGAAACCGAATGAATTGTGAATTGTAAATTGTGAATTATGAAGTGATTTTTGCTATTTTGACGATAAATCTGAAAAATTTAGATGATTATTTAGTTGTCTCTCTGAGCGAAGTCGAAGAGCTTTGTGCGGGCTTCGACTCCGCTCAGCCTGACAATTGTTGAATCTATTGTCATAAAAAAATAAGCCACAGATTATAAAGATTAAAATGATTTCTAAAAAATCTGTGCTAATCTGTATAATCTGTGGCTTATATAATTATGAGTTATGAATTAATAATTTACCATTCACAATTAACCATTCACCATTAAATCTTAACGTGTCCCCAGTTTTCTCCGCTGGCAATTCTTCTAATCTGCATTTCGCTTACGCCGAATTGTTTGGCAATCATTTTAAGACGTGTTTTTTGTTCTGGTCTTGCAAGGATTTTTTTAATTAACATCACTTTTGTAGTGGTTAATTTTCGCCCATCAGCTTTTAGGTTGTGTTCAATTAAGTTTTTCTTTGCCTGAATCACGCGCGGACTTTTACGGCTGTGCGCCATCATTTCTTGTTTGGTTGCCCAGCGCAAGTTTCTTACATCATCGTTGGCTCTATTGTAATCCAGATGCAGTACATACGTTTGTTCTTCCGATTCTTTCGGAATAAAATATTGCGCAACTAGTTTGTATAAGAAAAGATATTTATTTACGATTTTATCGTCTTTTTTAACCTTAAAACGGAAAGTTGGATATCCGTCGCTTAAACCGCCTTTTAAGATGCGTCCGTTTTCAATATCGTCGGTAAAGCTTATTAGTCTTCCCCTGTTTGAAATGGCATATCTTAATTGTAATGAGGCATTTATTTCTATTTCTTTGAATTTTTCATCAGGATAAAATCTATTTTGTGGCATTGTCTTTTACATTTGATTTCTATACTCTCAAAGATAAAAAATAAACCAAAAATTTCAGCTATCTCATTCATTGTGAAAGGGCAATTTTATGATTTCTATAACGCTAATTTAACGTTTTAAAGTGTTTTTGATAGTTTTTAGTCGGATTTTAAATCACAAATTATCAAAAACGCAGTTTTCTTGTTTTTTGAATCTGGATTAATTTATAGCTAAATAATTATTAAATTATTGATCCAGCCAATTTTTGAAGTTATTGATTTCTTTTTTACTGATAAAAATCGCGTCAGATTCAGCTGCTGGAACCGTCAAAATCAATTCGACCTTCTGATTAGAATGTTTTATAACTTCTTTAATGCTGTCTCGGCTAACGATATATTTTCGGTTTATTTTGAAGAAGTTGAAAGGGTCGAGACTATTTATTATATCAGTCAAAGTACTATTGTACAAATAGCTGTTTCCAGATTTTATATGAATAAAAAGATGTTTTCCAGTCGCTAGAAAATACGAAATTTCGTTTTCATTAATAGAAATCATTTTATAACCGTGATTTACTAGGAAATGACGCTGTATTTTACTGCTTTCAGGATTTTCGATTGCAACTAAAGATCGAAGTGTAGCATTGCTGTTAAAGCTATCTTTTATTTTTTTGAATTTCTGAAGTGCTTCTAACAATTCTTCTTCTTCAAATGGCTTTAAAAGATAGTCGATTGTAAAATGTTTGAAAACAGAAATGGCATACGAATCGTAAGCGGTTACAAAAATAACAGGGCAGGAGATATCTGCTTTTTCGAAAATTTCAAGACTTTTTCCGTCGCCCAAATGTATGTCCATGAAGGCAAGATCTACTTTGTTTTCGCTAAAAAATGCTACAGCTTCTTTAACCGATTTTAAAACGTTGATTGCATCAATCGATAAAACGTCCTGCTGTTCTAAAATAGATTTTAGATAGCTGGAAGCAAGATGTTCGTCTTCGACAATAGCAATTTTCATTTTACGGACTTTAAATAATCAGTATATTTTGCAAAGATAAATCCATTCGTAATAAAGAGGCTATTTTGTTGGTAGTTTTTTATAAAAAAAGGCCTAGCTGTAAAAACTAGACCTCTTTTAAAAAAAACAATAGGTGTATTATAGATTGGGGTTGTTCAATCTCGCGTTTGCTGGGTAAATAAGAGTATAACGCGGATCATTTTGTATCAAAGTATAATTTTGTCCTTTTAGAGTATGAACAATCTGTTTTTGTGTTGTTCTTCTTAAATCAAACCAACGTTGACCTTCAACAACAAATTCACGTTGTCTTTCTGCCAATATAAAGTTGGTCAGATCTGCTGCATTCATAGCGTTTACTTCGCTTTCAAGTTGTGTGTATCCTGTTGCTGAATATCTGTTTTTCACAAAACTTAAAACAGTCTTTTTAGCATCTGAGATATTGTTGAGTTTTACAGATGTTTCTGCTTTTGTCAAATACAATTCAGAAGTTCTGATAGTACATTTGTTCTCGTCGAATCTTCCTTTTTCAATTATGTAATTGCTTCCACTAGTTGAAAAGTAAAGAGGAAAACGCAAATCTGTTGTTTTGCTATAAGCGTTAATCAACTCTGGCGATGCAAAAGAAGATTCCATAATGTCGGTAGTATATCCTACTTCTATAGCTAAAATAGATTCTGCAGTATCAAACTTTGTTGGAATAATAGGAGTCGAATTTAAATTAACTAGATTACTGTTTATAGCAAGTGCTTTGTTGGCAGCATCTAAAGATTTTTGCCATTCTTGTCGATAAAGATAAATTCGGCTTTCTAAACTGTACAAAGCAACTTTAGAAAAGCGGTAGTTTATGCCTTTAGTTTGAGAACTTACATTGATTAATTTTTCAGCTTCATTTGTGTCTGAAATAATTTGGTTGTAAATAACTTCAACAGTTTGCGGAACAAAAACTTGCTCTAAGTCGATTTCTAAAGCTAACGGAACTGATTTATCTGAAGGAGCTGTTGCTGCATTGTATGGTTTTCCAAAAAGATTTACCAAGTCAAAATAAGCTAAAGCTCTAAGTGCATAAGCTTCTCCAATTAATTGATCTCTTTCAGGAGAAGCATCCAGTTTTTTTGAAGCTTCATTGATTACTACATTCGTATAGAAAATCGTAGTGTATAGTTCATCATATGGAAAAAACTTAGTAAACTGATCAGGGTTTCCATCTTTCCAGATATGAATGTCTCTATAAGATACAGTTCTGTCACTATCTTCATTTAAAACCAATTCGTCTGTACGCATAGACGTCAATGCTTTGTGTTCTGGATAGATGGAGTAGCCTGTAGTTAAAACAGCTCGAAATTGTGGTAAAGTTTCTGGAATCACTTTTCCGATAGGAGTCACATCTAGATATTCATCGCAACTGCTGACAGCAATCGAAGCGACAAAAAGAAATATATATTTTGAGAATTTTTTCATCTTTAATTGTATTAGAAAGTTACATTAAATCCTATAGTAAATGATCTAGGAACTGGCTGCGCATAAATGTTTCCGTATGTTTCAGGATCAAAATATCCTTTAAAATCAGAACCTACAACAAATAGGTTTCTCGCTTCAACATTTAATCTGATGCTTTGAATGTTAATTTGATCTGTGAAAGATTTAGGGAATGTATAACCTAAACGCACACTGCTTAATCTCATGTAGCTCATTTCGCTAACCCATGTATCCAAATAGTTGTATGTAGGCACTTGATTTGCTCCAGCAAACCATAAATAAGCTAAATAAGAATCTCCTGTTCCAGAATCTTTACTTGTAATTCCTGGTAAATTAGAAGATGTATTTGTTGGCGACCAAGCATTTAAAATATCTGTTGTAAAGTTTTGTCCTCTATCTACTTGTGTTCCGTTGTAAGGAGGTGTTTTAACTACAGTTTGTTTTAAATTGAAAGCTGCAGCAACTGTCAAATCAAAATTGTTTATTTTAAAGGTATTGGTAAGACCTCCAGTAAATTTCGGGTCTTTGTCTCCTAAATAAACAAATAAATCTCTAAATTCTGCTGGCGTTAAGCTTGATTGCGCAAATTCTCCAGGGAAAAAGTCTGCATAAGGATCAAATAAACCAAAGAAAGTTTGTGCGTTTACCGTTTCTCCTTTTTTATTTACAAATAGTGGATAACCGTTTTCATCAATTCCGTTTGTTTTAAATCCGAAAACAGCATTTACAGCATGACCTTCTTGGTTTGGCGTATACGTGTTGTCACGAATTTCTAGACGGTCAACATTACTCTTGTTATGTGCAAAGTTGATGTTTGTTGTCCATTTGAAATTTGGGCGATCAATGTTTTTTGTCGCGATAGCGATTTCATAACCTTTGTTGCTTACTTGCGCCCAGTTCATGTTTGTAAACTCAAAACCATTTTCTAACGGCAAAGATCTCATACCAATTAAGTCAGTACTTTTTCTTCCGTAAGCATCTGTAACAATGCTGATGCGGTTATTGAATAATCCTAAGTCTAAACCAAAGTTGGTATTCTGTGTTTTTTCCCAACGCAATTTATCGTTTGGTGGACTTATAACAACAATTGTTGGTTCTGTTGTTCCAGGTAAAATAGTTGTTATTTTGTTATTTCCCATTACGTATGGCGAAGTTCCTTTATCAATATTACCTTGTAAACCGTACGAAGTACGAAGTCTTAAATTAGATATTACTTTGCTGTCTTGAAGGAATTTCTCTTGAGAAACTAACCAAGATCCAGAAACCGACCATAACGGTAAATATTTGTACTTAGGATCTACACCAAATAAGTCAGAACCATCGTATCTAACACTTCCAAAGAAGGTATATTTTCTATCATAAGTATAAGAACCAGTTGCGTAAAATGAAGCAAAAGCGTTTTCGTTCTGGTTTTTTACGTATGTTCTATATTCAGGATTGTTTGCTGAGTCTGAATTTGGGAAAATAATTTGCTGTGTTGTCAATGTGTTTGGGTCAAATCCAAAACCTTTTGTTGCAATACTTGTAGTGTAAGTTCTTCTCAATTCATTACCTACCATTGCTTCAATTTCGTGTTTTTCACCTAAAGTCTTGCTATAGTTAACCATTGTTTTTAGGTTATACTGAAAGAAATCGGTGTTTGAATTTTGAATAATACCTCCATTTGGAAGGAAATAATTGTATTTTCCGTCTTTGTAGTAACGTGTTTGTTCTTTTGTTCTTCTTGTAAAATAAGTGTCTGCAGCAGCAAATTTTTCGCTTGAACTATTATCTAACTGTAAACCTAATTGGCTGGTCACTCTTAAGTCTTTTGTAATTTTGTATTCAGCGTCTAATAAAGCCTTAACTGCTCTCGTTTTTAAATCGTAAGAAGTATTGTTTCTTTCTTCGATGATGTTGAAAGGAACATAACGGTCAGAATAACCAGCAATGTCTGGATCGTATTTGTAGCTTCCATCAGGATTATAAGGAGTCAAGTACGGATTTACGTTTCTTGAATAATTGGCAGGATTAGTAAAACCACTTGTATCTGCGATATAAGAAGTAGTTTTGTTTTCAGAACCAAAAATTCCAACACCAACTTTAAATTTATCCGTTATTTCGAAATTGTTTTTTAATGTTAAGTTATAACGTTTTAAACCAGTTCCAATAGTAGTTCCTTTTTCGTCATAATATCCTAAAGAGAAATAATAATCTGATTTTTCGCCACCTCCAGATAAACTTAAACCATGCTGTGTATTAATTGCAGTTTGGTATAATAAGTTACCCCAATTTGTATTGATGCCTCTTAAATTATTGATTGACTGCTGTGTCTGTGGACTCAAAGAAGAGAATCCACCGGCTCTGTATGCATCTAATTCATTCGCTCCGTTTAGGATACGAGCAACATCTCCACCGGTGTCTCTGTAAGTCAAATCTGCACGGCTAGCCAAATCAAGTTCAAAATCAACTTTTTGATTAGAGTTCATCAAGTTTAATTTTGACATTTCTGGTCTTAGCGTAATAAAGGTATTTGTGTTGAAGTTAATCGACATTTTACCGCTTCTTCCTTTTTTAGTAGTAACCACAATTACTCCATTTGCAGCACGTGCACCATAAATAGCCGTTGCAGCCGCATCTTTTAAGATAGTAATATCTTTAATGTCGTCTGGATTTAAACCAGCAATAGAGTAGTTGTTTAAAACATCAATATTGTCTTTATCATAATTTTTAGGAGCATCATTATTCTCTAACGGAAGTCCGTCTAATACCCATAAAGGATCTTGAGAGCCGTTTAAAGAAGCTGTACCTCTAATTCTGATTTTTGCCGCTGCACCTGGCGCTCCAGATGGAGTAGTAACAGCAACTCCTGCAACTTGTCCAACTAATAATTGATCGATACTAGAAACCCCAGCTTGCTGAATCGAAGCCATATCTACTTTTGTAATAGCAGATGTAAGCTTTCTTTTTTCAATTTTTTGGTATCCCGTAACTACAATTTCCTGAAGTTTTGCAACCTCAGATTTTAAGTTGATTGTATATTCTTTTTGAGCTGACAATTCAAGGGTATAAGGCTGATATCCCATAAAAGTGATTCTCAATGCGGTAACTTTTTTTCCTATTTTCAAAGTAAATTTACCATCAAAATCTGTTGTAGTTCCAATGCTTTCACTTTGAATAATTCCTGATTGTGATGTTTTACTTCCGATAGAGTTGTTTTCAACAAAAATTGAAGCTCCAGGAATAGGTTGGTGATCATTTTCATCTAAAATGATCCCCGAAATGGTTCGGGTTTCCTGCGAGTATCCTGCGATGGCCAGGAACAGCAGTAAGGCTTGTAGAAAATTTTTCATGTTTTTGGGTTGTGTATTAAAAGGTTGTGTTTAGACTTTTTTCGATTCGCTGTATCAAATCGCGGTAATGGTTTTGGGTTGATTGGTCTCCAGTATTCTTTTTGGTTTTTAATAACTGAAGCACTTTATTTAATTCGCCTTTTTTATCTGAGGTTACTTCTGCAACTCTACTTAAAAAAGCATTATTAATGTTTCTCGCCATATGAGCATCATCTAAATAATTGCATAAATGCGGCATGCTTAAAGTCTGCTGAATTTCGATTGATTTCTTCGCTTCGGTTTTTTCAAATAATTTATTTGTCGAAATAATTAATACATCTACATAATTCTTTTGTGTCATACGCTCAAGAATTGATAGTGATTTATTCGCAATTGTTCCAGCAAAAACGTTTTGATGCATTTTTTTAAACAAATCATTTACGGTAAAAACAGGGTCTTTAGTTTTATTTCGCTGATATAATTCATTCTCTGTCATTCGAAGTAAACGGTCGTCTCTGAACAAGCTGTACATAGCATCGTATTGTAATCCTCGTGCCATTGTGTATGGTGTATACTCATAAGGTCCAAAAGGAGAATCTTTCAACGGATTTGTTTTTTCTAAAATATCATTGAAAAACAACCACTGCGGAATTGTAAGGACATTTTTAACTAAATAATCTGCAGCTCTTTTTTGCATTGCAGCAGGAACTGGAACATAACTTTGTTTGTTATCGCCATGAACCGTTGTATTTAAATAAACACCACCAATATTAGCTAATACATGCTCATTGTATGTTTGCCACTGGCCAATAGCTCCAATATACAGTTTGCCTGTTTCGTAGTAAGACTGATCTTTTTCGTAAGTCCAGCTTAAAATATTATCTACAACACGTTTTAAGTTTTTCAAACCGTATTCGCTTGCTTTCATGGCATCATTTCCTAAATCTTCAGACTGAGAACGAGGATCAATTACATTTCCTTGCTGCTCACCATAAAAATAAATGGGGTCATCTTGATGTTTTGTAATTAAGGCGTTTAGTTTTGTTGTTTCGTTGTCGTTAGGCGAGTACCATCTGTAACCCCATTCAATAGCATATTTATCGTATTCTCCAATTTTCGGAGTAATAACTGTTACGTTGTCTTCTGGCTGTGCTACATAATTGTAACGGGCATAATCCATAATTGATGGAGCTGTTCCGCCCATTTTTGCTGTGAATTCTTTAGAGCGCAACGATTCTACATCGTAAGCAAAAGAAGAACCCATATTATGTTTTAAACCAAAAGTATGTCCAACTTCGTGAGATGAAACAAAACGGATAGCTTCTCCCATATGTTCATCACTAAATTTATTTCCTCTAGCTTTAGGATCAATTGGTCCTGTCTGAATGCGCATCCAGCTTTGAAGCGAAGTCATTACATTATGCCACCAGATAATATCGGCTTCAATAATTTCACCGCTTCGTGGGTCAACGACAGATGGCCCCATAGCATTTGATTTTGGAGACGCAGCGTATGTAATTACCGAATAGCGAACGTCATCAATATCAAAATCTAAATCTTTATCAGTAGGTTCTTTTGCGATAATAGCGTTTTTGAAACCCGCTTTTTCAAAAGCTGCCTGCCAATCGTGTACTCCATCAATAATATATTTTCTCCATTGTTTTGGAGTCGATGGATCGATGTAATAAACGATTGGTTTTTTCGGCTCTACTAATTCACCTTTCAAATATTTTTCTTCATCTTCTTTTTTAGGTTCTAATCTCCAGCGTGTAATGAGTTCTTTTTCAACCATTGCCTGCTGTGCATCGGTAAAATACCAATGTTTTTCAGAAAAGAAACCAATTCGGTTATCAGAAAAACGTGGTTTCATTGGAGTTTTATCCAATAAAATAATATTACTTGTTACGCCAAGCGTTACCGATAATGCCGGTCCGCCTTCGCTTACAGAAGTTGTCAGTTGTGATTTTACGACAATGTTCTTAGGAAACGATTTTACGCCTTCAATATAAGAAAGCTCAGATTTTACAGAACCTCCAAAACCAATGTTGCTCAAAACATCATTGAAGCTTTTTTGTTTTCCGTCAAAAATCTTGTTTACTTTAATAACAACAGAAGTCGAATCGTTGTTTTTGGTTTCAATATCAAAAACTTCAATAATAGATTCTGCAAAATTATTTTGAACCGATTGTGTAATCGCATCTTCTTTTGGTGAAGAAACCTTAGGGACATACGATTTTACCCAGACTTTCTTTGCTATTGTATCTTTATAAAAACTAATGACTTTGTTTTCATAATTCATTCCTTTATTTAAGCCAGCTTCGTTTACTTGAAAAGGAACTTGAGATAATTTGTTTACTACTAAAAATTCTCTTTGGAATAAACTGTCCTGAATTTCAAAATAAACATCGGTTTTTACTTGAATGACATTGAAGATTCCCTTTTTTACAGAACCTTTTTTTACAAGGTCGTCGTATTTTTTACCTTTTTTAGAATCGGTAGAATCTTTTTTAATTTCAGTTTTGTCCTCTTTTTTGTCTTTCTTTTTCTTTTGAGAATGAACGGTAAGCGGCGATAATAATAATAGGAGTATGCAAATTGTTATCAAATTATGCAGGAATGATTTTTCCTTCATCAGATGTTAAGTTTAGGTTAATTTTAGGTCCGAAACTATTTTATTTTAGTTCATGAAAAAAACAAAAAGGAGTGAGTGGCTTTTTTTTAGGAGTGAATGGATATTAATGGAAGAATACAAACAAAATAGCCATCTTTTTCTGATGTCTTAAATTCTGTTTTTGAATAATAATTGTAAATACTCTTTAGGTAATTTAACCCAAATTTAGTACTCAATTCTGCAGTCAATTTCTTTTGAAGATTGTTACTGATGATAACCTGATCTTCTTTAATCAGGATTTTTGTAGTAAGTGGACTTTCCTGAGTGGCTCTGTTATGCTTAATAGCATTTTCGACCACAATCTGAAAAGCAAGATAGGGGATGTGTTTGTTTAATGCAATTTCGCTTTCAATTTCAATAGAAAAGAATAACTCTTCTTTAAAACGAGTTTGCTGCAAAAAGATATATTTTTCGATAAATAATAATTCGTCCTTCAAGCGAACAATGTTCTTTTCTGGCGGATCAATTAAATAACGATAAATACGAGATAAGTTTAATGTGAATTTTTGTGCAACTTTAATATCACTTCCAATCAGCATATAAAGCGAATTGAGTGAATTAAATAAAAAGTGCGGATTAATCTGCTCTTTTAATTGTTGCAACTGAATCAAAGCTTTTTCTTTGATGATTTTTTCGTTTTCGACTAAGAGTTTGTTTTTCTCTTTTGTAACAATTTCTTTTTCTTTATAAGCACGTCTGCTGGCATAAGAGAAAAGAGAGAAAATTAGTAGCAACATTACAGTTGTAATCAAATAAATCGAAGTTGAGTACTTTTTAACTAAAGCCACATTTTCGTCTGCAACCATTTTTGGAACATTAACACAGATGAACCAGTTTGAGTGTTTAATGTCCAGTTTTTTGGTAAAACGAATCACATCCAACTGCAAGAACTCAGACAAAGTTGTGCTTTTGGCAAAATCTTGTTTTTTACTATAAATAGTGTCAGACGGTTTGAAAGATGAAATCTTAAAAATATTTTTTCCAAGAAAAGCAATTTCTGGATGGTAAATGCAATTTCCGTTTTTGTCAAAAACAAAAGCGTAATTAGTAGCCGTTTTGGTTTTGTCTATTTTAGAAATATAACTATGAAGCAATCTTAAATTGATATCATAGCCATATTTTACAATGGTTTTGTTTTCTGAAGTTAATTTGAAATAAATACGCCAAACCCATTCATTTCCTTGCGGAAGAATTACGCTCAGATGATCACTGTTTTTATTTTGAAGAAGAAATGCTTTTACGTCATTTTTAATTTCGTTAGAAATAGAAGAATTTCCGTATTGAATTGCATTTTCATTAATCTGAAACCAATTGTTTACAATCAGTTTATTATATGTTTGAAGCGAAGATAAAAGCTGAAGATTATTACCTAGGTTTTGAGAATTGCTTATTTTTAAAACATGCTCAATTTTTTTTTCCTGCTCCAAAAACTTCGAAAGCTCTTCGGACATGAATTCCTGCTTTTTAAAAAAATTGCGCGTAGCTATATCGTCATTCGATTTTTCAGTTAAATCAGTAATCAGATTGCTCAGAATATAGACTGCCGAAACCGTAATCAGGATCGAAACAATAACATATATTAGAAATGCGCGCCTAGAGGTAATATTTTTTAATCTAAATTTCAAAAAGTAACATCATGACTTAGTTTGCTACGGCAAATTGCGAGTCATATAAATTTTTATAATACCCATCAGTCTTTTGCAATAACTCCTGATGTGTACCTTGTTCAACAATCAATCCCTTATCCATCACCACAATCTTATCTGCATTTACAATTGTTGCTAATCTATGCGCAATAATAATAGAAGTTCTTCCTTTTGTAATCGTTTCTGTTGCACGCTGAATCATTTCTTCAGAATACGTATCGATTGAAGAAGTTGCTTCATCCAAAATTAAAATACTAGGATTACTCACATAAGAACGTAAAAAAGCAATAAGCTGTCTTTGTCCAGACGAAAGCATAACGCCTCGCTCTTTTACATCAAAATCATAATTATCCGGTAAGTTCATAATAAAATCATGAACACCGATTTTCTCTGCTGCATCAATTACTTTATCTCTTGTAATTTCTGGATTGTGCAGCGTAATATTATTGTAAATCGTATCGGCAAACAAAAATACATCTTGCAAAACCACAGCAATTTGTTTTCTTAAAGAAGCCAAAGTGTAGTTTTCTATGTTTTCGCCATCGATACAAATTGTTCCGCTGTTGATTTCGTAAAAACGATTCAATAAATTAATGATAGTAGATTTTCCTGCGCCTGTAGAACCAACAATTGCAACAGTCTGCCCAGCAGAAACTGAAAGATCTATACCTTTTATTACTTCTTCTTCAGGAATATAACTAAAACGAACATTTTTAAATTCGATACTTCCATCAAAAACTGGCGCTTCAATTTTTCCAGTATCCTGAATATGATCTTGTGTATCGATAATATCAAAAACACGATTGGCAGCAATCATTCCCAATTGCATCTCGTTAAACTTATCGGCAATTTGTCTCAACGGATTAAAAAGCATTCCGATAAACATCGTGTATGAGAATAAATCTCCGAAAGTTGTAAAATGATCTCCATTCAAGATTCTGAAACCACCATAAACCACAACCAAACCTAAAGTAATAGACGAAATAATATCGGCAATAGGGAAGAAGATCGAGTTGTACAGAATCGTCTTAATCCAAGCTACTCTATGTTTGTTGTTGATTTCTTTAAAGTTTTCGGCCTCTATTTTTTCACGGTTAAAAAGCTGTACAATTTTCATTCCCGTAACGCGTTCCTGAACAAACGAGTTCATGTTGGCAATTTGCGTTCGTACTTCCTCAAAAGCAACCTGCATTTTGCGTTGAAAGATTCTCGTAATATAAACCAGAATAGGCATGGCAATTACCACAATCCAAGTTAGTTTCCAGTTCATGTAAAACATAAAAATAAGAACCACGACCATTTTCATCAAGTCGCTTATAATCATAAATAAACCCTGACTGAAAATACGGGCAATCGATTCAATATCCGAAACCGCTCGTGTAACCAGCTGTCCAACCGGAACCAAATCAAAATACTTCATTCTAAAACTCAGAATATGCTGAAAAAGTTTCGTTCTAATATCTTTTACAATGTCCTGACCAAGCCAGTTTGCCCAATACACAAAGTAAAACTGCGAAAAAACCTCCATTAGTAAAACTACGCCCATTAAAACGATATACATTAGTAAACCCATTTTATCATGAGTTTTAATGTACCCGTCAACCGTTTCTTTAAGTAAATAAGGACGGAGCGCAGCAAAAATAGATAGCGAAACGGCAAAAATAATTACGCCGTAATAACGCCATTTATAAGGCTTTGTATATTTTAAAATTCGTTTGAATAATCCTGTGTCGAATGCTTTTGCTTTCATTTATTTTTAGGAGCTGTTTCCTGCTTTCCGTTACAAGTTTTTCTCAAAAATATGTTTTTGTTTAATTTTTATAAAGCTTCCGTTGGTCGCTCCATAAAAATTACAAAAACTATATTTTTTTCAAAAAAGCTTTTCACTTCAATCAGGGCTATTAAATGTAATCGTAATAAATATTGGTCAAATATAAACCATGCGCCGGAACCGAAAATCCAGCTTTTTCTCTGCTTTTGCTGGCAATGATATTTTCAAAATCGGTTAAAGTAATTTTCTTTAAACCAATATTAATCAAAGTGCCTACAATTGCACGAACCATATTTCTCAAAAAACGATTTGCCGAAATCGTAAAAATTAGTTTCCCATTTTCTTGTTTCCAGTATGCCTCAAAAATCGTGCAATCAAATGTGTTGACATCAGTATTAACTTTTGAAAAACACTGAAAATCGGTGTGCTTTAATAATATCTGAGCGGCTTCATTCATTAAATCTACATCAAGTTGTTGCGTAACATACCAGCTCAGTTCCTGTAAAAACGGATTTTTAATCGTATTGATATGATATTCGTAAGTTCGTTTTGTTGCGTCAAATCGGCAATGTGCGTCATCACGAACCGGAATAATATCAAAAATCGCAATATCTTTTGGCAAATAAGAATTCAGTTTATAAACCAAAACCGGAATATCCAAAGTCTTTTCAGTATCAAAATGTCCATACATCTCACTTGCATGAACACCAGTATCTGTTCGCCCAGCACCCATAATGCTGATCGTTTCGTTTAATAAAACCGAAAAAGCCTTATTTAAAGTTTCTTGAACAGAAGAAGCGTTTGGCTGTATCTGCCAGCCATGATAATGTGTTCCGTTGTAAGCGAATTGAATAAAATATCTCATTTTAAGGGACAGAGGTTCTGAGTGGCAAAGGTACAAAGGTTTTTTTTAAAAGATGCTAAGATTCTGAGGTACTAAGGTTCTAAGTTTTTTCTTTTTAGGAACAAAGGTTCAAAGTTACAAAGAGGTAAAGTTTTCATCGTGCATATCTGTAGAGACGCAGCGCAGTGCGTCTCACGCCCGATTGAAAAAATTGTACTTATATATAGGTATACTATTTTCGATATGTTTTTTAACTAATAAACATCCATTTCTATAAATTCTAAAAACAAAAACTCAGTCGCTTAGTATCTCAGAATCTTAGAAGCTTTGTTAAAATCCTTTAAAAGCCAAAATGCAAATCATAGTTTGTTCAGCTAAAAATCGTGTCAGAAATTGACAATTCCAACGATATAATTGAAATTATTTTTTAACATTTTTAGTCAGAAAATTCTAAATGTTAAATTTTAAAATTTTTCATTTTAACATTTCATATTTCTCCTATGTTTGTATCACTAAAAAACAAAAACTATGAATGAAATTACCTCTTATTGGTGGATACTTTTAATTGTATTTGCCATTCTTTTTTACAAATTTATTTTGCGCGTTTTCTTCGGAATGGTGATCGTTCCTGAGGATAAAATTGGTTTAGTAACTAAAAAGTTTGTTTTGTTTGGCGCAGACAAATCATTACCCGACGGTCGAATTATCGCAACAAAAGGCGAAGCGGGCTATCAAGCCAAAACACTTGCTCCGGGGTTATATTGGGGAATGTGGATTTGGCAGTATTCAATTGACATGACTAGTTTTACATTAATTCCAGAAGGAAAAATTGGACTAGTTCTTAGTAAAGATGGAAAAGAAATTCCGACAGGAAGAATCTTAGCCAGAAGAGTAGAAAGTGATAACTTTCAAGATGCAACAGCATTTTTAGACAACGGCGGACAAAAAGGGCGTCAGACTGCTTTTATTACAACAGGATCGTATCGTATCAATACGTTTTTGTTTGAGATTGTAATTACAGATCAAATCAAGATTTACGAAAACATGATTGGTATTGTTACAGCTCTTGATGGCGAACCAATTCCGCAAGGACAGATTGCAGGTAAGTTTGTAGATAGTCACAACAATTTTCAGGATTTTGATAAATTCCTTGAACATGGCGGAAACCGTGGTTTGCAGCCTCAGGTTATGTTAGCGGGTTCTTATTATATTAATACTTGGGGAATTCTAATTGAACAAAATCCAATGACAGATGTGCCAATTGGTTACGTTGGCGTTGTGATTTCTTATATTGGAGAAGACGGCCAAGACGTTACAGGCGACACTTTTAAACATGGAAATATTGTTTCAAAAGGACAGCGCGGTGTTTGGATGGAGCCTTTCGGACCAGGAAAATATGCCTTGAATAAATATACAACCAAGTTAGAACCTGTTCCAACAACAAATTTGGTTTTAAACTGGGCCAATGCAAGAAGTGAATCGCATGATTTAGATAAAAACCTATCTACGATTACAGTTCGTTCAAAAGATGGTTTCCCATTCAATCTTGACGTTGCACAAATTATTCACGTTCCAGCAGCCGAAGCGCCAAAAGTAATTGCACGTTTTGGTAGTATGAACAACTTAGTTTCTCAGGTTTTAGAACCTACAATTGGTAATTATTTCAGAAACTCAGCTCAGGACAGCGACGTGATCTCGTTCTTGACAACTAGAAAAGAACGTCAGGAATCGGCTAAAAATCATATTAAGTTAGTTCTTGATGAATATAACGTAAATGCAGTTGATACGTTAATTGGAGATATTGTTCCGCCAGATTCGTTAATGAAAACGTTGACAGATAGAAAATTGGCTGAAGAAGAACAAAAAACATATCAAACCCAAAAATTGGCGCAAGAACAGCGTCAGGGAATGGAAAAGGAAACAGCAATTGCAGATATGCAGAAAGAGATTGTACGAGCTTCGCAAAGTGTTGAAATTGCACAACGTACCGCAGATGCCACTGTTAAGAAAGCTGAAGGAGATGCAACAAGTTTAAAGCTCAATGTAAATGCTGAAGCAGAAGCTACAAAAATGCGTGCAAGTGCGGAAGCAGAAGCAACAAAAGCAAGAGCAGGAGCACAAGCAGAAGCAACAAGACTGAACGCAAGCGCAGAAGCTGAAAAAATCTCGAAAACTGGTTTGGCTGAAGCGGAGAAAATTATGGCGATTGGTAAATCTACTGCAGAAGCATATCAATTGCAAGTTAGTGCTATGGGCGGAGACAACTTTACCCGTTACAAGGTAACCGAAGAAATTGGTAAAGGAAATATCAAAGTAATTCCAGATGTATTAATTTCAGGAAATGGCGGTTCTGATGGTTCAATTAGTGGCTTATTAGGATTGAAATTGATGGAAATGATGGACACAAAAGAATTAAAAGAAGGAAAAAATCCTAAAAAACAATAAGTTCTACATCTTAAATAATTTCAAGAATCCGATTTGCGAAAGTGAATCGGATTTTTTCATTAAAAACTTACTTAGCAAAAGAAACACTGGGATCTTAAGAACCTTAATATCTCAGGACTAAAAAAAGAAAAAACCTTAGTACCTTAGCGCCTCAGAATCTTAGCACCTTAGAAAATGACCAAAATCCTGTTACTTTCAGATACTCACAGTCACATCGATGATACTATTTTAAAATATGTTGCTCAGGCAGATGAAGTATGGCACGCTGGTGATATTGGAGATTTGAGCGTGACAGATGCTATTAAAAAACTAAAACCTTTAAGAGCAGTTTACGGAAATATTGACGATGCAAAGGCAAGATTGGAATTTCCGTTAAATAATCGTTTTTCATGCGAAAATGTTTCGGTTTGGATTACGCATATTGGTGGTTATCCTGGAAAATACAATCCAAACGTTAGAGAAGAATTGGCTTTGAATCCCCCGAAATTATTTATCTGTGGGCATTCGCATATTTTGAAAGTCATGTTTGATAAAAAGAACAATTTATTACACATGAATCCAGGAGCGGCTGGAAAGAGCGGGTTTCATAAAGTGAGAACCATGTTACGATTTGTAATTGACGATGATAAAATCAAAGATTTGGAAATTGTCGAAATAGGAGCGAAGTAATTAATGTGGCAACGGAATCTCGATTTTGATTTTAGTTCCTTTATTTTCTTTTGAAATAATAGACAAAGAGCCTTTGTATTTTTTAATTCTAGCCCTAATTCTGTTTAATCCAAAACCTTCTACATCTTTTAGTTTTTGGGTTTTAAAACCAATTCCGTCATCGTGAATACGCAGGACTAATTGATTTTCTTTTTCGGACAAAGAAAGTATGGCTTTTTTGGCATTGCTATGTTTAGTGATATTGCTGCATAATTCACTAACAATGAAATAGATTTTCATTTCAAATTTCTCGGCATATCTTTTACTGGTCGGAATAGAACTTGAAAAATCAAACTCCATAGCAGAATTGGAGTTTTTTTCACATAAATCTTCCAAAGCATAAATTAATCCAAAACGAACCAAGAGTGCGGGAACAAGGTCATGCGACATATCTCTTAAAAGTTCATGAGCTTCTGATAAAATACTTTTTGCTTTCTGTATTTCGTCTGATTTTATATTCTGCTGTGCAGTGAATGTATTTAAATGCAATCCTGCAGAAGATAATAGCGAATTGATATTGTCATGCAGAAAAGAAGCGATTTTTTTGCGTTCTGCTTCTTGCGAATCAATGCCGGAATTGATAATGTTGAGCAGGATTTTCTGTTTGGTGTCTTTTCGTTTTATTTTTTGCTTTAGTTTATTGTTTTGGTATAAAAAGTACAGCAAAAGAAAAATAATGACAGTGAGGATAATAGATAAGCTGACAATTTTTTTATTTCGTAATTGTTCGGATTTGCTTGTAGGCTTAAATGCGGTTTTGTTATCAACTTGGGTTTGTGGCGTCTTTACATTTGCGGTATCTTTTGGAATTGCAATGCTAGTTCCTTGAACAGCCAAGAATAAAACTAAAGAGATAAAAAAACGAAAAGCAAACATAAAAGCAATTTTAAGGATTGATCAGATTGTTTTTAAGAGCATATTTAACTAAACCAATTGTACTTTTAATATTCAGTTTTTTCATAATGTTCTTACGATGTGTTTCGACGGTATGCGAACTGATAAAAAGCTTTTCGCTTATTTCTTTTCCACTGTATTCTAAAGCAATCAAGATAATGATTTCAATCTCTCGCGGACTTAAAATCGGGTTTTCTGTAATCGCATTGTGATTTAGTTTGGGGCTGTCCATAAAAGAGTTGAAGATTTTTTCTCTAACAGCATCACTAAAATATTCCTGTCCTTGATAAACAGCTTCAACAGCTTCAATAATATTTTCGCCAGCGCAATTTTTTGTGAGATAACCTTTTGCGCCTAGTTTCATGACTTCTTTAATGATTTTTAAATCATCATAACTAGATAAAATGATGACTTTGCAAGGAAGCTGTTTTTCATTAAACTCTTTCAGTGTTTCAATTCCGTCTTTTTTTGGCATGCTTATATCTAGAATCAAGACATTGGCATTGTCTTCCACAACATCATCATAGACAGTGGTGCCGTCTAGTGAAGTTCCTGCCACTTCAAAGTTTGAAACGGTTTGAAGTAAGTTGGATAGTCCATCAATTAAGACTTGGTGATCGTCTGCAAGATGAATCCTTATTTTTGGGATCATGATAATTTGAATTTGAAAATGCAAATTTATCATGTAAAACACGTTTTTAAGATGCTCTTTAGGTTTGATTTATACCATAATAGGGCAAAAAAAAACCCGAATAAAAATTCGGGTTCTTCTTCGCACAAAATAAACTAAGTTTATAGGTTTACCTCAAACGATCAACAGATTTTACAAGATCTTCGTCCTTTTTGATGGCCTTATTAGCTAAAACTAATAACACGATAGCAACAATCGGCATGAACATCCCAATACCTTTCTCAGAGACCTCAGTCCCTCCAGATAAATTTAGTGATCGATATACAAATAATCCTAATAAAATTAAATTTAATATTATATTAAGTCTGTTTAATACAAACTGATTTTGTCTCTTTTTAAATGAAATAATACTGATAATACTAAGCATAGTTGTTAAGCCTAATAAAACAGTATAAAGCTGATCCTGCATAAAAAAGAATGGTTTTCCTGCACTAGTTGTCCAAAGCGGAACAAAAAGCATTAAAATGCCAGTTGCAGCAAAAGCTAGAAATAAATATACAGTCTGAATTCTTTGTATCATGGTCTAAAAATGTTTTACAAAAATATATTTTCTT
Source organism: Flavobacterium luteolum (assembly GCF_027111275.1). Lineage (NCBI taxonomy): Bacteria > Pseudomonadati > Bacteroidota > Flavobacteriia > Flavobacteriales > Flavobacteriaceae > Flavobacterium > Flavobacterium luteolum. The sequence goes on along the minus strand of NZ_CP114286.1, from coordinate 570,628 downwards.
TTTTTAAAATACTATTGTATGATAAAATTTTATTCGTATTATTGCATCATAATACCGTAAGCACTTCATACTGCGGTCAATTCAAATTAATTATCTACCTATTCTTTTTACAGTATTCCTTAAAATAATTAAATTCATAGAACATTCATGTTTGATATTTCTGCATTAAAAGAAATGAAGCTTTCTGAGCTTCAAGAAATAGCTAAGTTAGCTAAAACAATAAAGATTACTGGTGTCAAAAAAGAGACTTTAATTAGTCAGATTTTAGCACACCAAGAGAGTGCTAATGCGCCTGCTCAAGCTCCTCAAACAGAAGTAGTTTCTGATGCAAAAGACGATAAGCCAAAGCGTGCCAGAATTGCTCCAGCAAAAACAAAAGCAGCAAATACCAAAAATACTCCCGTTTTAGAATTTGATAAAGTAGAGGAAACTGTTCAAAAAAACGATACTGCTGATACAGCTGAGCCAATTGCAGAAAAGGCGGCGGTAGAAGCACAGGAAAATAAAACACCAGCAGCAAAAAAAGAGTCTAAAGTTGTAAAATTCAGCAAATCGGCATACGAGAAAAAAGTTGCCCTTAAAAAAGAAAAAGAAGCTGTAAAAGAAGTTACTGCAGAAGAGACTGTAGAATCAGCTCCATCAGAACCAATTGTTTCTGAGCCAACAGCCGAAACAGCCGAGAAAACTCCACAAATTGCTCCTGCAAAAAAGATCAATCCGAATCAGAATAAAAACCAGAACCAAAATCAAAACCCGAATCAGAACCAAAATCAGAACGGGAATGGCAATGGAAACGGAAATCACAATAATCAAAATCCTAATCATAAGAATAAAAAGAATAACAATAATTTTAGAGATTCTGATTTTGAATTTGACGGAATTATTGAAAGTGAAGGTGTTCTAGAAATGATGCCTGACGGTTACGGATTCTTACGTTCATCAGATTATAATTATTTAGCTTCTCCAGATGATATTTATTTATCAACTTCACAAATCAGATTATTTGGTTTAAAAACCGGAGATACTGTAAAAGGAGTGGTTCGCCCGCCTAAAGAAGGTGAGAAGTTTTTCCCTTTGGTTCGTGTGTTAAAAATTAATGGTCACGATCCGCAAGTAGTTCGTGATAGAGTTTCTTTCGAACACTTGACACCCGTTTTTCCTTCAGAAAAATTTAAACTAGCCGAAAAAGGCAGTTCTATTTCAACCAGAATTATAGATTTGTTTTCACCAATTGGTAAAGGTCAGCGTGGTATGATCGTTGCGCAGCCTAAAACTGGTAAAACAATGCTTCTTAAAGATATTGCAAATGCAATTGCAGCAAACCATCCTGAAGTTTATTTAATCGTTCTTTTGATTGACGAGCGTCCTGAAGAGGTTACAGATATGCAAAGAAGTGTTCGTGGTGAAGTTATTGCTTCAACTTTCGATAGAGAACCACAAGAACACGTGAAAATTGCCAATATTGTATTAGAAAAATCTAAGCGTTTAGTAGAATGCGGACACGATGTAGTGATTTTATTAGACTCAATCACTCGTCTTGCAAGAGCTTATAACACGGTTCAGCCAGCATCTGGAAAAGTATTAAGTGGGGGTGTTGATGCCAATGCTTTGCAAAAACCAAAACGTTTCTTTGGAGCAGCGAGAAATGTAGAAAATGGAGGATCTTTAAGTATCATTGCAACTGCATTGACTGAAACGGGTTCTAAAATGGACGAAGTTATTTTCGAAGAGTTTAAAGGAACAGGTAACATGGAGCTTCAATTAGACCGTAAGATAGCCAATAAACGTATTTTCCCTGCAATCGATCTTACATCGTCTAGTACACGTCGTGATGACTTATTATTAGACGAGAAAACATTGCAAAGAATGTGGATTATGCGTAAATATTTATCAGACATGAACCCAGTAGAATCTATGGACTTCGTAAACGATCGTTTCAAGAAAACAAAAAACAACGAAGAGTTTTTGATTTCGATGAATGACTAGGAAAGTTGCTAAGGTTCTGAGATGCTAAGATTCTAAGGTTTTTAGCATTAAGAAAAAGTAAATCAATAATAAATAACAAAAAAAGGATGAGTTAAACTCATCCTTTTTTTTATGACCGTTCCTAAAAGAAACCTTAGAATCTTAGCATCTTAGAACCTTAGTATCTTAAAAAGAACTACTTCTTATCAACTACCGGTCTATTCTCTCTATTAGCTAAATCCCAAGCTACTACAAAAGCCAGTTTCGTTCTCTTAGTTAAAGCATCGTACTCAATTTTTTGAGGTTCGTCACCTTTTCCGTGGTAATCTTCGTGAACTCCGTTGAAGAAGAAAACAGCTGGAATGCCGTGTTTTGCAAAGTTATAGTGGTCAGAACGCTCATAGAAATGGTTTGGATCTTTTGGATCATTAAATTTAAAATCTAAGTCCATTTTGATGTATTTTTCGTTTTGAGCTACTACGGCATTGTGTAAATCAGAAGATAATCTATCAGCACCAATAACATAAACGTAGTTGTTTGTATTTGAATGCTCAACATCACGGCGTCCGATCATGTCAATGTTGATATCTGCAATGGTGTTTTCGATTGGAAATAATGGATTTTCAGAATAATAACGAGATCCATGTAAACCGTGCTCCTCGCCAGTTACGTGAAGAAACAAGATAGAACGTTTTGGACCATGACCTTGTTTTTTAGCTTTAGCAAAAGCTTTAGCCATTTCGATCACAGCTACAGTTCCAGAACCATCGTCGTCAGCACCGTTATAAACTTCACCATCTTTAATTCCCACGTGGTCATAGTGTGCAGAAATTACCAAAACTTCATTTGGTTTTTCTGAACCTTCAATGTAAGCCCAGATATTTTCAGAATCTGGAAGATTTTGATTACGTCTTGCATTCATAAATGCAGCAGGAACAGGCTGGTAGAAATCTTTAGCTCCTTTTGGAAAAGAAATTCCGCTTTTTTTGTATTGCTCGATCATATAAAGACCTGCTTTTTTCTGTCCTTTAGAGCCAGTTTCGCGGCCTTCCATTTCGTCAGAAGCAACAGTATAAAGCATTTTTTTAAGATCTTTTTCGCTGATCGCTTTTACGTATTTTGTTGGATCCGAATTGTCTTTAGCTGTAGTTGACTGCGCAGTTTTACAAGAATACGCAGAGACAATTAAGAATAAAATGAGTATTTTTTTCATTCTAGTAGTTAGTGTAAATTAATAAATGTGTAAAGAACGTATAAAGTGAGTAAAAATAGGATAAAAAGAGAATTTATTATAAACAAGAAGAAGCTTTTTATAAAAGAGACTATTCTTGACTCACCATAAAAGCGATGGTGCGCAGGATAAAAATAATAGCACATCCAAACGGTTCCTGCAAATGTTGTAATTGATGATATAAAAGACAGCGGACTATCTTCTCCAAAAAGACCAATCAATCTGTCGATGATAAACATGATGAGAAAAATCAGTAATAGGAAAGAGAAATAGTGCAGTGTGAAAATTCCGTGATCAAAATAATACCATCTTTTTTTGTTGTGAAAAAGCCACAAGAAAAAAGCAAAAAACGGCATGATTATGAAGAGAATTTTAGGCAGGTTATGAAAGAACGATTCAACGAATTTTTCATAAATCTCTTTTTTGGTATATTTTTCCGTAACGTGTATCGCTTTTTCGGCAAACCAATACGAAGAAGCATTCAGCTTCTCATTTGGTTTTCCATATTTTTGAATCGAATCAAGTTCTTTCATCGTTTTAAAATGAAAGTATCTTTTGTCGTCCTTTCTGCTTATACTTAAACTGTCAGTAGCTTTAGAGAGTTCTTTGTTAAGCGCTTCTTCACTTTTATCAATTTTTTCACCAACATTATTTGGAAACATTGCAATCAATAAAAAAGTAATAAAACTGATAAAAATATATAATCGGACTGGAGCAAGATAAGACAAGCGTTTTCCTGAAAGATATTCTTTAGTCAGCGTTGAAGGCTTGAACAGCAGATTTTTTATTGTTTTCCAAAATGCATTTTCGTAGTGCGTTAAATCTTCAAAAAAATGAATAAATAAATGATGAAAAGTTTTTCGGCTATCACTGTTTTCTTGTCCGCAGTTTGGGCAGTATTTCTGCTCAACAACATGCCTGCAGTTTAGACAAGTTTTGTCTTCTCTAATTTTATTATGTGACATTGGTTTGTGTTAATTGATTTGTTCTGGTAGTTTTTAGGTATTTGTTTTTTGAAATTATTTTTTCAGGACTTCGTTTAAGAAAAGCTGTAAATGTTCAAAAGATCTTTTGGCAGCAACAGCATTATATGCAGCACCTTTAGAGTTATCGCTTCCTGCTTCAGGATTAGTAAAAGAGTGAACCGCATTTGCATAATAAATCATTTGCCAGTCTGCTTTGCCATCACGCATTTCTTGTTGAAAAGCAGCAATTTCGTCTTTTGAAACAAAAGGATCATCAGCTCCATGGCAAATAAGAACTTTTGTAGCAATTGGTTCGTTTTTTCTGCTCGCATCTTTTCCTAAACCGCCATGAAAAGAAGCAATACCTTTTACATTCAAATGTCCGCGGGCAGCTTCAAGAACACCGCTTCCTCCAAAGCAATATCCAATAGCCACAATATTATCGGCATTAGCGCCAGATTTGACTAATTCTTTTAAGGCAGCATCAATACGTTTTTGATACGCTTCGAAATTTGTTTTATAAAAACCAGCCTGTTTTCCTGCTTCACCTGTGTTTTTTGGATAATTTCCTTCGCCATAGATGTCAGCGATAAAAACATGATAGCCTAATTTAGATAATTCTTCTGCAATTCCTTTAGAGGCATTATCAATTCCAAGCCACGCTGGTAAAAGTAAGATTCCTGGATTGTTACTGCTTTTTTTAGCAGATTTTATAAATAAGCCGTTTAGCTGTTGGCTTCCTTCTGTATATTTTACGGGTTTTAATTGCGCATTCATAAGATTTGAGAATAAGATTGCACTGAATAAAATAATTATGGTGTTTTTCATGATTTCTTCAATTTTTAACAAATATCAGAAATATTATGTTACAAAAAAACCTCACAAGTAAATTCTTGTGAGGTTTGTAACCTATATTTTGAAAGAATGTTTTTTCTCTTATAGTGATATGTTTCGTTTAAAAGCACATCCCAATTCTACAATAGAATCAGTCTTGTCAATACCAGGAATTCCATCGATTTTTTCGTAAAGAATACGACGCATGTGCTCATGATTTTTCGCAATGATTTTTATATAAAGCGTAAAAGAACCGGTTACATAATAACATTCGGTAATCTCAGGGATTTCTTTAAGCGCTTCAATAATTCGTTCAGAATCTGAATCTTTGTTTAATGTAAGTCCAGTAAAAGAAGCCCAGTCGTAACCAATTTTCTTTTCCTGAATAATGGGTTTAATCCCGCCAATTACACCTTGTTCAATCATTCTGTTAATACGCTGATGCACCATTGTATTTGATATTTTAAGATTAGTGGCGATAGCTGAGAAAGCCATTCTTCCGTCTTTTTCTAATTCTTTGAGAATACTAATATCAAATTCGTCTAATAATTCCATTCAGTAAAAATCGTTTTAAAATTGAGTCTTTTGCGATTTATAAAAGTAATTCTTTTTTTTAATAAACGGTCATCTAATCTTATTCTCGAAAAAATAAATATGCTTTTTTAGAGGTGGCAAATTTTAAGTTTTGACTTTGATTTTGTTATATTTAAGTCAAAATATTGTTTTTTGGATTATTATTTGTTTAAATTTAATATTTTTGTGGAAATAAAAAGCATATTATGATAAGTACAGAAAAAACACTTTCATCAAAATCAGAGGTTTTGATTGAAAAAGAAAACAAATATGGAGCTCATAATTACCATCCGCTTCCTGTAGTTTTAGAGCGTGGAGAAGGCGTATATGTATGGGATGTTGACGGAAAGAAATATTATGATTTTTTATCTGCTTATTCTGCGGTAAATCAGGGGCATTGCCATCCTAAAATTGTGAATGCAATGGTAGAGCAGGCGCAAAAACTGACTTTGACTTCGCGTGCTTTTTACAATGATAAATTAGGAAACTATGAAGAATATGTGACGAACTATTTTGGTTTTGATAAAGTTCTTCCAATGAATACAGGTGCTGAAGCAGTTGAAACAGCGCTAAAAATTTCAAGAAAATGGGCGTATGAAGTAAAAGGAATTCCAGAAAATCAAGCACAGATTATTGTGTGTGAGAATAACTTTCACGGAAGAACTACAACTATCATTTCATTTTCGAATGATGAAACAGCTCGTAAAAACTTCGGGCCTTTTACAGATGGTTTCATTAAAATTGAATATGATAATCTTGAAGCACTTGAAAACGCGTTAAATTCATCTAAAAATATTGCAGGATTCTTGGTTGAACCGATTCAAGGCGAAGCAGGAGTTTATGTTCCTTCTGAAGGATATTTAGCGAAAGCGAAAGCGCTTTGCGAAAAACATAATGTATTATTTATTGCCGATGAAGTTCAGACAGGAATTGCTCGTACAGGAAAACTTTTAGCCGTTCATCACGAAAATGTACAGCCTGATGTTTTAATTTTAGGGAAAGCAATTTCTGGCGGAGTTTATCCGGTTTCGGCTGTTTTATGTAACGACGAAATCATGAATGTGATTAAACCAGGACAGCACGGTTCTACTTTTGGAGGAAATCCTGTTGCAGCGGCTGTAGCAATCGCAGCTTTGGAAGTGATTAAAGACGAAAAACTGGCTGAAAATGCAGAACGTTTAGGAGTAATTCTAAGAGACGGATTAAATAAAATCGCTGAAAAAAATAACTTGATTACGTTGGTTCGTGGAAAAGGACTTTTGAACGCAATTGTTATCAATACAGATGAAGAATCTGATTTGGCTTGGGAAATCTGCCTTAAATTCAGAGACAACGGATTATTGGCAAAACCAACGCACGGAAATAAAATTAGATTGGCTCCGCCTTTGGTAATGACCGAAGAGCAGATTAAAGAATGTCTTGAAATTATCGAGAAATCTTTGAATGAGTTCAGAAATTAATTAATTCTCCGTAACTTTAATGATATAAAAAGGCGACTGTAATGAAACAATCGCCTTCTGGTTATAATTACTTAAAATATCAAAAAAAGTAACTATTTCTTATGAGTCAATGTTTTTAAAGCATTGACTCATTTTTATTTTAGAATCTCACTTTTTTCAATTCCCATAAGGCTTTAATAAAAGTATCCACATCTTGAGTTGTATTGTAAAATGCTAATGAAGGACGAACTGTTGTTTCAACCCCCATTCTACGTAAAATAGGTTGTGCACAATGATGTCCGGTTCTTACCGCAACTCCTTCTTTGTTCAAGGCCTGTCCGACCTGATCGTTTGAGTAGCCTTGCAAGTTAAAAGACAAAACGCTGGCTTTATCTTTGGCAGTTCCTATTAATCGTACTCCTGGAATTTCTTTTAAAAGTCGGGTAGCATACTCGAGTAAATAATGCTCGTACTGACCAATTGCTTCAATTCCTAATTTGGTTACATAATCAATAGCGGCGCCAAGACCAATGGCATCGGCAATATTTCCTGTTCCCGCTTCAAAACGATTCGGAGCTTTGTGGTATTTTATTTCCTCAAAAGTGACATCCTGAATCATGTTTCCGCCAGATTGATACGGCTGCATTTCGTTCAATAAATCTTCTTTTCCATACAAAGCGCCAATTCCCGTTGGGCCAAATAATTTATGTCCAGAGAAAACCAACCAATCTGGATTCAGATTTTGAACATCGACTTTCATGTGCGAAACGGATTGTGCGCCATCAATCAAAACTTTTGCTCCAGCAGCGTGTGCCATTTCAACTATTTTTTTGGCTGGAGTTACAGTTCCCAATGCATTCGAAACTTGTGTAAAAGCAACTAAACGAGTTCTCGAATTCAGCAGTTTTGCATATTCATCCAACAAAATCTGACCGTCATCATCAACAGGAATCACTCTTAGCTTCAAACCTTTTTTATCAGCAAGACGTTTCCACGGAACGATATTCGCATGATGTTCCAGATTACTGACAATAATCTCATCACCCGAATTTAAATTCTGATCGCCCCAAGTTGAAGCAACTAGATTTATTCCTTCGGTTGCGCCTCGAACAAAAACAATTTCGTTTACCGAATTGGCATTCAAAAAAGTTTTTACTTTTTCTCGGGCAGCTTCATATGCATCAGAGGCGCGAGCTGCTAATTCGTGCGCCGCGCGGTGAATATTCGAATTTTCGTGTTCGTAGAAATAGGCAATTCTGTCAATAACCGATTGCGGTTTTTGTGTCGTTGCGGCGTTGTCAAACCAAACTAGAGGTTTTCCGTTTACGGTTTCTCTCAGAATTGGAAAATCCTTTTTTACCAATTCGGCATTAAAATGATGTCCTTTGAAAAGATTAATTTCTTTAGCATCAAAAGAATTTCCGACGGAGATATTGGTACTTCTTCTATCAAATGCAAAAGGATTCTGATCTAAAAAGTAATACGATGTTGCCGTTTCATTTCCGTTTAACGGAAAATCTTCTCGTTTTTTAAACTGCGTATCAACAAAAGATAAGGCTGCCTGTAATTCAATTTCAAAAGAAGAATTTTCTGTTTGAAATGGCAGATATTGATTGTTGAGCAACAATGGCGAAAAAGTAGATTCTTCATTCAGCTGCGGATTTCCATTATTTAAATTAATATCATGAAAACCAGTATGCGGATCATCCATGTTTAAATCATGATTTTCCTGCACTCCTGAGGAACTTTTTTCGCCCTTTGGATCAAAACCTGCTCCAGCATTTGGAGGCAAAGCGAAAGCTCCTGTGTTTTCGTAATTGGATACGGAAGGAGAAGCGCCAAACCCGCTAAAGGAATGCTGAGTAGGTTGTACATTCGACGGAACTGCTAAAGGAATTTGATCTAATGAACCAATGTTTCCTGTTTGCAATATCGTTTCTGCAATCTTTGTCGCACGCGGATGTTCAGTCTTATCCGGACTTAACGAAATTTCTTTAGGAAACTCGTTAGGCAAGGCTTTGAACAGTTCGTTTGCTAAATACTGCAAATCGTCTATGTTAGGTAAACCGTTGTTGTTAATATTTGTACTCATGATACTTTCCTATTTCTACATCTTCTAATACAGCTATGGCATCGTCAACCAAAATAGCCAAAGAGCAGTAAAGTGAAACCAGATAAGAAGCAATTGCTTTTTCGTTAATTCCCATGAAACGAACGGATAATCCTGGAGATTGTTCGCCTTGCAATCCCGGCTGAATTAATCCGATAACGCCTTGACGGCTTTCGCCTGTACGCAGTAAAATGATTTTAGATTTTCCTTTTACAATTGGCAGTTTATCCGAAGGAATAAGCGGAATTCCTCTCCAAGTTAAAAACTGAGATCCAAATAAAGATGTAGTAGGAGGAGGAACACCACGACGAGTACATTCGCGCCCGAAAGCTGCAATGGCCAATGGATGCAGTAAAAAGAATCCAGGTTCTTTCCAGACCTTTGTAAGCAATTCATCTAAATCATCGGGAGTTGGAGCTCCTGTGCGTGTTTTAATGATTTGTGAAGGCACAACATTGCTCAATAAACCATAATCTTTATTATTGATTAATTCGCTTTCCTGACGTTCTTTAATCGTTTCTATTGCCAAGCGAAGTTGTTCTGAAATCTGATTATAAGGTTTGCTGTATAAGTCAGAAACACGGGTATGAACATCAATAATGGTTTGTACTGCCGCAAGATTATATTCTCTTGGATTATCGATATAATCAACAAAAGTGTTGGGTAAAACTCTTTCGTCACGGGCAGAACAGTCTACTTCGATATGGTTGGCATTTTTAACTTTGTTTAAACGAAATACGCCCGATTCAACTGGTGTCCAATGTAATAAATGTGTTAGCCATCTTGGTGTCACGGTTCCGATTTGTGGAACTGTACGAGTTGCTATTGCGAGCTGTCTTGCTGCAACATCGCCTAATGCGGTCTGTTGTGGTTTTGTTTCTGCCATTTTTTGAGTTTTAATAGGTTTATAATTTGTTTTTTGATCCCTTAAAGTTATTGATAATTTTTATTCAAACAGCTCATCTACAGATAAATATCTTTCTCCTGTATTGTAATTAAAAGTTAGGCTTGCAGTGTCTTTTTGGATTTCTTTTTTGTTTTCTGAAAGTGTTTTTATTTTTATTTCGTTCTTATGATACACAATAGAATTTGGGAGAATACTGTTGGTAAGCCATACATTACCGCCAATAATTGAATTTTTTCCAACGATTGTCTGACCGCCAAGAATAGAGCTGTTGGCATAGATTACCACATTATCTTCAATTGTTGGATGTCTTTTTATAAATGCGTCTTCTTTTTTTACACTCATAGCCCCAAGCGTAACGCCTTGATAAATTTGTACATCATTGCCAATAATTGTGGTTTCGCCAATTACAATTCCGGTTCCGTGATCAATGGCAAAATTATCTCCGATTTGAGCGCCGGGATGAATTTCTATACTCGTCTTTATGTGTGCATATTCTGAAATAGTTCTGGCAAGAAGTTTTAGATCCTGTTCCCATAATTGATGTGAAAATCGATAAACCGCAATAGCAAAAAAGCCAGGATAAGAATACAAGACTTCTTCAAAGGATTTTGCGGCTGGATCTTTTGTAAAAATGGTAAGCGCATCATTTATTGCTTTTTTGTGTAAATGCGGAATGGCTTCAAAAAAGATTTCAGTCTGTTGTCTTGAATCACTTTTGGGAGAAAAATCGGTGACTAGTTCATCAAACTGTTTTTCAAGAAGATTGAATTTATATCTTACAGATGCCTCAGTTTCATAAGTCTTTGTTGTATTTGAATACAGCAGAAGGAAGAAATCATCAATAAACTGATGGATAACTTTTTTTTCGGGAAGAATTAATAATTCCTGATGTTGTCGCGCTATTTCGTGATAAAAAGATTTCATAACAATTGGTTTTTGGTTTGTAATTGAAATTCTTACCATAACTGATATCTGAATCAAAACCTTTTAAATAGTATTTGATGACATAATAATCCTCTTGATGCAAAACAGCAAAGTGATTATAAGATTACAGTAGGAAAGTGTTTGGGAAATAAAGAGAATCGCTTTTTGCTTCCCATTTTTTTTAAATGGAAATCGCTAAAAAGAAAATAGTAAAGGAATTAACAACAGAAACACATACAACAAAATGTAGTGTATGTATAATTTTTAGGAAAAATGTGAGACGATATTTTTTCTGCTGTTTTCAAAATGTAGTGCTTTAATTATTTAAATTCTACTAATTCTATAGACAAAGTTATGTTTATTATGATAAAATCCAAATCTTTTTTGAAATTTATTTGATACGTTATGAAATTATTTGGTGATAAATAAAAAATTTTGGCTTTAATGTATTGTTTGTTAGTTGTTTGTGTTTTGTTTTATACAATAAAAAAGGGTCGAAAAAATAAGTTTTTAGAACTCGTTTTTCGACCCTTGAATGCTTTTAAAATTCAAAAAAGATGATTTTTTTAAAGCTTTGAATTATTTCTTAGCAGCAGCTCCCGGAATCAATTCTCCTTTTTGTTTGAATTTGCTGTATTCTACAACTCCTGTTTTGTCTGCCCAATCAAAATATTTGGCAGAAAGATCATTTACAATTCCAGGATTTTGTGATGCAACGTTTGTTGTTTCGCCACGGTCTGCTTCAAGATCATAAAGTTCCCATTGGTAAGACGGATAAATAGAAACCAATTTCCATTTTCCTTCTCTAACGGCTCTGTTTCCAGCTCTTTCCCAGAATAAAGGAGCGCCACGGTTTACTTCTGATGCATTGTCAAATAAAACGGGCAATAAACTTTTTCCAGCAAGCGGATTAGAAGTTACACCATTTAAGTTTTTAGGATATTCAATTCCAGCCAATTCATAAAAAGTAGGAGCAAGGTCAATAATATGTCCCGTTCCTTTATCGATTCTTCCTGCTTTAATTTTTGATGGATACCAAGCAATAAACGGAGAACTGAATCCGCCTTCGTGCATATTGTTTTTATAATCCTGTAAAGGTGTATTAGAAAGATATGCCCAGTTTTGTTCCTGATAATCAAAAGAACCAGAAGTTCCGATTGGCCCGTCGTTACGAACTAAACCTCTTTTTAATGGATTATACGTATTGAATCCGCCTTGAGCACCATTATCTGCAATGAAAATGATTAAAGTGTTTTTGTCTTTTTTTAAAGCTTTCAATTTATCTAAAACCTTTCCAACGTTTTGATCCATGTTGTCTACCATTGCGGCATAAACCTCCATTTTGGCTTTCCAGAATTGTTTTTCATCGTAAGTCAATTTATCCCATTCTGGAACTTCTGGGTCGCGAGGAGCAATAGTTTGGTTAGGAAGCAAAATGCCGTTTTCTCTTAATTTTTGAATTCTTTTTTCTCTCAAAACATCCCAGCCTTCATCAAATTTTCCTCGATATTTGGCAATGTCAACAGGTTTTGCCTGCAATGGCCAGTGAGGCGCTGTAAAGGCTAAGTATAAAAAGAAAGGTTTATTCTCTTTATTTTGCTCGTCTAAGAAAGTAACCGCATTATTTCCGATTTCGTCTGTGAAATAGTACGAGTCGTCTTTTGGATGCAATTCTTCATTATTGCGAATCATTTTCACAGGATAAGCCGTTTTCCCGAAAGGAAGCGGTTTTGTGTCGAAATAATTCGCTGCACCTTTTAAGATTCCGTAAAACTTATCAAAACCTCTTTGATTTGGCCATTGCGCCTGATCTTCAGAACCTACGTGCCATTTTCCTGACATTAAAGTGCTGTAACCTCCCGAACGGAAAACTTCGCCTAAAGTCAAAGATTCTTTGTTTAGATAACCCTGATAAGCTGGCAGTCCTAAATTCACATCAAAATAACCAACTCCAGCTTTGTGCTGATATTGTCCTGTTAATAAGGAAGCTCTCGTAGGCGCACAAATTGAGTTGTTGTAAAATTCGCGGAGACGAGTTCCTTCTTTCGCTAAACGATCCAGGTTTGGCGTTTTTATCTCAGAACCGTAATTCCCTAAATCAGAATATCCCATATCATCAACCATAATTAAAATTACATTGGGTTTAGAGGATGCGGTTTGGGCTTCGGCTTCATAAGAACCTATTATTCCTGTCAATAAAACAGAAAATAAAATGTTTATTCTTTTATTCATCTTATTTATAATTTACTGTTAGTATATTTTTAATTTTTTTCAAACACATAGAGACATAGATTTTTTTGCTTTTGAAAAGAATGTAAAAGTGAAATACATTTCTCAACACATAGCTTATTTGCTTATAAAACATCAGTCTTAAACTATGTTTTTTCAAAACAAGTGAAATGTCTTTATGCAGTATCAAAGAGCTATGTTTCTATGTGTTAAATAAATTTATGTGTTTCAAAAAAAGTTATCTCCAAGCTGGAACTTGTTTCAAATTCGGATTCAAATCCAGTTCTCTTTGCGGAATAGGAAAGTGAACGTGTTTTGGCTGTGCGTTGGTTTTTCCTGCGGCTTTTAATTTAGCTACAAAATAATCTGGGCCTCTTCTTGCCAAATCAAACCAGCGCTGATATTCGTAAACCAATTCTTTTCTTCTTTCTTCAAAAACCGCTTCTCTAAATGCGTCTTGACCTAATGCGGGAGAAGTTGTTGCTAATAATTCAACGCCTGCTCTAGTTCTCACTCGGTCAACTGCGGCATACGCTTGTGGAGTTGGACCTCCGTTTTGTTCGTTTAAAGCTTCTGCATAAATCAGCAATACTTCTGCAAAACGTATAATTGGCGTATTTTTAGAAGACTGTCCTGGCGAAGTTGGCGTCGCTGGATCGAAATATTTATTGAAATGCGGCGTAACTTTATACGTTTTTCCATCGGTCGGACTTACAAATTCGACTGCAAAAGTGATGTACTTTCTTTTGTCTGTTTCAGCGAAAGCTTCAAAAAGTTTACCTTCCTTGTGCAAAGCATCAGCCTGATCTCCTGCAATTCCAGGAACCGAAGTAGGCGCGGCTGTAGAAGCCAGCATATTTCCGTTCCAGTTGGTTAATCCTTTAAACTGAGCAGAGAAAATATGTTCTTTTCCGTTTTTGGTTGCCACATTAAAGACATCAGCATAATTTTCGAACAAATCATAAACTTTACTATCAATGATTTCTTTGCTTTTTTCGGCTGCTTTCTGCCATTTCTTTTCAGTTAAATATACTTTTGCCAAAATACTTTTTGCAGCGCCAGCCGTTACTCGGCCTTTATTTTGCTGTACTACAGGAAGTGCTTCGGCATCAATTAGATCATTTTCAATCTGCGTATAAACATCTGCTTCTGGCGTATTGCTGACATTGATTGCTTCTGGCGTTAAAACTGTTGTTTCGTGTAAAACCAGCGGAACATCTCCAAACCATCGCACTAAATTAAAGTATAAAAGCGCTCGTAAGAACTTTGCTTCGTTAATTAAATCTTTGTCTTTCTGTGAATTAAGATTTGGATTCTTCGCGATATTGTCAATAGCCACATTTGCTCTATTGATTCCGTCATAACTTTGTCTCCATAATTCGATCATACGGTCGTTTGATGCATCATGCGTTAAATTGGACAACGCTCTAACATGCGCATTTCTTGCTCTTGGTCCCGCTTCGTAATCATCGGTCGCCATTTCGGTTGCAATCTGAATTAAACGATTGTACAACGTATGTGTCGAACTGTTTATAGCATTATGAATCGCAATTACGGCTGCATCGGCATCTTCGGTGGTTTTATAAAAATTGGTAGACGAAATAAAAGCTTTTGGATCTTCGTCTAAAGTATTGCACGCACTCAGTAAAAAGAGTACCGCTAAACTGAATATTATATTTTTTTTCATGATAAGTCTTTTAAAATGTTACGATTAAACCTCCTGAGATTGTTTTAGAAGCAGGATAAATTCCAGTATCTGTTCCAGGAGAAATTGTCGTTCCGTTTGTTACTTCAGGATCGTAGCCAGTATATTTTGTCCACGTTAATAAGTTTTCTCCGATAACGCGGAATTTTACTGAGGTCAAACTTAATTTCTCTGATAATTTCTTAGGAAGATTATAACTTAAAGCAATGTTTTTTAATCTCACGAAAGAACCATCTTCCACAAAACGATTAGAGAAAACTGGTGCAGGATCTAATTTTGCTCTTGGCGTTGTATTACTCGGATTTGTCGGTGTCCAAGCGTCCAGAGCTGAGGTTGATGCATTTTGCTGTCCGTTGTACAATTCCAGAGCTTGTAGGTTTCCGTTAAGGATTTTATTTCCAACAGAACCATTTACTAAAATCGCTAATTCAAAACCTCTATAAATAAAATTATTAGAGAATCCGAAAACAAAATCGGGCTGTGCATCGCCAATACTTGTTCTGTCAGCAGCGGTTGTAAATGCGCCATCTCCATTAATATCTTTATACAAGCGATCTCCTGCTTTTGGCGTTGCATTTCCGGTATAAACTCCTTTTGTAGCTACTTCATTTGTCTGTAAAATTCCGTCAGTTACTGCTCCGTAGAAAGTTCCTAAAGATTGGCCAACTTTTAAAATATAGTTTCCAAAAGTGTAGAATTCAGCACCATTTCCTAAAGCAATAATTTTATTTTGGTTGAAGGCAATATTGAAATTCGATGTCCAAGAAAAAGCAGTATTTCCAAGAGAAGCATTCAAGCCAAATTCAATTCCCTGATTTCTTACAGATCCAAAATTTTGAAGTGAAGAGGTAAATCCTGTCGTATATGGAAGCTGAACATCTAACAATAAATCTTTGGTGGTTTTGCGATACACATCAACCGTTAAATTCAATTTATCATTAAAGAAGCCAACATCAACTCCAGCATCAAATTGATTGGTTAATTCCCATCCTAAATTATTATTTGCAATTCGCGTAGGCGTAAAACCCGTATAAATCTGATCTCCAAAAAGATATTTTACACTTGTTAAAGTAGATAAAGACTGATATTCTCCAATTTCCTGATTTCCTGTAGCACCCCAGCTTGTTCTGATTTTTAAACTATTGATAACGTCTTTTACAGGATTAAAAAACGATTCGTTACTAATCTGCCAAGCTGCGGCAACAGAAGGGAAATAACCCCATTTATTGTCTTTTCCAAATCGCGAAGAACCGTCGGCTCTAATACTTCCTGTTAAGAAATATTTAGAATCGTAATTGTAATTTACCCTTGATAAGAATGAATTTAACGCCCAAGTACTTTCGCCAGAAGTTGGCATTAAAGCCACATTTCCACTTTGTAAACTGTAGTAACCTGTAATATCGTTTACATATTGCTGTGATCCAGAAGTGTTAAATTCTCTGGTTGAACTTTGCTGTGTATAACCTGCTAAAGCATTCAGATGGTGTTTTTCGCCAATTACTGTTGTATAAGTTAAGGTGTTTTCGTTTAACCAGCTTCTAGAATCGGCAGTTCCAATTTTTCCTTCTCCGTTGGTAATAGAACCTTCATAAATGCTAGAAGGCAAATAGCTTTTTTCTTTATTGAAAATCATATCGGTTCCAAAAGAAATTTTCAAAACCAAATTTTTCAAAATATCATATTCACCGTAGATAGTTCCTAAAATGCGGTCGGTAATAGATTGGTTTTTACGCTCGTTTAAAGTCGCAATCGGGTTGGCAAAAATATTCTCAAACGGATTTCTTAAAGTATAACTTCCGTCTGGTTCGTAAATCGTTGCAGTAGGAGGCATGCTCAATAATGCGGTAACCAAACCGCTTGGAGCTACTTTAGATTTCGTTTCGGCAATTGTTAAATTCAAACCAAATCTTGCTTTACTGCTTATTTTCGAATTTAAATTAACGCGTCCGCTGAAACGTTCAAAACCTGTATTTTTTATAATACCTTCCTGATTGTAATAATTTCCAGAAACCGCATATTTGGTCTGATTATTTCCGCCAGAAACACTCAATTGATGATTTTGTGTCAGTCCTTTTTGGAAAGCTGCATCTTGCCAATCGGTTCCTTTTCCTAATTGGGCAATTTGCGCATCGCTCAAATATTGGTTTGTTCCACCTGACGGATTAGAATCGTATAAAGCGGCATTTCTCAATCTAGAAAATCCTTGTGCGTCTAACACATCAACTTTTTTACGGACTGACTGTTGACCGATTGTAAAATCATAACTTACAGTTGTAGCATTGTTTGAACCTTTTTTGGTCGTGATAATAACAACTCCGTTTGCTCCTCTAGAACCGTAAATTGCTGTTGAAGAAGCATCTTTTAAAACCGTAATCGATTCTATATCTGACGGATTTATTGTTGAAAGCGGATTGGTCGGCGTACCGCTTAAAACACCAGAAGTGACTTCTGAATTGTATAACGGAAAGCCGTCAATAACATATAAAGGCTCATTTCCCCCCTGAATCGAACTTCCTCCACGAATACGAATGCTCATTCCTGCTCCTGGCTGCCCTGAAGTTTGTGTTACGTTAACACCCGCTACAGAACCTTGAAGCGAACTTTCTAATGTTTTCTGAGTTGCTTTTAAGGACATCTGAGCCACAGTTTCTGCAGCTCCAGTGTAGTCTTTTTTAGAAGTGCTTCCATAACCAATGATTACTATTTCGTTCAATTCTTTTACATCTTCTTTTAGCGAGATCTGAATGAAATCTTTGGTTGCAATATGTTCTGCGGTAACGTAACCTAAATAGCTTACGATTAAAGTATAAGGAAATTTTTGTCCCGTTTGAAAATAGAATTTTCCGTCTAAGTCTGTTACAGAACTATGAGTTGTTCCTTTGATCTGAATTGTTACGCCAGGAATTGGCTGATTGGTAACTTGATCTACAACGGTACCATTTAAGGTCGAATTAATTAAGGGCTGTGTATTTTGTGCTTTAATTTCGGTTGAAACCAAAAATACAAAAAGCCACAAAAAGGCATGTAATTGTTTGTTCATTACTTTTTTGGATTTAAATAATAAAGCGGTACGGAAAATTGGTTTTCCAATTTCCGAAGGCTTTCTTTAGTGATAAATGTTCTTTGAGTCTTGCCATTTCTGTTGCCGCAGAAATGGTTTTTACTATGAATGGAAAGGGCAGTGCATTATTTTCATTTTGTAATCTTGTTTAGTTATTATTTTTCTTTTTTAGTTAATATGGTTTTGACATAGTTAATCGTTCAATACTTTAAGTATTAATCGTTCATTGTCAAGATGTAATTTAGTTTGTGAATTTATTTTCGATAAGAAACGAAAACGGAGATTGGATTTTTAACAGCACATGCACATATAACTAAAAGTGTTATAAGTGAATTTTTCAGGAAGAATGTAATGCGATGTGTAAGCTGTTGTTTTCAAAATGTAGTTCTTTATTGTTTAAACTCTACTAATCCTATAGACAAAGTTAATTTTATTATAATGAAAACCAAAAGATTATTTAATTTTTTTTAAGGAAAAGTATATTTCAAGAGTTTTAAATATATTTTAAGTGTTTTTAAGTAATTGTAAATTAGTTATTTATGGTTTTTGTTTTAAAAAGTAAAAATAGATTTAAACTATTTTGTTTATACAGTTTTTACTTGCTTTTTTAAGCTTAATATTTGAATTATAAAACTAAACCCGACAGGTTTTAAAAACCTGTCGGGTTTGATATAGAATAGTAATACTATTTTTAAGGTTTAAAAAGCAAAAAAGCGATAATCAATGTAATAATGATATTAAAGAATTGCGCAGCGAGAAATGCTATTAAAGGTTTTCTGCTGTTGTTTTGAAGCAAATCTTTAAAATTGGTTTCTAAGCCAATACTTGTAAAAGCTAAGGCAAACCAAAGTCCTTGCAGATTTTTTAAGCTTTCTTTTACTTCATCTCGGGTTTCTGGTGCAACAAAAAACGAAAAGACAACAGAAGCTGCTATAAACCCAATGACAAATTTTGGAAAACGTTCCCAGATTACGCCTAGAGTTGGTTTCGATTTTTGAACCTCAGAAGATTGATTGTGAGTATATGTCCAATAAATTGAAATGGCAAAAGCGGCTATACCCAATAAAACATTTTGTGAGAATTTGACAATTGTACTTATTTTTAAAGCAGTTTCGCCAACCAAAGTTCCAGATGCGACGACAGCTCCAGAGGTATCAATACTTCCGCCGAGCCAAGCGCCTGTTACTTCTTCGGGAAAATTAAAATGACTGGCTATGATCGGCATAAAAATCATCATCGGAATTGCGGTAACCAAAACCATCGAAATCACATAGGACAATTTTTTTGAATCTCCTTTTATCGCTCCAGAAGTTGCAATCGCCGCTGATACTCCGCAGATTGAAACCGCACTCGAAATCATCATGGTTAATTCGTCGTCGACTTTTAGTTTTTTGCATAACCAAAATGCAAAATACCAAACCGATAAAACGACAACTAAAGCCTGTATTAAACCTAATGAACCCGCTTTTAAAATATCAGAAAAAATAACACTCGTTCCCAGTAAAACCAATCCGATTTTGACAAAAAGTTCGGTTGATAATGCTGAACGAAACCACTTTGGAAGGTGGAAGAAATTTCCAATAATTAATCCAATGGCCAAACTGAAAATGACTGCTTCTAGATTTAGCGCTTTTACCTCAGAATTTCCAGCAAGTATCAAGGCAATTACTGTCAGCAGATAAATGATTGGAAATCCTAAAACGAAATTTTTAACTGATTTCCCAACTAAGAAAGTGCCGATTATCCCAATAGAAATAAAATAAAGAAATTGAACACCAATGGTTTGAATGTTTTTTATTTCGAAAACATTATTTATTAAATCTGTTCCATTTGTCCATTTAAAAACGGGAACTTCTGGCAGAAAAAGAAAAAGAGAAATTCCGATAATTAGAAAAGCGAGAATAACGACGGTCCAATCTTCGTGAATAGTAAATTTTGTTGAGGTTGACATTAAAGTTTGAATTAAATTCTTTTTTGAGAATGTTGGTGAAATTGCCTACAGTTTTAACTGGAGGCAATTGATTTTTAGGATTAAACCCGACAGGTTTTTAAAACTGTCGGGTTTGTATTAGAAAATTACAATTTATAAATCGACAAAGTATTTCTGTTTGCCAAAGTCAAATTCGTAATAAGTTAAATTAGGCCAAAGCGGTTTTATTAAACCCTTTTCCCAATTTTGCAGCGCAGTTTGCAATTCTTTTACCTTTTCAGGATTTTTTTGTGAGAGGTCTGTTTTTTCAAATTTATCAGAAGCAAGATTGTACAGCCATTTTTCATGGGTTCTTCCACTAATAACTAGTTTCCAGTCGCCACTTCTAATCGCTTTTGCATCGCCCGAACGCCAGTATAAATCTTTGTGGGCAATTTTATTTTCATTTACTGTTTTTACTAAATCAACTCCGTCATAAATTCTGTCTTTTGGTAAATCAGAACCAATTGCTGATGCAATAGTTGTGAAAAAATCAAGAGTGCTTACGGGGTTTTTGTAAACTGTATGAGGCTTAATTTTTCCTTTCCACGAAAGTGCAAAAGGAACATTGATTCCGCCCTCAAAATGAGAAAATTTACCACCTTTAAGTGGAGCATTTGTTGTGGCAAAAGTATAATCGGCACCGCCATTATCGCTGGCAAAAAAGATTAAAGTATTTTCTTCTAAACCTTCTTTTTTGATTTTTTCACGTATTCTTCCAATTGCATCGTCTAAAGCGCTAATCATCGCAAAATAAACACGTTTGTTTTCATCTTTTACGTTCGGAAAACGATCATAATATTTTTTTCGAACCTGAAACGGCGTATGAGGTGCATTAAACGGAATATAAAGCAAGAAAGGTTTGTTCTTATTTTTATCAATAAAAGCTTCGGCTTCATCAGCAAATTTTTCGGTTAAATAGGCTTTTTCATCAATAATGGTGGTATCTCGGCGAATTTGTCCAATTCCAACGCGGCCATTTCCCCAAATCGTTTTGTCTGTAAAATCTTTATGATGGTGATTGATAATATCTGGATTATTATCCTCAGGTGCATAAAGCGAAAATGCCTGATAAAATCCGTAATGATAATCGAAACCTCTGTCTAAAGGAAAAAATCCTTTGTTGTGGCCTAAATGCCATTTACCAATAATTCCAGTACTGTAGCCTTGTCTTTTCGCTAAATCTGCAAATGTGATTTCAGATTTTGGAAGTCCTTGCGTTTTAATCGAAGCTTCATTAGGATAATTGATTTTATCATTTAATCTCCATCCGTTTGTATTGATTAAATATTTAAAACCATAATATTCTAAATTATTCTTCGGATAACGATCTCCCGGCTGATATTCATGCCCAAAACGTTCCTGATACCTTCCTGTGATTAATCCAGCGCGTGAAGGTGAACAAATTGCAGCTGAAGCATATCCATCAGTAAAAGTAACTCCAGAAGCCGCCAAAGAATCAATCTGTGGAGTAGGAGTCGACTTTCCTCCATAAAGCGAAATATCATATTTACCTAAATCATCGGCAAGGAGAATAATGATATTTGGCTTTTTTACTGTTGAATCGGATGGTGCTTTTGAGGCTAAAAATACTTTTTTACCTTTCGTTAGTTTCTGGTCTTCTTTTACTAATGTTCCGTCAGTGTTAATCGGCCAGAATAAAAATGCTCCTAGAATGAGAAGCACTAGTAAAATGGGAATTACAATTTTGGTTATTTTTTTATAGGTTGCCATATATGGTTTTTGGTTTGTTTTTTAATGGAATGCAAGAACTTTGTCAAAGTTTTACACGCATTTTTGTCATTCCGAGGAACGAGGAATCTCCGCAAGAAACTCTATAAAGATTGTCGATTTTGATTGCGGGCTTCGACTTCGCTCAGCCTGACAAACTGTACGTATGTAAAACTTTGACAAAGCTTAAAAGCATTACTTCGAAGCCAAAGCAACATCAACTTCACTCTTCAAATCATTGATGCCTTCTTTCTTAAAAATAATTTTTCCATTTTCGTATAAAATCAAAGTCGGGAAAACTTTCACCGTTTTTAAATCGGCAATTACCTGCGGACTGTCTTCCAGCTCAATTTCTACGATTTTCAAATTGGTTCCATATTCCGATCGAATGGATTCTAAAATGGGTTTTACTTTTTTACAAGGCGAGCAGTATTTGGAACCAATATCTACTAGGACAGTTTTATTAGCAGCAATTATTTTATTGAATTCTGTTAAAGACAATTTACTTTTTAGATTGGAATAAAAAGGTTTTCCGTTTCCAATCCAATTGGCAATTCCGCCTTCTAAACTGTAGGCTTCTGAGAAACCATTTTTTAATAATTCTTTCTCTAAGGCCACACTTCGGCCTGCTCCAATAGAATAAATAAAAACAGGCTTAGATTTATCTAGTTTAGCAACAGATTGCGCGTAATTTTCAGATTGAAGATTAAAGTTTACAGCGCCTTCAATATGGTTCAAAGCAAATTCTTCGGGAGTTCTCGCATCAACAATCTGCGGATTTTTTTGACTTTTTATTTTCGAATAAAATGAATCTAGCGACAATGAGCTATGAATTTCATTTTGCGAAAAAGCAGCAACTGCCCATAAAAAGGCAATTGCTGTTATACTAGTTTTTAAGATGTGATTTTTCATGTAAGGAAGTTTTTATACTTGTTCTAATACTGGAGCAGGAGTTTCTTCAACAGCAGCCGTTTTAGGTTTTAATGGAAACGATAATACTCCTTCGGCAAGAGAACTGCCTTCTTTTTTAGATTTAAAAATTGGCCAAAGAAACTGAGCGTACCATTCTTCTTGTTTGTACGATTTTGTTCCGAATGATTTTGGATATTTACGTGTTATTAGACCTGTTCCGAAAATGATATCCCAGATAAAAAACATATTTCCAAAGTTTCCTTTAAAGTGACCAACGCCGTCTCCGCTTGTGTCTGCATGATGCGCTTGATGTGTTGCAGGAGTAGAAATCAGTCTTTCTAAAACCCATGCAATTGGATGCAGCACTTTGTATTTGTAAAAAGGTTTATCCCAAGGAATACTGGAGTGCGCACCTAAAGTGATAAAACTTTTGATTACTAAAACAAATAAAGCAGGAAGTCCTAAACCCAAATAGGTTAAAGTTGCTGTCAAATAAATTTGAGAAAAGAAAACCGTGTAAATAAAGTTTTGTCTAGAAGCCATCGCCATTCCCATATATGGAGCCGAATGATGCGTTCTATGAAAACGCCATAAAAACGGAACCTGATGATGCAATCTATGGTACCAATACTGTGTTAAATCGTCTGCAATGGCAATTAAGAAAAAGCCTCCCCAAAATGGAACCCATGATAATGAATTTGCCAAATTTGGCAATAAATAAGGCAAAGCTGTTAAACTGAAAAAAGCAATTACGGGAGGCAAAAGTAATTTTGGTGCTAGGAAACAAACAATATCTATTTTACGTTCTTCGCCTGTCCATTCGTCATCGTACAGTCCAGCTGCAAATTCTATAATTCCTAAAACGATCATAAATACCGTTAATCCCCAAGTTCTGATATTAGCAAAAACAGGTTGTGCAAATTCTAAAAATGAAGGCAGTGTAATGTGCGATTCATTTATGGCTCCGCCTGTTAATTTGAAATACAAATAAATTGCCACTACCGGCAATGAATAAATGAAGAAACTTATCGTTAAGTCTCTGGTTAATTTTTCTTTTTGAACTATTGCCATGATTTCTTACTTTAAAAATTGATTTACTACTGCTAATCCGCCAGCTAGAATCGCTAGTGGAACTAAAAACAAGATTATCCCCACGACAATCTTTTTTCCTATAATTTCATAATCTACTCGTTTCATAATTACTCTTTTTTATGTCCTGCAAGGTTTTTCAAACCTTGCAGGTATGTTTTTTTAAGCTTTTAATTTAAACCTACAAGGTTTTGGAAACCTTGCAGGTTCGGTAATTAGTTATTGGTTCCTCCAGGTTTAGTGGCTTGTTTGATTAAGTCAGAAACTGTTTTTCCTTTATCAGCGCCTGTATTGTGAATTCTTCTGTTGTACACATCCTGCCAATCAATCAAAGGGTAGACGTTGTTTTCTTTGGCTTGTTCATCAAATAATTTTTGAAGTTCAGCCAGTTTTTCAGGATATTTTTTCGCCAGATTATTACGTTCATTGAAATCTTCGTTAAGATTGTATAATTCCCAAACATCTGTATCGAAGTTGCTTGGAGCTGGTTTTTCGTTGCTTCCTAGAGATTTTTTCACAGCAAAAGAATCTGGTAAATGTGCCGCAGAAGCTTTCCATCCGTCTTTGTAAATGGCTCTGTTTCCAAAGATGTAGTAATATTGAACTTTGTGCAATGATTCGGCTTTCGGATTATCTAAAGAAGCTTGAAATGAAGAACCTTGAATAATATCTTGTTTGATTCCTTTAATATATTCTGGAGCTTTAATTCCTGCAATTGCCAATGTAGTTGGAAGCAAATCGGTTACGTGGCTGTATTGATTTCTGATTCCGCCTTTATCTTTAATTCCGTTTGGATAAAAAACAATCAACGGATTACGAGTTCCTCCTTCTGAATGTGCATCTTGTTTCCAGTTTTTGAAAGGAGCATTGGTTGCTTGTGCCCATCCTAAAGGATAATTGGTATTTAAACCTTTTGCTGTTCCGATTTCTCCAATATTATTCAAATTGCTTTGGAAGTTTTCTTCATCTGTTTTTCCTTGAGCAAACAAACTCTGATTGATTGTTCCTTGCAAAGTTCCTTCTTTACTAGCTCCGTTATCACCAATGGCAACAAAAATTAAAGTGTTATCCAATTGTCCACTTTGTTTTAAATAATCCACAACTCGTCCGATTTCATAATCGGTATACGTCAGGAATCCTGCATAAACTTCCATGAATCTTGCGTATACTTTCTTTTGGTCTGGAGTTAATTTTTTCCATTCCGTAATTAAAGCATTACGATCTGGCAGTCCTGCATTTTGAGGAAATATTCCCAATTTCTTTTGGTTTGCCAATACTTTTTCGCGGTAAACATCCCAACCTTCATCAAATTTTCCTTTATAAGGTTCAACCCATTTTTCAGCTACCTGATGAGGTGCGTGAACCGCTCCTGGAGCATAATACAAGAAGAATGGTTTTCCCGGCGCTGCTTTCTGCTGTTTCTGGATGTAGCTGATGGCTTTGTCTGTAATCAATTCGTTTAAATGACGCCCGTCAGGTTTAATATGAACTTGATCTTCTACCAAATCAGGATTGTATTGATCGGTTTGAGAACCTAAGAATCCGTAGAAATGATCGAAACCTTTTCCAGTTGGCCATCTGTCAAACGGACCCGCATCTGTAGCATCTTCGTCTGGTGTAACGCCATATTTTCCAACCGCAAAAGTGTTGTATCCGTTGTCACGTAAAATCTCTGCAATAGTTCCTTTATCAGAAGGAATTCTTCCGTCCCAACCTGGGAAACCAGCAGATAAAATAGTGTGAGAAAATCCGCTTACGTGAACTCTACCAGAATTTCTTCCGGTCAGTAATGCGGCACGGGTAGGAGCACAAATTGCTGTTGTGTGAAAGTTGGTATAACGCAAACCATTATTTGCCAGATTATCAAAAGTAGGAGTGTTGATTAATCCTCCAAAAGTGCTTGAAGCTCCAAATCCAACATCATCCAAAAGAATCCAAACAATATTCGGAGCGCCTTTTGGTGCAGTTACAGGATCTGGCCAATATTCTTTAGAATCAGCTAAAGTTTTACCAATTGTACCCTTAAATTCTTGTTTGTCCTGTGCAAATCCTAATTGTGCAATTAGGACAGCAGTAATCAAAAGCCCTTTCTTAGAGCCTTTGATTGAAATGCTATTTTTTAAATTTTTCATTTTTTATAGTTTTTTAGTTATATGGTTTTAATTAATATCCAGGATTCTGAGGTAATCCATCAGGGTTGATATTTCTTTCGCTTTGCGGAATCGGATACAGATTATTTCGCTCTGAAACCGAATTTTTAGCCGTTACTTTTTTTACTTCGGTAACCAGAGTTCCCCATCTTACCAAATCGTACCAGCGTTGTCCTTCCTGAACAAATTCTTTTTTGCGTTCTTCCTGAATTGCCGCTCTAAAAGAGGTCTGATTTAATCCGACTAAATCGACAGAAGCATCCGGAGTTGTAATAGGTTTTCCAAAAGCTCTTCTGCGAACTTGATTGATTAATTCGTATGCTTCTGCCGTTGGTCCGCCTTGTTCATTTATCGCTTCCGCTAAAGACAAAAGGATGTCCGCATAACGAATAACCGGAAAGTTGATCGCTACGTTTCCAGGAGTAGCCAAATTGGATAAATCCAAATATTTTTTGAAGATTGGTTTCGGAAAAGTGTAAAGCGTTCCCGTTGCAGGATTAAGCAACTGTTTGGCGTAGCTTACATCTCTTCTTTTGTCACCAGGTGCATAAATATCATAAAACAAAGCAACATCTGAGATAATATCTGCCGGTTCTGTTGCGGTGAATCCCGTAAAAGAAGTGGCTTGAAAAGTACTTCCGCTAGAACCATTTCCTGCTTGATTTGGCTCAAATTGAACCGAGAAAATATGCTCTTTTCCGTTCTTTTTTGTTTTAGTGAAAATATCTTGGAAATCTTCAAACAACGCGTATCCGTAACCGCCATCAATTACTTCTCTAGATTTCGCAATAGCATTTGGCCAGTCTTTTCTAGTCAGATATACTTTGGTTAAAATCGCTTTTGCGGCTCCCGATGTAGCGCGTCCAGCATCTGCAGCGGTATACGTTTTTGGAAGAGCTTCAGCATCTGTTAAATCTTTAATGATTTGATTATAAACTTCATCAACAGTAGAGCGATTGGTTTTTAAATCTCCCAAATTGATAGAAGTCGCTTCGTGCAAAACAATTGGAACACCTCCCCAAAGACGAACTGCTTGAAAATACAAGAGCCCTCTAATAAATTTAGCTTCATTAATCAATCTGGTTTTGATAATCTCTGAACCAGAAACTTTCGGAATATTGTCAATAGAAACATTGGCTCTGTTGATTCCGTTATAAATTTGTCTCCAAGCCACTTGAACACGATCTGAAGTAGCATCATGCGTTAAACTACTTAAAGCCCTTACTTGCGGATTGGTTGCGGAAACTCCCGTCGCCGCATAATCTGAAGCCATATCGGTTAAGAAATAAAGGTTTCTTCCAAACAAACTCTGCTCGCCTGGATCAAGGCTTAAAGAAGCGTAAACTGCTGTTACACTTGCAGTAGCATCATCTTGAGTGACAAAATAATTGTCTTCGGTTACAAATGAGGTAGGTGTTACCTCAAGATCTGCGCACGATACCAATAGACCGGCACTTAAAAGGAATGTTATAATTATCTTTTTCATTTTAATATCTTTTTACTTAGAAAGTTACGTTCAAGCCCGAGATGAATGTTTTGGAGTTTGGATAAGAGCCAAAATCAATTCCCGGATATAAATTGTTTTGTTCGTATGAACTTACCTCTGGATCATAGCCAGTGTATTTGGTCCATGTGATTAGGTTTTCTGCTGAGATGTAAATTTTTACACTCTTTGTTCCTATTTTTTTAGAAATGCTTTTTGGTAAAGTGTATCCTAATGTGATTAGTTTTAATCGTAAGAAAGAAGCGTCTTCAACATAGCGCTCAGAAACAATTCCTAACGGAGAACTAGAAGCTCTCGGAATTTCGTTACTCGGATTTGTTGGTGTCCAGCGATCATTTAAAGTTGCTGCTGCATTGGTTCCAAGAGTTGAAATTTCTAATTGCTGATTTAAAGCATTGAATATCTTTCCTCCGTATGCTCCTTGAAAAGAGAAATTCAAATCAAAATCATTGTATGAAATAGTATTACTGAAACTTCCAACAAATTTTGGCTGAGAAGTGCCTAAGTTTCCTTTGTCAAGAGCTGTAATTACGCCATCTCCGTTGGTATCCACATATTTTCTGTCACCTACTTTGGTGTTTGCTAAACTGTTGATTTTTGGCTGTGTATTAACTTCTTCTTGAGTTTGAAAAATTCCGTTGGTTTTGTATCCCCAGAAAGTTCCCAAAGGCAAACCTACTTTTACAATAACTGGCTGCTGCTGCAATAAAGAACCATTTGGAACTACTGGGAAAAATTCGTTTACACCATTTCCAATCTCAGTAACTTTATTTCTATTTAAAGAAAATACGATGTTGGAGTTCCATGCGAAGTTTTCTGTTTTAATGTTTTCAGTTGTTAATCCAACCTCAAAACCTTTATTTTCAACACCTCCAATATTCTGAAGAACTGTTGCATAACCAGAGCTCAACGGCACTGGAACGTTGATTAAAAGGTCTTTTGTTTTCTTATAATAAACATCAAAAACAAAATTGATTTTTCGGTCTAATAAAGATAAATCCAATCCAACGTTGTACTGATTGGTTTTTTCCCATTTCAAATCTGGATTTGCCAATCGAGTAGGAGCCAGACCTGTGTATAATGTTCCTCCAAAAGAATAATTAACAGATCCCATTGAAGCCAGAGGCAGGTAGTTTCCAATTTCTTGGTTTCCTGTTGTTCCTGCTGTAATTCTCAGTTTAGCTTCTGTTACACCTTTAATATTGTTGGCAAATTCTTCATCGGTAATATTCCATGAAAATCCTGCAGAAGGAAAATAACCCCAAAGTGATTCTGAACCAAATCTAGAAGAACCGTCCGCACGTCCAGAGAGCGTAAAATTGTACTTTCCTTTATAAGAATAATTCACTCTTGCTAGCCAAGATTTCAAAACACTTTCATAAGCGTCGCTATACGGTTTTACAGGAACACCATCTTGAATAGCATTGTAAGTATTGGCATCATTAACAAAAGTTTGAGCGCCAGCATTCACAACTTCGCCTTTCGTATATTGAAGTGTATAACCTCCCAAAGCAGAAAATTTATGATTTTCGCCAAAATGGGTATTATAATTTAGTGTGTTTTCATTTAAAACAGAACCTACTGATCTTTCTCCAATAGAAGCTAAACCTTTTGTTCCAGCTCCTGTTGTGGTGTTTGATGGCGCGTAATAGTTTTGTTTGGTATTTAAAACATCACCGCTTACAGCGACCTTTGCAGTCAATTCTTTATTGAATTTATACTCGCCAAATAAACTGGTTAGAATCCTGTTTAATTTGGTTTCGTTAGTTGTATTATCCAGATCATTTATTGGATTTGGAACATAACCATTTACAGAAGTTGCATAAGGATTGTTGGTTACATTATAGCTTCCGTCTGCATTTTTAATAGGTACAACAGGAGCTGTTAAAAGCACACTAACAAGTGGGTTCGGATTTCTTCCAGCCGCCGCACCGCCATTTGTGCCAACTCCATTTGCAATTGAGTTTGTATAATTAGCATTTACACCAAATTTGAATTTCTGAGAATAATTTCTTTCATAGTTTGCTCGAAGCGAAATACGTTTAAAATTAGAACCCAAAACAATACCATCTTGATCGAAGTAACCTGCAGAAACGGCATATCTTGATTTTTCATCTCCACCAGAAAAAGATAGATTATGACTTTGAACAGGGGCAGCAGTAATAAATGCCGCTGACTGCCAATCGTAATTTCCTGAGGTTTTTAAAGCCTCGATTTGTTCAGGAGAGAAAGAAGGAGCTTGGCCAATGCTTGCCTGAACATCATTTCGTAAACTTGCCCATTCGCTGGCATTCATTAATCTAAGTTTTTTTGAAATATTCTGAAATCCGAAATAACCTTGATACGAAATATTATCTTGTCCTTTTGTTCCTTTTTTAGTCGTAATAATTACAACTCCATTTGCACCACGAGAACCGTAAATTGCTGTTGCCGATGCATCTTTCAGCACTTCTATCGATTCTATATCGGCAGGATTTATAGTAGATAAAACGTTTACACTTGCTCCGGCATAAGTTACTCCCGCGCCACTATTACTATTGTCGTTGTAAATTAAAATTCCATCCACAACATATAGAGGTTCGTTACCAGCAGTAATAGAGTTTCCTCCGCGAATGCGAACACT
This sequence comes from Flavobacterium luteolum, assembly GCF_027111275.1. Taxonomy (NCBI): domain Bacteria; kingdom Pseudomonadati; phylum Bacteroidota; class Flavobacteriia; order Flavobacteriales; family Flavobacteriaceae; genus Flavobacterium; species Flavobacterium luteolum. The sequence goes on along the minus strand of NZ_CP114286.1, from coordinate 540,707 downwards.
TGAAGAAGCACCTGGACGACCAGAACTTTGTGTGACTACAACTCCAGCTACAGCGCCTCTTAAAAGATTATCTGCCGATGAAGTTACCTGAGATAAATTGGCTTTTGGAACGGAAGCTACAGAACCTGTAATGTCTTTTCGTTTTTGAGTTCCGTAACCCACAACTACCAATTCGTCTAGTTCTTGGCGTTCTTCTTTAAGGTTTATGATTACTGGATTTTTTTCAACTACTATTTCTAATTTTTTATATCCGATGTAGCTTACGATTAAAGTGTACGGAAATTTCTGTCCTGTCTGAAAATAAAACTTTCCTTCTGCATCGGTCACCACACCATGAGTTGTTCCTTTGATAGTTACAGAAGCACCTATAATAGGCTGATTTGTAATGTCATCAACAACAGTTCCGTCTAGTTTTGATTGAATAAGCGGTGTGGTATTTTGGGCTTGTATTCCTGCCGTTATCAAGAGTAGAAACAGCAGTATGTGTATGTTTAACTTTTTTTTCATTTCTTTGTGTTGGTTTTAAGTAATTAACAAGACGCCCTGAGCACTGTTTATACAGCACTCTAATGGTGTTCTTGATTTAGTGATAAATGTTCTTTAAGCCTTGCCATTTCTGTTGCCGCAGAAATGGCTTTTTTTATTTACAGCAACAGGTTTGCATTGTTTTCATTTTAGTCTTTTTAGTTGTTAGTCATTTAATTTGTTGAATAATAGATATGGTTTCAAGAATCTGCCCGACACAAGTGAATGCATCAGAGAGACTTTTGGATAAAATTCAGTAAATATTTTTGGTGGTGTTTTTTTGATTTGCTTCGATATGGATTCTAGAGGCAAACAAAATAAAAGGAGATTATTAACAACAGAAACACATATAACAAAAAGTGCTATAAGTGTATTTTTTAGGAAGAATGTAACGCGATATGCTTTCTGTTGTTTTCACAATAATAGTTTTTATGGTTTGAAATATTATTTTAAACTCTACTAATCCTATAGACAAAGTTAAATTTTATATAATAAAAACCAAAAGTTTGTTGAGTTTTTTTTGAAAAATATACATTTACAGAGACATTGTTGACAGAATTATTTCTTTTATTGCCTTATTTTAAAGGTGTTGACAGGTTTTTTAAGTTTCAAACAAATGTTAAAAGAAATCTTATAAACTAAGTAAAATTGTAGTATTTTACACTTTGTTTTCAAGTAAAAAACAACTTTGGAAAGATTTAGGAGTAATAAAAAAAGGAAAAAAATGACGAAAAAAGTTATTTTGCTTTTGATTTTGTAAAATCTAAACTTGAATTTAAAGTTGATTTTGAATAAATTAGAGTAATTTTATACGTATCAAAAAGAAAATTCAAATTTTTTAATCAACCTAATGATAAATACTTATATTTGTATTAAGTATTTATACTTAGTTTTATAATCCGAAGAAATGATAGAAGTAAATGAAGCTTTAGAAATTGTTGCAGCAAATAGTTCTGTTTTGACCACTCAGAAAATCTCTGTAGATAAGGCGTTGGGATATATTTTAGCAGAAACAATTTATTCGCCAATTTCAATGCCTCCGTTTCGCCAATCGGCAATGGATGGTTATGCTTTTATTCATTCACGAAGACATCAGTTTGATGTAGTAGGAATTTCTCAAGCTGGAGATCATGCCAATATAAAACTAAAAGAGACTGAAGCCGTTCGTATTTTTACTGGTGCTTATGTTCCTAATGATGCAGATACTGTTGTTATGCAGGAACATGTAATGGTAAACGGAGATTCTATTCTGATTGCAAAAATGCCAGAACCTTTTGCCAATGTTAGAAGTAAAGGTGAACAGATTAATGCAGAAGATGTTGTTCTTGATGCCAATACCCTGATTACACCCGCTGCAATTGGTTTTTTAGCGTGTTTAGGAATTACAGAAATAACGGTTTATAAAAAGCCGAAAGTAGCTATTTTAGTTACAGGTAATGAATTGGTAAAACCTGGAAAAAAACTTTCAAAAGGAAAAATCTACGAAAGCAACTCTATAATGCTTCAAGCTGCATTGCAGACTATAGGCGTTAATAAAATTAAAGTTCATACTGTTAAAGACAATTTAAAAGCAACAAAAAAAGCCTTGGAATCCATTCTCAAAAAGAATGATATTGTGCTTATATCTGGCGGAATTTCTGTTGGAGACTATGATTTTGTAAAAGAAGCATTAGTGAAAAACGGAGTAGAAGAACTTTTTTACAAGATCAATCAGAAACCTGGAAAGCCAATGTTTTTTGGTTCTAAAAAAGATACTTTGGTATTTGCCTTGCCTGGAAATCCTGCTTCATCTTTGACTAATTTTTATATTTATGTATATCCAGCAGTCAAAAATAAAATGGGATTTTCTAATACACATTTGCCAAAGATTGTTCGAAAATTAGATAGCGAGGTCGTAAATAACACAGGGAAAACACTTTTTTTAAAGGCATTGTATAATGAAACAAGTGTTACGATTTTAGAAGGGCAAGCCTCTTCAATGCTAAATTCTTTTGCTATTGCAAATGGTTTGGTAATTGTGCCTCATGATATTGAAAACATTAAAAAAGGAGCTTCAGTAACAATCTTGCCCATTGATTAAAGGTTTTTAGATAGGAAGAAGAAAGAACAAAGATTAAATAGAAAAGATTAAAGATTTTTAAGATAAGAAGCGGAAAGCGCTATATAAATAAAAACACATAGCTAACCGTTAAACATTTAACCAAATAAACGATTAAACAAAAAACATGAGCCTCTTAACTTCCGAAAATATACTATTATTCAGTTTCGCCTTAATTATAATAGCGTTTTTATATTCAAGTGTCGGGCACGGCGGAGCATCAGGATATTTAGCATTGATGAGCATTTTTGCTTTTCCGGTTTCTGTAATGAAACCATCGGCTTTGCTGTTGAATTTGTTTGTTTCGAGTATTTCGTTTTTGTTTTATTATAAAAATAATTATTTCAAACCAAAGCTCTTTTATCCGTTTGCCATTGCATCGATTCCGGCAGCGTTTATTGGTGGTTTTATAACCTTAGATAATGCGATTTATAAAATTGTTTTAGGAGTTGTATTGGTTTTTGCAGCGTTGAGGTTGTTTGGAGTCTTTAATTTTAAAGAAAAAGAGGAAGTAAAAATAAATCTTCCGTTTGCTTTGGCAATTGGTTTTGCCATCGGATTATTATCTGGAATGTTAGGAATTGGCGGCGGAATTATATTAAGTCCGATTCTATTGTTTTTAGGATGGGCATCTGTAAAAGAATCGGCGGCAATCTCAAGTTTATTCATTTTTGTGAATTCATTTGCGGGAATGTTAGGATTCTTTTTAGGAGGAAAAACAATTCCGATAGAAAGTTTCTATCTCGTTCCAATTGCTGTAGTAGGAGGAATGTTAGGTGGTTTTTACGGAAGTGGCTCTTTCTCTAACAGAACATTAAAAATGGTATTAGGAACAGTGATTTTAATGGCAAGTGTTAAATTGATCTTTCCTTGAAAATAAAATTGAATTTAACCGCAAAGCACGCAAAGTTTTATAAAAGCTATTTTCGAAATAGTTAAGTGCGCAAAGCTTTGCGAACTTAATTTAAAGGTTAAAAGAATAAAAAACTTAGCGCACTTTGCGGTAAAAAAACTTTTCAATTTAAACCTGAAACAAAAAAACTATGGAAACACTAACAGTATTTATTCTTTGCGGAGGAAAAAGCACCAGAATGCAATCAGAAAAAGGATTGGTTTTGTTTCAGGATAAGCCATTTATCGAACATATTATTCAGGCTATTTTACCCATAACAGATCAAATTAAGCTGATTACAGGATCAAAAGAATATGATTATTTGCCCTATCAAAAAATACCAGATTTAATAGTAGACAGAGGTCCGTTGGGAGGAATTTACACCGCACTGTCATATTCTGAAACCGAATTCAATCTGATTTTAAGCTGTGATATTCCGTTAATTTCAACCGAATTACTGCAGGAATTAATTTCAAAGCATACACAAGAAGCGGGAATTACAGTTTTTGCATCTGAAAGTAAAACCCATCCATTAATCGGAATTTATTCAAAAAATATTGTTCCGGTAATAAAAGAAGCAATTGATTCTAATGAATTAAAAATGATGGATCTGCTAGCAAAACTGCCACATCAGATTATCAATATAGAAGAAAGTGAAAATTATCATTTAAGTAATATTAATTCGGCAGACGAATTAGATGATTTAAATATCAATTCAATTTAAGGCATTATGAAAACTTTAAAAACACCAAAATTAACCATTGTCGGCGCTGGCCCAGGCGATGTTGAATTGATTACGCTAAAAGCAATTAAAGCTTTAAAAAGTGCCGATGTAGTTTTGTATGATGCTTTGGTAAACGAAGAATTACTAGAATATGCATCGAATGCAGAAATTGTTTTTGTTGGAAAACGTTTGGGCTGTCACGCGTACACACAAGATCAGATTAACGAATTGATTGTTTCCATGGCAAAAACTCACGGACATGTGGTTCGTTTAAAAGGCGGTGATCCGTTTGTTTTTGGAAGAGGAAGTGAAGAAATTGAATTTGCTGAAGATTTCGGAATAGAAACAGCTATTGTGCCTGGAATTTCGTCAGCACTAGGAGTTCCTGCTTCAGTCGGAATCAGTTTGACACAGCGCAAAGTGGCCGAAAGTTTTTGGGTTATCACAGGAACAACTTCATCTCATGAATTGTCAAAAGACGTTCATTTGGCTTCAAAATCGGCAGCAACTGTTGTGATTTTAATGGGGATGCATAAACTGTATGAAATTATTTCAATCTATCAGCAAAACAGAAATGATGATCTGCCAATTGCCATTATACAAAACGGAACGAAAAATTCGGAGCAAAAAGTAATAGGAACTATCAATACAATTACTAAATTGGTGGTTGAAAAAAATATATCATCGCCAGCCATTATCGTGATTGGTGAAGTAGTCAGAAATACATCGAGCTGGATTTCGTATTTTCAAGAACACTTTGAAGACGAATTCATTTTCCAGAATTTAAATTTATAAAAATGATCGAGGTTAAATATTTTGGAGCTGTTGCTGAAAAGACAAAATGTGAATTCGAAAAGTTATCTTTTTCTGAAGAATTGTCATTGCAAAAATTGTTGCAGGATTTGAACGAGAAATATGAATTCAAATCACTGACTTTTAGCGTTGCGGTAAATCAGAAGATAGTTTCTAAAACTTCAGATTATACTTTACAGACTAGCGATATTGTAGCTTTGTTGCCTCCATTTGCTGGCGGTTAATTGAAAAATTATGAAAGAATCAACACGATATAACCGACAGACAATTCTTCCTGAAATAGGAGTAGAAGGCCAGTATAAATTATCAAAAGCAAAAGTCTTGGTGATTGGTGCTGGTGGTTTGGGTGCTGCAGTTTTGCCTTATTTGGCTGGTGCAGGAATTGGTGAAATCGGAATTGTTGATGATGATGTAATTGATGTTTCGAATCTTCATCGTCAGGTTATTTATAAAACTTCGGCTGTTGGAAAATCCAAAGCTGAAGAAGCTAAAACGATGATTTCAGAATTAAATCCAGAAATAAAAGTGAATGCTTTCTCTGAAAAATTATCTGGAAGAAATGCCATTTCGTTATTTGAAAAATATGATATTATCGTAGATGCAACAGACAATATTTCGATAAAATATCTAATTAATGATGCTTGTGTCGTGACGAATAAACCAATGGTTTACGGATCTATTTTTAGATTTCAGGGGCAAGTTTCAGTTTTCAATTATCAAAACGGACCAACATACAGATGCTTGTATCCAGATGAAAATTCGAATGCTGCAAATTGTGAAGACGCTGGCGTAATTGGCGTTTCAGTTGGAATTATCGGAATGTTTCAGGCCAATGAAGTCATAAAGATAATTCTTGGAGTTGGAGAAGTTTTAAGCGGAAAAATTTTGGTTTATACTATTTTGAATAATGAACAGCAGAAGTATGATTTCGATAAAAGCGATTTTCAGTCTATAAGCAGAGAAGCATTCGAAGAAAAATATAATAAAACAGAAATTGAAGAAATAAAATTTGAACTTCTTTTGGATGAAATAGAAAACGATGAGGTTCTTTTTTTAGATGTTCGAAATGAAGATGAAGTGCCAAAAATCAGTTTACATAATCAAATTCAGATTCCGTTAATGCATTTAGAAAAGGAAATAGAAAAACTGGATAAAAACCAAAAAATCTATGTTTTCTGTCAATCTGGAATTAGAAGTAAAATCGCAGTCGAATTGCTTCAAAAGTATCAATTTAAATATGCAAAAAGCATTGCAGGTGGCGCTTTGGCAATGAAACAATTATTACAAGAAATAAAAATATAGTCATAGATTTTAAAATGTTCGTCTAGTTTGTCATTTCGACGAAGGAGAAATCTCCACGAGAAACTCGACAAAGATTGGGGAAATACTGTGCGGAGCTACTTGCGAAGATTTCTCCTTCGTCGAAATGACAATATTGAGTTTTAATTCGTGAAAATTCGTGTATTTCGTGGCAAAAGAAAAATCATTTTAATCCATATAATCTGTGGCAAAAAAAAATAAAAAATGAGTAAAAATGTATTTGTAGAAGGGCCAATTGCTCCTGAATTTATAGCCGAATCGATCGCTAAACACCAATCAAAACATACGATTGGAGCGCACAATATTTTTCTAGGACAAGTTCGTGCCGATGTTATTCATGATAACACAGTCGTAGCAATCGATTATTCAGCTTATAAAGACATGGCAAATGAAGCTTTGTATGCCATTCGCGAAAAGGCCTTCGCTAAGTTTGACTTAACCTGCATGCATATATATCACAGCTTAGGCGTTGTAAAAGCGGGCGAAATCTGTTTGTTCGTTTTTGTTTCGGCAACACGTCGCAAGCAAGTTTATGAGGCAACGGAAGCGATCGTAAACTGGATAAAAACAGATGTGCCAATTTTTGGCAAAGAAATGTTTGAAAACGATACATTCACTTGGAAACAAAATAGTTAATGGTAGATATTACGCATAAAATAAGCACATTAAGAAAAGCAACAGCAACTGCAATTGTAAAAGTCAGTAGACAGGAAACTATTGATGCTGTTGTCAATAATTTGGTGCCAAAAGGAAACGTACTGGAAATGGCAAAAACTGCCGGATTATTTGCGGTAAAAAATACCCATTTGTCCATTCCAGATTGTCATCCGCTTCCAATTGAGTATACTGCTGTTGAATACAATATAGAAGGATTAGAAATTCATATTATTTTCAGTGTAAAGACTGTTTATAAAACTGGAGTTGAGGTTGAAGCCATGCATGGAGCTTCGATTGTAGCCTTGACAATGTACGATATGCTGAAACCAATTGACAAGGAAATCGAAATTTCGACTATCAAATTAATTAATAAAGAAGGCGGAAAATCGTCTTTCAAAAATAAATTCCCGAATGTAATTAAAGCTGCGGTTTTCGTTTGTTCCGATTCCATTTTTGCGGGCGATAAAGAAGATCGTTCAGGAAAAACAATTGTAGAAAAACTAGATTCGTACGGAGTAGAAACTTCTCACTACGAAATCATTCCAGATGAATTGGATATTATTCAGGAAAAAACAAAAGCTTTCGCTAAAGAAAATCAGCTGGTTATTTTTACAGGCGGAACTGGATTATCACCAAGAGATGTTACACCAGAAGCCTTAGAACCATTATTGGAAAGCAGAATTCCAGGAATTGAAGAAGCCATTCGCAGTTACGGTCAGCAAAGAATGCCGTACGCCATGCTTTCTCGAAGTGTTGCAGGTACTTTAGGAAAAAGCCTAGTTTTGGCTTTGCCGGGTTCAACAAACGGTGTAAGAGAATCTATGGATGCTGTTTTTCCGCATGTAATGCATGTTTTTCATATTTTAAAAGGAAAAAATCATGACAGCCTCTAATACTATTTTGACGGATGGTTTTGGGCGCAAGCATAATTATCTGCGCATTTCGCTGCTGGAAAAATGCAACCTGCGTTGTACATATTGTATGCCAGCGGATGGAATCGCATTGTCTCCAAAAGCTAGTTTAATGACTGCCGATGAGATTTTTGCAATTGCTCAGACTTTCGTAAAAAATGGTGTTGAAAAAATCAGGTTAACTGGCGGTGAACCTTTGCTAAGAAAAGATTTTCCAGAAATTGTTTCTAAATTATCGCACTTAAACATTTCACTTTCTTTGACTACAAACGGAATTTTAATTGATCGTCAAATTGAGGTTTTAAAGCAGTTTAATGTCAAAAAAATCAATCTGAGTTTAGATACTTTGGTTTCTTCTAAATTCGCTTCAATAACGCTTAGAAATCAGTTTGAGAAAGTGATTGATAATCTGCATTTACTTTTGAATAACGATTTTCAGGTAAAAGTAAATGTGGTTTTGATAAAAGGGTTTAATGATAATGAAATTGTAGATTTTGTAAAACTGACTCAGTTTCTGCCTATTTCGGTTCGATTTATAGAATTCATGCCATTTGCTGGAAACGAGTGGGACAGAAGCAAAATGGTATCACAGAACGAAATTTTAGCGTTAGTTGAAACGCAATTTTCTTCGGAAGAAATTCAAAAACTAGAAGACGAAAAAAACTTCACTTCAAGAAATTATAAAATAAAAGGTTTTCAAGGCGATTTCGGAATTATCAGTTCCATCACAAATCCGTTTTGTGACAGTTGCAACCGCATCCGCTTGACGGCAGACGGAAAAATAAAAAACTGCCTTTTCTCTAATTCAGAAACTGACTTATTAACTGCTTTTAGAAATGGAGAATCTATTACTGATTTGATTTCAGAATCCATTCAAAATAAAAAGAAAGTCCGTGCAGGAATGGTTACGATGGATGAAATGGACGATCCTACAAAACATTTTGATAATCGCAGCATGATTGCGATTGGGGGGTAATTAATTGTGAATTGTTAATTGTGAATTGTCTGGCTTAGTGAAGTCGACGTCTTAACCGCATAGCTTTGTCATTCTGAGGAACGAAGAATCACACTAGAAGCTCGTCATAGTAATTCTCCAATCTTTGTCGATTTACGAGTGCGATTGCTTCGCCAGTTCGCTATCGTTCGTGTCTTCGTTTCTCAGAATGACAAACTGTATGTACATTGCTAATGAAAATAAAAAAAGGTTTAACTTTTTTCAAAGTCAAACCTTCTCAGAATACTATTTTTTCTTTTTAGCTTTTGCTTTTTTTTGTGCTTTAGCTTTTTTGTCAGCAACTTTCTTAGCTTTAGCTTTTTCTTTCGCTTTTTTAGCCTTTTCTTTTTTCTTTTCAGCTGCTTTTAGTTTTGCTTTTTTCGCTTTTTCTAATTTTTTGATAACAGCTTTAATCGCTTTTTCTCTTTTCTTTTCTTTGTCTTTTTTGGCTTTAAGTTTAGCTTTAAGCTTTGATTTTATGTCGTTTTTCTCTTTACCAATTTTCTCAACAGTTACAACAGGTTTGTTTTCTGCAACGTCATTGGTTTTAATTTCTACAATTTCAGAAACGATAGGTTCTGTTTTTGCAGCTGTTGTTGCAGGTTTTTTCACCGTGGCTCCTGGTGCTGTTTTAGAAGCCGCTCTTATGGGAGTTTTTGCTGCAGTTTTGACAGTTGCAGCAGGTGCTTTTGTAGCAGCCGTTCTAGTAGTGGCTGTTTTTGCAGTTGTTGGTTTTACTGCAGTTCTAGTAGTTCTTTTAATTGTTGTCTTAGTTTCTGGTTGTATTTCTGTAGTACTTTCTACAGCTGTTTCTGCTGGAACATCAGTAGCTTTGTCAGCAGAAGATTGTGTTGTTCTTTTTATCATAACTGTATTTTTTATTGAATGAATAGATTTTAACCAAGTGATTTTAAAGACTTCGAAGTATATTTCTTTAAATATAAACTCTTAGTTAAGTTAAATATACGCAATTTTTGAATACAGAAATAATAGAACTCGCTAATTTTCAACTGCTTCCAAAATTCTAAAATTACTTTTTGGTGCTTCACAAAGAGAACAGCAATAAGATTCTGGGAGATTTTCAAACAAAAGACCTTTTGGAATTCCTTGGGTTTCGTCTCCGTATTGAGAATTGTAAAGGGTTAAGCATTCCTGGCATTGGTATATATCCAACTGTGGTTTTTCTTTTTTCTGAAGATTTTCTGTTGTTTCTGCAGCTGTGTTTCCAAGTTCGTCAAAATATTTTCGGCTTAACTCAATTAAAATGGTTGGCAGTTCCAGTTTGTCGATATCTTGAGAGTGTACAATGTATTCACGCGTATTTGGGTCGAAATTCTTCGCAAACAAAACATTATAAGTGTCTCTGATCTTAATAGATTCCAAGTCTTTTGGAAGCTCATTTTTTTCGATGACAATTGAAGTAAAATAATGTCCGTCGCGATTGTATTCTGAAATTCCAAAGTTCAATCCATAGGTGCTGATGTCAAATTGATCTAAAGTTCGAACCAGAAAAGTTTTAAGATTCAAAGCCCATTCCATCGCAACAGGTAAATGCCAATTTAATTCTAATAAAGAATGTCGTACGTTAATGCCTCGTTTCCCTAAGAATTTTTCCCATTCTAGTTTTCGATCTTTCGGAATTCCTTTTATAATGAAAGATTTCCAAGGAGTGATACAGATTTTCCCGATTTTGCATTCAAAACACAAATCGCACATTTCTTTTAAGAAATCCAAATCGTATAAATTATTTCTCCAATACAAACCCAACCAATATTGATCAATTCCCATTCTATTCATTCCTTCATAATACGGAAATGGATAAAAAGGAATATTCAACGGTTTGTCGATTGTTCTGTTGTTGGTATCTAAAGCTTCGCTTACCAAAGTAAAAAGCAGTTCGATATCCGTTATTTCTTCTTCGGAAATCTTTTCGATTTCGTAATAAATCTTAGCCAGATCCCAGCTGTAAATCAAAACAGGATAGACTTCTATTTTCTCCCATTTTGGAAGACGAATGTATAAGTACCAATAATCTTCATGCTCCGAAGCGATAAAGTTTAAATGTCCTGTAAACAAAGGAACTAATTGCTGTTTCGGATCGGTTATGTTGACTTTAAGTTTTGGCTGTTCTTTAAATTCTTCCAAAATATATAAAAATCTATTTCCAGTAAGCCAATTGGTATTTCTGAAAATATCTGTCGAAACATAAGATGAAACAATATTGTTGCCGCTTTTTTGATCCGGATAAACAAAATGATGTTTTCCTAAAGTGGTTTTATCTAAAGATTTAAAGCCTTTTGGGAAAATAATATCCTGTCTAGAACCAAACGAAATCGAATCCAGACCTTCTTTCAAAGCGATGTTTACAACTTCTTTAAGTTCTCCTGGCGAAATAACGCCTCCTTTTACTATTAATCTTGTCAGTTCCATTTTTTCTTTTTGTTTCAGGTTTTCTTTGTTTCAGGTTTCAAGTTTCTGGATTGTGTTGATTTAAACGCAAAGAGCGCAAAAGTTTTTCGCAAAGTTTTGAAGGTTTATATTCTGTGCAAAATTATTTTCTATCGAAAAGTTCGCAAAGCAATACTTAAAATTTTTATTCAAAGCTTTGTGAACTTTGTCTACTTAAAAAAAATAAACTTTGCGAAACTTTGCGAAAAACTTTTGCGCTCTTTGCGTTAAAATTTATGCTCAAAGTAAAGCAACTTGAAACCTGAAACCTGAAACAAAACAAACTATTTACACTTTGCCAATATTTCCTTTACCTCTGTTTTACAACTTCCACATCCTAAACCTGCACCTGTATTTTTGCATAATTCAGTGAAATCATTAACACCACTTTTAATGGATTCTTCAATGTTTCCAGCCCCAACCTGACTGCACGAACAGACTAATTTACCTAAAACGGGTTTTGCGTTTGAACTTCCTCTCAAAAGCGTATTTCGTTTGTCTGATAATTCGATTTTGCTTTCAATCATCGTTTTGAATTCGGCGAACTCATTTTTATCTCCCATTAAAATGGCACCAACTAAAAGATCGTCTTTTACGATGCACTTTTTGTAATAACGTTTTTTTAAATCGGCAAAAACAATTTCTTCGTACGAATCGTCATTTTCAGGAATGGTAAGGTCGCCAATACTGCAAAGATTAATGTCTTCTAATTTTAGAATATTCATTAAAATCGAACCTTTGTAATAACTGCTAATATCGCCAGCAAGGAAATTCGCTAGAATATCAGCTTGTTCTTCAGCTGCAGAAGTAATTCCGAATAACTTATTATCAAATTCTGCTATTTCTCCAATTGCAAAAATATCCGGATTTGAAGTCTGCAAATACTGATTGACTTTTATGCCACGTCCGCAAGCTAAACCGCTTTCACGAGCAATTTCAATATTCGGAATAGTTCCAATCGTGTATACAATTGCATTTGCCGTTATGATTTTCCCACTTTTTAAAGCAATTTCGATTTCATTCGGATTATCAGTTTCGAAAACCGTACTGACTTCATTGTCAAAATAAATTTGAATATCACGAAGCTGAACTTCTTCGGCCAATAATTTGCTTGAAATTCGGTCTAATTGGCGCTCCATTAAACGTGAAGCCCTTTGAATTATAGTTGTTTTTACTTTTTTATGTTTTAAAGCTGCGGCCAATTCTAATCCTAATAATCCGCCGCCGATAATGACAACGTGCTGTTCTTCTGGCGGAAGATTAGTGCTGTCCAAGTGTTTTTTCAAGCGATCAGCATCTTCTTTTCTTCTAACGGTAAAACGTCCAGGAAGATGAAGCTGTGCATTTTCGGGAACGAAAGGACGGCTTCCAGTTGCTATAATCAAAGAATCGAAAGTATGGATTTCACCTTGACTATCTATAATTGTTTTTTGTTTTGGGTCTAATTTTTCAATTGCCACTCCAGCTTTCATTGTGATTTTCAACTTACTGAAAGCTTCCCCATCTTTTACCTTTAAAAGCTGTTCCCAACTGAATTCTCCCGTCATATATTCAGGAAGTAAAACACGATTGTAAAACGGATTTATTTCATTCGAAAAAACAATAATTTCATCGGTTGAATTGAATTCACGATAGTTTTGAATAAATCGAAAAGAAGCTGCTCCAGCGCCAACAATCGCGATTTTCTGGAATGGTTTTACATATTTTTTAATCGAAACGGTTGTGAACTTAAAATCAGGTTCTTTTGAAATTGGATCGACAACCGTATTCGTTAAATTATTCGTTCTATTCAAATCATTTTCGAGCTGTTTTCCCCAATGCATTGGTAGAAAAACTACTTTTTCTTTGATTGTATCGGTGACTTTCGCTTTTACACGAACTTCTCCATTTTTGCTTGAAACTACGACAATGTCACCATTTTTAATATCGTTTTTAAAAGCATCAATCGGATTTATTTCTAAAACTGGACTTGGAATATGTGTTAACAAACGAGAGACTTTCCCAGTTTTGGTCATTGTATGCCATTGATCGCGAATTCTTCCCGTTGTTAAAATAAAAGGAAATTCATCATTTGGCTGAACCGATGTGTTTTCGATAGAAACCGGCAGATTAAAAATTGCTTTTCCAGATGGCGTATAGAATTTTTTATCTGTAAATAATCTTGGAGTTCCTGGATGATTATAATCTGGAACTGGCCATTGAAAAGTGCCTTCAGTTTTTAAACGATTATAATTTAAGAATGAAATATCAATATTAGTGTTTTTAGTAAGCGCACAATGTTCTTTGTAAACTTCTTCGGCACTGTTGAAATTGAATCCGTTGAAATTCATTTTTTTAGCAAAACGAATCAAGATTTCAATATCAGGAAGTGCTTCTCCAGGTGCATTGATGCCTTTAGGCAGATAAGAAATACGACGCTCCGAATTGGTCATTGTTCCTTCTTTTTCTAACCAGCCCGCAGCAGGCAATAATAAATCAGCAAATTTGGCTGTATCGGCATTGTGAGAAATATCCTGAACGACTACGAATTTAGCATTTTGAAGTGCTTTTTCGGCTCTTCTAGAATCGGGTAAACTCACTAACGGATTTGTACAGATTATCCAAACCGCTTTCATTTTTCCTGATTCTAAAGCTTCAAACATTTCCGTAGCTGTTAAACCCGGTTTATCTGAAATCTCGTCAACACCCCAAAAATCAGCCACTTCTTTGCGATGTGTTGGATTCGCAATGTCTTTGTGCGCGGCTAAAAGTGTTGCCATTCCGCCAACTTCGCGTCCGCCCATTGCGTTGGGCTGACCTGTTAATGAAAATGGTCCAGAACCTGGTTTTCCGACTTGCCCTGTTAATAAAGATAAATTCAGCAATGCTGTATTTTTATCTACTCCAACTGCACTTTGGTTTAAACCCATTGCCCAAAGCGAAATAAAACCTTTTGCTTTCCCAATAATATCGGCGGCAAGTTTAATATCGTTTACCGAAATTCCGCAAAGTTTAGAAGCTTTTTCAAGAGAAGTTCCTAAAACTAAATCTTTGTATTGTTTGAAATTTTCTGCGTGATTTTTAACGAAATCATGATCTACATATCCTTTTTCGATAATTCTTCGCGCAATGGCATGATATAAAATAATATCTGAACCAGGAATAATCTGCAAATGTAAATCGGCAAAAGCGGCCGTATCGGTTCTTCTGGGATCGATACAAATTATTTTGGTTTTCGGATTTTTCTCTTTGTGTTTTTCCAATCTTCTGAAAAGAATAGGGTGACACCAAGCCGGATTTGCTCCTGTGATTAAAAAAGTGTCCGCCAACTCAATATCATCATAGGCAATGGGAACAGAATCTTCTCCAAAAGTCTTTTTGTAACCCACAACTGCCGAACTCATGCAAAGACGCGAATTGGTATCGATATTATTCGTTTTCAGAAATCCTTTAACTAGTTTATTAACTAAGTAATATTCCTCGGTTAAACATTGCCCAGAAATATAAAAACCAACGCTATCTGATCCGTGTTTCTTTATAATAGAGGAAAAAACAGCAGCAGCACGGTCTAGAGCGGTATCCCAACTTACGCGTTCCAGCGGATAGGATTTGCTCCCGCGCATTTCGGGATATAAAATTCGGTCAGAAGTATCGTTGACTACGTAATGCAAATTCATTCCTTTTGAACATAACATTCCTTTGTTTACAGGATGATCTTTGTCGCCTTCTACCATCACGCCGTTTTTAGCATCATTGGTCACGATTATACCACAGCCAACGCCGCAATAGGAACACGTAGTTTTGATCTTCGTAGTTTGCATTAGAGTTCTATTTAGAGATACTACTTTATAGTGATTGGTCTGACTTTAGAAAAGTACTTATGCAAAAATAAGTATTTTTACGTATTAATACTTATTTTTTAGATTTATTTTTCTAATTTTGATGAAAATAAATGAGGTACAACAAATTAGTTTTTAATCTGCTAAAAATTAGGACTCATGAAAGAAGAGCAAACCATTTGTTATTCCTGCGTCAATGAAAATTGTTTTATTAAGAAACATCTGCATTTAGAACAGATGGCAGGTTATATTACTAAAAAACAGAATATAATCTGTAAAAAATCGGATCAGTTTATTACCGAGGGTTCGTCTTTACAAGGACTCTATTTTATTTGTAAAGGAAAAGCCAAAACAGTAAAAACAGGAATTAACGGTCGTGAACAAATTGTTCGATTGACCAAAAATGGAGATATAATTGGCTTTCGCGGATTTGGAACTGGAAAAAAATACTTAATTGGCGCTTATGCTTTGGAAGATACAGTTTTGTGTAATTTCAGCAATGAAACAATGCTCGAAATTTTGCAGCATATTCCTGAATTTACGTATGCGTTGATGCTATTTTATGCCGAGGAATTAAATAAAAGCGAAAATAACATCCGCAAAATTGCACACATGAATGTTCGCGAACGTGTAATTGATTTATTGCTTTATATTCATCGCAAGTTTGGACAAAATAATGGCTTGATTGATATTGAGCTTTCGAGAAAAGAAATTGCCGATTTTGCAGGAACTACAGAAGAGCAGGCAATACGTATTTTATCAAGTCTTAAAAAAGAATCGCTGATTAAAACTGAAGGAAAGCGTGTTGGGATTTTAGGAGTTTCAGAGTTGAGATCTGAAATTATGGAGCATAAGTATTTTTAAGATTCTAAGGTTTCTTATTGTAGAGACGCTTTCTTTGCGTCTCTACGTCGAGTGTGATTTATTTTTTTCTGCCAATAAATCGAATTACAGAACCAGTTCCGTTGTGAAATAAACCTTCGTTGAGTTCAATTTCTTTTTCTTCTAATTGGATGATTTCATAATTAGGAAAATCAGCTTTGATTTCTTCTATTGAAAAAAGAGATTCGATGTCTTTTGGCCCGCCAACTTTTTCATTTTTGGTAACATATTCTAAATGCTTTTTACTGAAAGCTTCAAAAATAATAATACCACCTTTTCGTAAAAGTTGATTCAGTTGTTTGTGAATTTCCGATTTTATCGCAGCTGGAAAATGAGCATAAATTAAAGCTATCGCATCAAATTGTTCCTCCTGAAAATCTAAAGTTTCCAGTTCGCCAACTTGATAATCAAGTGAAACATTATTGTTTTCTGCTAAACGAAGCGCTTTGTTTCTTCCTTCTTCACTTATATCAAATGCTGAAACTTTCCAGCCTAATTTAGCTGCAAAAATGGCATTTCTTCCTTCGCCTTCGGCAGGAAAAAGGATTGTTCCGAGATTTAGTTTTTCAAGTTCTTCTTTTAAATAATTGTTAGGTTCTTCGCCGTATGCGAATTCTTCGCTTTTGTAACGGTCGTCCCAACGTTGAGTCCAGTTGTTCATGGTTTATATATTGAATTTAATAATTAAAGGTTTGTGGTCACTGTACAACGTCCAATCTTTGTAAGCGCCAACTTCGACGCTTTCTAAAACTTCCATAAAATCATTTGAAGCAAAGCAATAATCAAGATGATAAGGTTTGTTTTCATGACGATACAAATACCAAGTAGGATGTTCTTCTTTACCTTGAATTTGATTGAAGTATTTATGATAAGTGCTGAAAATATTCTTTTCGGCTAGTTTGTTTACAACCGTTGTATGATTTCCTTCTCGACGGGGTTTGTCCCAAATCGTATTGCTGTTGAAATCTCCAATTAAAATGGTTTTAGTTTCTTTGATTAAATCTTCATAAAAATGAATTGCTTTCCAAATTTGAGTTATATAAGCGCCCTCTTTATCTGTAGGATTATTGGCCCAAATAGCAAATAAAGTAAAGTCAATTTTTCCGCCTGTTACGGCAATTGGAAGGATGTTTTTGAAATCTGGTTTATGGTATTCTAACAATTGAAATCTATAATCTCCAAAGGAAAAAATACCAATTCCTTTATTAGGATTTTCGCCGTACCAAAGAATATCCGAAGGTAATTTTGTGCCATCTGGGAATTTGAGTTTTTCAGGACTTTCACACTCAGAAATTACAGCAATATCAGGATTCAAAGCTTGAATATATTGAGCTTTTTTTCTGAATGCCATATTGCAGTTCCAAGCGATTAGGTTCATTTGGTAAGAATTTAAAATTTGAGTCTAATAATATTCCAAAAGCTAAATTTTCTTTTTGTGATATTTTCTTCAGGTATATATTCTTTGATTTCTATTTTTTCCCGATCTGTAACTACAATTCCGAAATGATTTTTAAAATTTGAATTGATGTGTTCAAATTTTCCCAGAGAAAGCATCTTTTCATTTATTCTAACACCATCTGCATAATCTTCGTAAATTTCAACAGGTAACGGCTGATAATTTGGTGTGGATTTAATAAAAATTGAAAAAAAATAAGGATCTAAATCACCAAACTCAAGACCGAAAGTTAATGGAACTTCAATTGTTTGTCCTGTTTTTTGATTTTCAAACCAACAATGAAATCCGTGAAAAAAATATTTCCAATCACCCATTTTTCCACGTCCTCTTTTATCACCTTTCAATTTATTAAAAGCTAATATGGGATAGTTTTCAAACATTGTAATTTTAAATTGTTTTGCTAACTCAAAGATTAGTTTCCTACCTAATTCTCTATAATCCTTTGCACAGTTTTCGAAGAAATCTTGATGTTCTTCGATTTCTTGATTTGTAATTAGTTTAGCAATGTTAATTTCTGGATTTAAAAGATGAATTCCAACTTGAAATCCTTGTAGTTCCTTTTTAAAATTTTGACCAATAGTTTCACGTTGATTTTGAACAGAATTCCCGAAAATAATTTTCAAAGTTATATTTCTAGGTATGCGTTTTATTGCTTCCAATGAAGGAATTTGATCAATTGAGTTTATTGTTATTATTTCTGTATCTCTTTTCAATATCCGGAATTCAAATAATTGATTCAAATTATCATTTTGATCAATCAAATATATTAAAAAAAGATGTTTATGCGATTAATAAAAAAAATACCCTTTCTCAAAATAGAAAAAGGGCAGTTTAAATATTTAGATTTCTTTAATCTTAACCAACAAATTTTGTTTCACCACTGTTAATGTCGATTTCAGCAAAATTATGTTTTCCGATAACGATAAGGAGCTTGTCTGAATTGTAACCAACATATCTAATTTCAGGCTCTCCTTTTTTTGGTTTTCCGCAAACAGAAATTACATTAGTTTGCCATTTCAATTTGCTTCTTTTGTAGGCAGAAATGGTTTGTAAATCGTTCTCGACATAATAAACAATGTTGTTTTTCTTGATTCCTCTTTTTTGCGTTTTAGCAAAGTTTATTTCTGAATTTTTAGAAATTAAGGCGTCATTGTACTTTTGCGCGATGCCTGTTTGCGTGACAATAAAAGTCACCAAAGACAATTTTAGAAATGGTTTCATTAGGATAGAATTGGGGGTTCATAATCGCCTCAAATATAAGTATTAAAATATATAATTGTACTTTAGAATGTTAAAAAAAAATTACCCTTTTCCGAAATAGGAAAAGGGTAAAATATTTGAGTTAATTTTAAAGAAAAACTATTTTTTCCAGCTAAAAATTCTCGGGTTCACAGAAACCATTAACCAAGCCCAATTGTTGGTGTGATTTGCATCTCCGTTTTTGATAAACTCCATAGTTTTAGATCCGAACATTTGAGAATAACCTCCTGTAACAGTAATATCTTTTTTGAAATTATATCCAAAAGTTGCATCAATCTCAGTTCCTAAGTAAGAATCCATTTTTTCGTTAACATTCACTACATCAGCTGCAGATAAAAATACGTGTGGAATCAAAGCAAATTGCCATTTGTTTACATTGTAATTCAATTTTAAGAAAGCGTCTTGTAAACCAACGTTTTTTAAATGATTTCCAACATAAAAATAATCCATGTAACCGTTAAATCCGTGGTTGGTTCCAAAAATTGGGTTAAAAGACTTAATTACCGTGCTTCCGTCATTTGAATCTTTTCCAGATAAAAATTCGTAACCTAAGCCAGCTTTAAACGAATCAGTTATGCTGTAAGTAACGTTGGCAGCAGCATTCCAGGCACTAACTTGCTGATCGGTGCTTTTTCCAGTTTGTCCATACAGCCAAAAACTGGTATCAATTTTATCTTTTTTATAAGTTAAATAGGGACCAAAAGTTTGCATGTAATCTACCAATAGTTTTGTAGAAGGAGCAGGATCGGGAGCATATTCGTAGCCAGTATTAAGCAGTAAAAAGCTCGCACCTAATTTTTCGTTAAATTGGTTATGGTACCAAGCATATTGCATTGCTTTATAATTGGCAACGGTATATGGAGTTTGAACAACATTTTCTGCTGTTGAATTGTAAGCGCCTCCAAAATCTAATTTTTGAGTTTCATCATGAAAAGAAACCGTTAACGCATCGTGGCTTTGACCTTGCTGTGCCCAATCCATTTCACCCAAAATACGCTGATTATCATAAGAAAGAACCTGACGCCCTATTCTGGCACTCCATTTTTCAGTGAAATTATATTGTGCCCAAGCTTCGAAAACAGCCACTCCATTTTTATCGGCAACCGTAGCAGGAGGGACATCTCCCCATGTTCTTGTATTTTGGAAAGTTAATTTTAGAATTAAATCGTCTTGTTTGAAATTGATTCCTAAACGAGAACGCTGTGAAATTTGAGAGGTTCCTTTTTGTCCTTCTGGAAGAAGGGTTTTGTAACCGTTACGATATTCAAAACGTGGTCTAATTTGTAGGTTTACATCTAATTCTTGGGCTTGCATTTCAAAACTTAATCCTACGATAAGTAATAAAATTAGTTTAAGTTTCTTCATAAAATTTTTTGGTTTTTATTGAAAGTAAATTTATAAGAAAAAGCCAGTATTTATTATGATTTCAATCATAATTCTAATTTTTTTTTAATCTAAGTCTAATATGCTGGTTCTAATTTTGCTTTACTTACTTTAATTTGTTTCTCTTTAGATAATTGTGTTATAGTATAATGCATCCAAACCAGGCAGACAGTTGAAAAGATTAGAATAAAGATCCATGAACTTGACCAGATTCCGGTTGCTGTTAGTAAATATCCAAAGATAATGGGGCCCAAGAAACCGCCTAAACCGCCAATCATTCCGACCATTCCGCCAACAACGCCAACTTCTTTTGGGAAATATTCTGGAATATGTTTGTAAACTGCCGCTTTTCCGATTCCCCAAGAAATCCCGATTAGAATTACTAGAATCAAAAACACCCACATATTAGCATCAAACTTAATTACAGTTACACCTTTTGCAATTAGTTCTTTTTTAGCCACGCTTTGATTGTGTGCGACTACTACATCTTGCCAGCTTGAAGTGGTTGGAAAAATAGTGCTTTCATTTGTCGTAGCTTTCTTTTGTGCAATAGGATATTCTTTATCACCAACTTTTACGGTTTTATCACTGATTTGATTTACAACGCCTTTTTTAGCCGCTAATATTCCTGGGCCAGAAGTGGTAATTTCCATTTTAGGAATTGATAGCAAAGCACTTAAGATTACCGAGGAACCCAGAACCCAATACATCACTTTTCGAGCTCCAAATTTATCAGACAAATAACCTCCAAAAGCTCTAATTACTCCAGATGGCAAACTAAACATAGTGGCAAATAAACCTCCCATTACCAAACTTGTTTGATACACGTTCATAAAATTTGGCAATAACCATTGTGAATAAGCTACAAAACATCCGAAAACCAAGAAATAATAGGCTCCGAAACGCCAAACTCTTTGCGATTTTAAAGGGGTAAGCATTTGCGAAATAGATTTACCGTTGCTTTCTATTTTTTTGTTTTGAGCGAAAATTAAAAACGCAACACCAATTGCAACCAATGAAATAGCGTAAATAACAGGCAGAATTTTCCAACCATTTTGTGGATCATCAATTGAAAAATGGTTTAATAACGATGGTGCTAAGAATGTTGTAATGGCTGCACCAGCATTTCCCATTCCGAAGATTCCGAGTGCGCGCCCTTGCCATTCTTTTGGATACCAAATTGAAGTATAGCCAATTCCGACTGCAAAACTGGTTCCAACCATTCCGAAGAAGAAACTAAGTACGGCAAACATAAAAAAACTGTCGGCGTAGGGAAGAAGGAACAGCGGAATCGAACTTAGAAGCAGTAATAGTGAAAAAACATATTTTCCTCCAAATTTATCTGTTAGGATTCCGATTGGCAGACGCATTATAGATCCGGTTAAAATTGGAATTCCTAAAAGCCATCCGACTTGAATAACATCCCAATGGAAAATTCCATTATCGACTAAAAAGGTTACCAGAACCCCATTTAATGTCCAGCAGGCAAAACACACAGTAAATGCCAATGTGTTCAAAAATAAAATTTTGTGTGATTGCGATAGTGAGTTTGTATTTTTCATAGCACTTATATTTTTATGTAAAAATAAGTACTATAACTTAGTTAAAACCTGCTAAAACGCAGTTTTTGAAAAATAATTACGTATTTATACGTATTTTTTAGATTAACGAATACTCAGCCGCTTTGTTTGAAAGTTCCATTAGGTTTTTTACTTTCAGTTTTTTCATTAGGTTAAAACGATGCACTTCGGCAGTTCTTTTACTAATATCAAGAGCTTCGGCGATTTCTTTGTTTCCTTTTCCTGATAAAAGAAGTGTTAGGATTTCTTTTTCTCTTTTCGTAATCATCATTTCTTCTCCCAAGGTTTGTTTTGGTTCTAATGATACCGAAGAATTAGTCAATTGTCCAATTAATATAGAAGAAATATCTCCACTGAAATATTTTCCGCCAGCAGCAACACTGTGCAATGCCTTTAAGAATTCTTCTTTGCTTGAGCCTTTTAATAAATAACCGTCGGCGCCTGCTTTAATCGATTTCAATACATATTCTTCTGATTCATGCATCGAAAGCATGATGATTTTTACGTTGTTATTCTCGCTTCTAAGTTTTTCTACTACTTCGATACCAGTTAAGTTGGGCATACGAATATCTACTATAAGTAAGTCTGGCTGCGTTTTTGCAACTACTTCCAGAGCGTCTGCACCATCGATTGCTTCACCTACAACCTCGATGTTTGCTTCATTTTCCAGTAAGGATTTGATTCCGTCTCTAACAAAAACATGGTCATCTGCCAATACTACTCGAATGATATTGCTCATAGTTTACTTAATTTTGATTCTCGATTTTTACGTATATTCATCTAAAAAGAAGATGCTAATATACGTACTTTTTTTAAAATTAAATTCCAATATTAAAATTTCTAATGTTGGGAATTTTAAATTTCAAGGATAAAACTCTAGATTCGGAGAAAGTTTTACATCAAGTTTGTCATTTCGAGGAACGAGAAATCTCCACAAGAAACTCCACAATCTAAATCGCCAATCTTTATAGAGCTACTTGTGGAGATTTCTCGTTCCTCGAAATGACAAATAGTACTTGATGATATACTGAAACCGATTGCCCGCGAGAGGGATAGGAGCAATCCGCCTCGGCGGAGCGGATAGCCCGACAGTATTAGGAAGAGTGGGCGTATATAGACAAAGTTAAATTGCCCACTTTTTCTAATACTGGCTCGCCCAAATTAATTAGATAATTAGTTAATGTGGCAATTAGAAAATTAGGGAATGTGTCATTTAAGAATTAGATAATTTTTTACGCTACTTTAAGTAATTATCAAATTATCTAATTGACTAATTTTCTCATTTAAGAATCGGAATATTGAACGTAATTCTGGTTCCCTCGCCCGGGATTGAGTTCATGAAAACGCGTCCGTTGATGTATTGGATTCTTTCTTTCATGAATAAAAGTCCCATTCCAGATTCGCTGTTGCGTTTTTTGTCGACTGAATTTACGTCGAAACCTTTTCCGTTATCGTCAACAATAATACTTAGTAAAGTTTCACTGTGCGAAAGTTGTACAATAATATGTGACGATTCGGCGTATTTTATGGCGTTGTTGATGGCTTCTTGCGTGAGACGATAAATGTTGATTTCGATTAGAGAATCTAAACGCTGATCAAAATCGGTTTTGTTGTAGAAAAGAATTTCTTTTCCTGTAAGTTTTGAAAGTTCCTGCGTGAGTTTTGCCAAAGAAGAAACGATGCCGTGATCGCTTAATTCTGGTGGCATTAGGTTGAAAGTTGCCGTGCGGACACCTTTTATAATATCTAAAGAAAGCTTTTTTAAATACTCAATTTTTTGTTCTGATTTTTCTCTGTCGTCTAAATTAATGCTTTCTAAACTGAATTTTAAACCCGTAAGCATTTGGCCAATTCCGTCGTGAATTTCTTTGGCGATTCGGTTTTGTTCGTTTTCCTGATTTTCAACAATTTTACTCGAAATAATCTTTTGCTGATTGATTTTTTCGGTGGTATTTTCAAGATTTAAACGTTCGACTTCTCGTTGTGCTTTTTTGCGTTCGGTAATGTTGAAGCAGACAATTAAGAGTTCTAATTCGTCTTTTTTGATCATAACCGGAACCATTGATAAATCTAGCCAAATGGTTTCGTTTTCTTTGTTTAAAATACTGATTTCGCCTTGCCAGCCACTTCTTTGTTTTTCGAAAATTAGTCTGTCAAAATTGGCTTGTTCTTTTTCATCAACAGTTAAAACTTCGGAGAATTTTTTGTTGGATGAAAACTTGGTATAATTCAGCAATTTAGCAAATTTTTCACCAATATGAATGATCGAACCATCAGGCGTAATTCGGCAATACAATAAAGTATTTTCCATTGCATAATTGAGCGATTTTAATTCTTTAACCGAATTTTCTTTGATTTCGCTAAGGATTTCTGTGTCGTATGCGAGCTTTAAAGCTTTCTTTTCGGAAGATAAAAGTCTTGTAATTAATCGCTCGATTTTCTTATTTGTAGGTCTGAAAATGAAAAAGAATTCTAAAACCAGAATTAAAAGTGTGAAACCGAAAATCCAATATTCTATTCGGCGTTGTTCGGTTACTTTTTCGTGCGCTTCAAGATCGTATTGGGTTACGATTTGATTCATTTTTGAAAGGAAAATGCCTTCGTTTTCTAAAATAATCTGAACCAATTTTTGATTTTCAGAAACCGATTTTTTTTGCTGTAAATTCAATAAAAAAGCCTCTGTAGTTTGTGCAATTTTATTGAAAATCGGATTAATTTCAAGATATAATTTAGAAAGTGTTTCCGATTTTTCTTTTGGAAAAGCCAAGCTGTCATTGCCGTTTTCGAGTGCATTTTGGTTTTTCTTCCAAAGTGATAAGACTTCGTCTAAATGCGAAATTTGTTTTGCAGAAACGGTATCAGAAACATAATGCAGAATCAGAACTTCTTTGACGATTTTCTGGCTCAACATTCTTTGTTTACCAGAAAAATTGATAATCTTAGAATCGCTTAATTGCTGATTAAGATTGTATTGTACTAAAAACTGACTGATAATTATAGTTAAGGCAATAGTAAGAAGCGCAAAAAAATACAGACGACGTAAATTTTTGAATGTGATTTTTTCTGCAGCTTCCTGATTGCTTTTCTTCATATCTTTTTTACAATCCTAAAGAAGCTTTTATCAAGTTTAAGTTTTCTTCAGAATATTTGATCTTTAAGGCTTCTTGGTGTCCTTTGTCGGACATTTTATCCCAAGTTTTTTTGATGATGTTTTTTAGTTTTTCTTCGTCGTGTTTATGTACGAAAGGTTCTAAATAATATTCTAAAAATACCAGACAGATCACGTCTTCAAGTAATTGGGTTTCATGATCTTTTTTAAGTAATTTTTTCTCTATCAAAAATGAAACACGATCGATAAAAGTTTGATCGTAACCAGCTTTTTTCAGAATTTCGGCGGTAGTTTTTGCGTGGAATTTTTTTAATTCTTCTCTCCATTTCAAATAACCCACACGATCCATTGGGTAAGATTCACGAGCTACTTTCCATCGGCAGATGTGTTGTGCTTTTGATGCAATTTGGATTTCTTCGGAGGCATTTGGTTCAAATTGCATTAATCTTTCGTACATCCTGTTGGAGTACAATAATTCTTTTGGATATTCTTGGTTTTGGTCGATTTCAATATTTGGGTCTTGAGCGTTTTCAGCATCAATCCATTCGCTTGCTTTTTGAAAAGGTGTAGTCATTTTTTGGTTTGATAATAGAATTTCAAAGATACGGAATTAAGTAGAAAAGTAGAAAGTCAAAATTCGAAAGTGAGATGAAAGAAGCAAGAGGCAAGATTTTGAAAAACTTTATTACCTTGTCTCTTGCTTCTTGCTTCTTGGCTCTTTAAAAGTCTAATCTACAAATCCAACAAAAACTTCGTTATCAACAATCTTAACTGGATAAGTTGCAATGTTATAGTCTTCGCCATTTAGGTTTGAACCGTCAACTAAAGAAAATGTTTTTTTATGCATCGGACAGGCAATTTTCGGAATATCATCGGCAGAGCCTGTCATTCCTCTTGAAAGCACCATTTCCATTTTATGCGGACAGGCATTTTGACACGCATACCATTCGTTTCGGCGCGTAAAGTTGAAAATAGCGATTTGTTTGTTTTTGTATTTGATGCATCCGCCTCGGTTGGTCGGGAAATCTTCTACTTTACCAGCTTTGAACCAAATTGTTGCATCGCTCGCATGAACTGTTTCGTATTGATTTAAGATTTCTTCCATTTTGATTAAGTTTTGATTTCCTGTTTCTTAGCCCTCTTTTTACAATCATGAGAGTTATGATGGCGCAGTAAAAAAGAGGGTAAGAGGACAGCAAACGTTTAATGATTTTTTTTTTTTTTGGAGCTTTATGGTGGTTTGCCACAAAGGCGAAAAGGCGCTAAGTTTTTTTTATTTTGACTTTGTGACTTTGCGTCTTTGTGGCAATTTTTTTTTTAAGACCAGGCTTTTGGCATTTTTTGATCTCTAAGTGGAACAAAAACGGCGTTATCGTCTTTTTCGTCTGAGTTTACAAAGTGATTGAAGCGTTTTAATAATCTTGGTTTTTCAAGAACTTGTTTCCATTCGCATTCGAAAGTGTTGACTAAAGTCTGCATTTCAGCTTCTAAGGTTTCGCAGATTCCTAGACTGTCTTCGATGATCACTTCTTTTAAATAGTCTAAGCCTCCATCTAATTTTTCTAACCAAGTTGAAGTTCGAATCAGCGGTCCAGCAGTGCGGATGTAATACATTAAGAATCTGTCCATGTATTTAATAACCGTTTCTTTGTCGATTTTCTCTGCCAATAAAACAGCGTGTTTTGGGTTTGCGCCGCCATTTCCTGCGATGTATAAGTTCCATCCGTCTTCAACAGCGATTAATCCAAAGTCTTTTCCGCGGGCTTCGGCGCATTCGCGGATGCAGGCCGAAACACCTCCTTTTAATTTATGTGGAGAACGGATTCCTTTATATCTGTTTTCTAATTCGATGGCAAATCCGGCGCTGTCGTCCATGCCGTAACGACACCAAGCATTTCCGACACAGCTTTTTACAGCACGAAGCGATTTTCCGTAAGCGTGACCGCTTTCAAAACCATTGTCGATTAAAATTTTCCAGATTTTTGGCAGATCGCTTAAATGCGCTCCGAATAAATCCACTCTTTGTGCTCCAGTGATTTTAGTGTACAAATCAAATTGTTTTGCTACTTCGCCTATTACAATTAATTTTTCAGCAGTGATTTCGCCTCCGGCAACTCTTGGAACAACAGAATACGTTCCGTTTCTCTGAATATTGGCCAAAAATCTATCGTTTGTATCTTGAGTTGTAACGTGTTTATTCGCCGTATCGTTATAAATACTAGAGAAAATAGAAGCAACAACCGGTTTGCAGATTTCGCAACCGTCGCCTTTTCCATGATGATCCAAAACATCGTAGAAATTCTCGTATTTATTGATTTTTACCAAATCGAATAATTCCTGACGATTGTAGTTGAAATGCTCGCAGATTACTTCTTTTACTTCTTTTCCTAAAGATTTTTGAGTGGCTTTTACCAAATCAGAAACCATTGGTTTACAGCCTCCGCAGCCAGAAGTTGCTTTTGTAGCTTTGACAACATCTGATAATGAAGAACAGCTTTCGTCTAAAATTTTACAGCAGATTGCGCCTTTTGTAACATTTTCGCAAGAACAAATTACGGCTGTGTCTGGCAAATCCATTACACTTCCTAAACTTGAACCTTCAGAGCCATCACGAGAACCCAAAATCAAATCTTCTGGATTTTTTGGCAAAGCCATTCCGTTATTGTAGATCTGGAAAAGCGAATTGTAGTCACTTGAATCGCCGACTAAAATTCCGCCTAAAAGGGTTTTAGAATCTTTGGTAACATTAATTCTTTTGTAGATCCCGCTTAGTTTATTCTCATAAATAATGGCAGTTACGTTTTCATTTTCGATAAAAGGATCGCCAAAACTCGCGACTTCAACACCAATTAATTTTAATTGTGTCGACATATCAATGGTTTCTCTCATGGTTTTATCGCCATTTAAGATTTGCTCGGCCGCAACATCGGCCATTTCGTAGCCTGGAGCAACAAGTCCGTAAATGTTTTGATTGTAAAGTGCCGCTTCGCCAATTGCATAAATAGAAGGATCTGATGTCTGCATTTGATTGTTTACCACAATACCGCCTCTAACGCCCACTTCAAGTCCTGAAACTCTTGCCAGTTCGTCGCGAGGTTTGATCCCAGCAGATATAACCAACATATCAACTTTTAACAATTCCTCATTAGCAAACATCATTCCCGTTATACTTTCCTTTCCGTCAATATATTGGGTCGCTTTGTTTAGATGAATTCCAATATTTAGTTCTTCGATTTTAGCTTGCAACATATCGCTTGCGCCTTGATCTAATTGTCTTGGCATCAAGCGTGGCGCAAATTCCACCACATGCGGATTCAAGCCTAAATCTCTAACTGCTTTTGCAGCTTCAAGACCTAATAAACCGCCACCTAAAACGGCAGCTTCGGTCGCGCCTTTTATTTTTATTTTTTTGGCGTAGGCCATAATAGCGTCCAGATCTTCAATGGTTCTGTACACAAAAACACCTTCTTTTTCGACACCTTCAATTGGCGGTACAAAAGCGGAAGAACCTGTTGCCAAAACTAAGTAGTCGTACGTATGTGTTTTGTTTAGGTGTGTATGAATCGTTTTTGCATCACGATTAATATCTGTAATTAATTCAGATGTATTTAAAATAATATTGTTTTCTGCGTACCACTCGGTTGTAGATAATGATAAATCATCAGCTGTTTTTCCTCCAAAGTACTCGCTTAAATGTACGCGATCATATGCTCGTCTTGGTTCTTCGCCAAATACGGTAATCTGATACTTTTCTTGTCCTGATTTTGCAATGAACTTTTCGCAAAATTTATAACCAACCATGCCGTTTCCAACTACTATTACTTTAATCATGATTTCTTTAATTAAGTATTACTTCGCAAATATAAGTATTTATACTTATAAAAATACGTAATTATGTTAATTTTTAAGTAAGAGATGTGTTTTTTTACTACGTATTTCGGCGTAGTCTTTTACGTGGTGTGGGTTTTGAATGATTTTGTACTTACTTAGTTTTTTAAAATTTGAAAAGATTCTAAATAAGCGTTTCAGAAAAAAGTCGTAAATTCATAAGAATTTTACAGGAGTTTTGAAAAAGAAACATGTTTTTAAACTGAGATCTCATGAAAAAAATACTTTCAATTTTGTTATTTTCACTTTTAGTGATAGGCTGTAAAACAACAGCAAATAAGGATTCTGGAGGAACAACTTCAACAATTTCTGCCGAAGAAGATTTAAAATATTACTTTAAAGGAACAGGAAACGAACCTTTTTGGGGAATCAAAATGGGCAATGAGGAATTGTTTTTACATCCTTAATTCCTGGGAAAGAAAAAATTGCTTTTCCAGCAGTTGAAGCCATTAGAGCTATGGACGCAAATGTGAAAATGTATAAAGTAAATAATGAAACGACTTCGGCTACGATTACGATTCAGCAATTAGATTGTCAAGACTCTATGTCTGGTGCAATTTCGCCTTATAGTGTAAAAGTTGAAATTAGAAACAATTCGGAATTAGAAACGAAGAAACTCAGCGGATGCGGAAAATATCTTACCGATTACAGACTTCATGATATTTGGGTTTTGGAAGAACTAAATGGTTATAAAGTTTTTGCAACCGATTTTCAAAAGGAATTTCCTCGAATCGAAATCAATTCTTCAGAAAACAGATTTTCTGGTTACGGAGGTTGTAACGGAATCAGCGGACAAATTTTTTATGAAAAAGATGTATTGCGATTTACAAAAGTGATTTCAACTCTTATGGCTTGCGCACAAGGAAATAAAGAAGGTGAATTTTTGAAAGCGTTGCAAAGTACGACGACTTATTCTATAGAAAATAACAGACTGACGCTTTCGAATCCTTCTGGGAAACTTTTGGTTTTTAAGAAGGTGGATTAGGTTTTATAAGGGCTTCGACTTCGCTCAGCCTGACATTTCGTTTGTCTTCCTGAGCGAAGTCGAAGGATTTATTCTAGTTCTTTAGTTTCTTCTTCTTCATCATCACCTTCAATAAAATCCAATTCCAAAGCTTTTACACTTTGAACCGCATTTCCGGCAATACCGCGAATCGAACCGTACATTCCTAAAGTATTATGAACCACTTTTTCGATTTGTTTTTCGCGTTGTTTCCAGATTCTCTGCATCGCTCTTTTTTCAGAATCTAAGTCGCTTTGCATTTGTGTAAACCCTTCTACAATTCCTTCAATTTGCAAACGGAATTCATTGCTGGTTAAGAAATCGTACAACATCGACATTTTATCGCCTTTGTTTTCCTGCGCTTGTACAGCTTGATTGATCTGAATTAAAGATTGACGTAAAACGGCGCTTAAACCTTTAAATTCTTCATAAGTACAAATCCAGATTCCGTCGCGCATTCCCATTCGGTCCATTCCATTTGGCATTACTTCGGTAACCAAAACACCAATATTGGCTCGTTTGGTTCTGATATCGTTTTTGAATTTCTCAATCCAAGAAGGCTGAAAAGCTTTTGTTCTCTTGCTTTCATAATAAATAGAACCGCAATTCTGATGCTCGCGAGTATTTACAATTTGAAGACAATCAGCACCATTTGCACCTTTTTTAATTTCGTCAATACTATCAAGAGGAAAGTTGTTTGCAAGCCATTCTTCAATTGCTAATTCCATTATTTCGCCTTGCAATTGCATCGAACCTTGTTCTTGCTTGCGTTTCATTTCTTCCGTCAGCTTTTTTTGTTCTTCAAGTTGTTTCTGAAGTTCTTTGAATTTCAGTTCGTTTTTATCGTCTTCCTGTTTTCTGATTTTTTCGCGTTCCAAAGCCAATTGCGTGTTCAATTGTTTTTCGGCTTCAGCTTGAATGGCATCTTTCATTTCCAGTTTTTCGCGCTGTAATTTGGCGATTTCACCTTCCATTTTATTTAATTCCCTGATTTTTTCTGATTTTTCAGAGAGTTCTTTTTCCATTAAAAGCAAACGATCTTTGTTTTCTTCTTCAAGTTTGGTTTTAAGTTTTTCCGAAATTTCTTTTTCCGCAATTTTTCTTTCACGTTCCAAACGTTCGGCAAAAAGTTCGTTTTCTTGTTTCTTTTTGGCTTCAAATTCGGCTTTGGCTTTATCCAATTGTTCGTTTTTAAGCTCTAATTCTTTATTTTGAATAGTGGCTTTTTGTTGAAATTCTTTACGGATGCTGTCTTCCAATTGATGTTTCAAAACATCATTGACATCGATTGGAGTTCCGCAGTTTGGACACTGAATTGAAGATTGTTCAGCCATTTTTATAGTAGTTTTATTTTGTAGAATTTTGATTTGCTAAGGTATTTAAAAGTTCTCTTTTTATAATGTGGATTTCTGTACTAAATTGTAACGATTTTTTGTTATAGCCACGAAGGCGCTAGGACGCAAAGTTTTTTTTGCCACAGATTATAATGATTAAAAGGATTTTTCTCATTTTATGTCATCCTGACGAAGGAAGGATCACACGCGTAACTCGACAAAGATTGACGATTCTCTTTGCAGAATTTCTTGTGTGATCCTTCCTTCGTCAGGATGACAAACTGTACGCTTCTTTCTACTTAAAAAAAGTTTGCGTCCTAGCGCCTTTGTAGCAACAAAAAATCAACAGCAGATCTTGTAATTTCAGAGTCATCTTCTTTTGAAGTTATAATCGAAACATCCGTACGTAAATTCACTTTTTTCAATTCGATAAAACTAATCTCAGAATCTTGATTGTTTTTAGCAATATTTGACGGAACAATCGAAATTCCTAATCCGTTTTTGACTAATTGTACTATTGAATTGATGTTGTTGGCTTCGTGGATAATCTTCGGCGTAAAGCCATAAAAAGCACACAATTCCAGTAAAACTTCGTGATAATGTGGTGCATAATCTTTGTTAAAGAAAACGAATGTTTCATCTTTTAAATTCAATATCTCTTTTTCAGATTTGAGATGAATGTTTGTTTTATTAAAAACAATTGAAAAACCATCCTGAAACCATAATTGCGATTGTATTTTGGGAGATTTTATAGGGGAACGAATAATTCCCATTTCAATTTTTCCTTGTTCTAAAGCGTCAATTTGTTTGCTTGTAGAAACCTCAAAAAGCTTGAAATTGACATAAGGAAATTGTAATTTTAAATGTTTTATCAATTCTGAAATTGTAGCAGAATGTATGGAACTTATGTAAGCAATCCTAAATTCTCCCGACACATTCTCTGCGATTTTTTTTGTTTTTAGTGAAATACGTTCTAGATTCTGAAAAAGTGCTTTGGCTTCTTTTTCAAAATATTTTCCAGCTTCAGTAAGTTCTACTTTTTTATTGTTTCTGATGAAAAGCTTTGCTTGAAGTTCTTCTTCCAATTCAGCTATTTGTCGACTTAGAGGTGGTTGCGAAATAAAGAGTTTTTCTGACGCTTTGGTAAAGTTGAGTTCTTCGGCTACAGCCAAAAAATATTTTAAGTGACGTAATTCCATGATACTTTTAAAGTATTATTAATTGATAAAAATAGTATTTTTAAAGTATTTATGAAAGAGATAGTTTTGAAAAATCAAAAAACAATTCTCTCGCAGATTATGCAGATAGGGCAGATTACAGATTAATTAAAATTATTTTAATTCTTAATCACCAATATTCCGATCAATAATAGCAAAAAGATCCCCTAAATCTGCTAGATCTGTGAGAGTATAAAAAGCAAGAACTATGAAAAAATCAACTATTGAAGAAATCAAAGAACGTTTTGACAATGATGTCGAACGATTTTCGAATTTAGAAACAGGACAAGTGGCTACAATCGATGCAACTATTTCTTTGGAATTAATAACCGAAGCTTCAAAGCGCATTGTTCCTAATGCTACAACAATTTTAGATGTTGGCTGTGGCGCCGGAAATTATACTTTAAAAATGTTATCTAAAGTGCCAGATTTAAACTGCACTTTGGTCGATTTGAGCTTGCCAATGTTGGATCGCGCTTTTCAAAGGGTTTCAGCTGAAACCAACGGAAAAGTAGTAACAAAGCAAGGCGATATTCGCGAAATAGATTTAGAGGAAAATAGTTTTGATATCATTTTGGCTGGTGCAGTTTTGCATCATTTGCGTGATGATAGCGATTGGGAAACGACTTTTACTAAATTGTTTACATTATTAAAACCAGGAGGTTGTTTGATGATTTCGGATTTAATCACACAAGACACAGAGTTATTGAATGAATATACTTGGCAGCGTTACGGCGATTATTTAGAAGGAATAGGAGGGGCAGAGTATCGCCAAAAGGTTTTGGATTATATCGAAAAAGAAGATTCTCCGAGATCGATGAATTATCAATTGGATTTAATGAAAAAAGTAGGATTTTCAAAAGTCGAAATTTTACATAAAAATATGTGTTTTGGGGCTTTTGGAGGGATAAAGTAGTTTTTTGTTAGCCACGAATTCACGAATTAATTTAAAAATGTTTGCGCATAGTTTTTAAAAAATATATTCGTGAATTCGTGGCTATACAACTATGTATTAACCGGCATTAGATATTTATTTCGAAGATCGAAAACTAAGTCGGATGGACCGTTTTGCTGAAGGTAATCTAATTTTTCGACAGCTTCTTCAAGATTAGGAATATGTCCTTTAGGAATCCACCACATAGCCGTATGCGCTTTTCCGAATTTCTGAAACCATTCTTTTCGGCGTCTTAAAAAATCACTATGAAAAGTTTTGTACATATAATGTTCCAAAGTTTCGATACTTTCCCAAACCGAAACATTGATGATAATTTGTTCATCATTGTACGGATTAAGATTTGTAGCATTGTCGGTTTCGTCTTTTAAACGCCAAACAAAACCTTCACTTTCTTCGGCTAAAGTGTTTACAGTATCTAAATTGTCTACAAATTCTTTCATTATTGGGTCGTTAATGTCGACTCCTTTCATTTTGGCAATATTGATTTCGGCAAGATGATAATTGCTCATAAAATATAGATTTCTGAATTTTAGGCAATTTAGCTTTTTTCGGAATAATTTAATAGCCACAAATTGCTTCGCCTGTTCGCTATCGCTTGGGTCACGAATTAATATAAAATCTATACGCATAGATTTTATATTAATTCGTGAATTGCTTCGCCTATTCGCTATCGCTCGGGTTGTGGCTATTGAAAAAAAACTTATAAAGTCTGTACCGTTTTGTAAACCTGAATTGGACTTGAAACCAGCGTTTCCGTTTTTTTGATGAATTCTTGCAAGTAGGATTGATTGTTATGCAGGTCTAATCCTGGTTGGTCTTTCCATTCTTCCCAAAGGATAAAAACATTTTCGGAAGTGTGTAAATCGTAACGAATACATGCAACTTCTTTTCTAGTTTCGGTTACTAGATGTGTTAGCAGGTTTTGAACTTCATTTAAATGCTCTGGTTTACTTTTTAAAATTGCTGTAATCGAAATCATAATTATAAGTTTTTAAAAGTTTGCTCTAAATGTTTCGTGTAATTCTCTTTAAAGATAGCAATATTTTCTGGTGTTGCTCCTTTTTCGACATCGTGAAAATGGAAGCTGTTTATTTTTTCCATTCCGGTGAATTTGTTCATTTTGTGGAAACCAAACATAGCGCCATCATCAACCGAAGTTTGATCGAAGAATTCTCCTGGAAGTGTAAAAGCCGTTGCAGGCGCATTCCAGCTTGTGGTAAGCATGTATTTGCGTCCGTGTAGAAGTCCGCCAGTTCCGTAATTGATGTCTGGATTCACACGGCTTCTTCCGTCGCTTTTGTAAATTCCTTTGTTGTGACCTGCTGTGAAAACATCGTCTATGTATTTTTTGAAAAGGTTTGGCAACTGAAACCACCAAACTGGTGTGTGGTAAATGATTACATCTGCCCAAACAAATTTTTCTACTTCTTGGTCAAGATCAATATTGTCTTCTACGTGAGTTGTTTTTATTTCGTATTCTTTGCTTTTTGAAAGAAAGTCAATTGTCCAATCTTGAACTGTTTTATTGAATTTTCCTCCTGAATGGGCAAATTTTTGTCCGCCGTTAATTATAAATATCTTTTTCATTTTACTTTATGTTGTTATGGATACGTGATGCGTGAGGGATAGTAGCGATATCCTTTTACTTTTTTCTTTAAAAAGTAAAAGATTTAGCGGATAGCCCTCCCGATAGTTATCGGGATTGGGACACGCCCAAATTCTAATTATTTAATTTTTGAAATTGCTTGATTGATGAATTCTAATTCTGAAGCTGATAAATCGAAATCCATTGTTTTGGCGTTTGAAATAGCTTGTTCTGCGTTTCTTGCGCCCGCTAAGACAATTGAAATTCCTTTTTGTAAAGTGGTCCAGCGTAAAACCAATTGAGAAATTGAAATATGTTTTGAATGCGCTAAAGAACTTAATTCTTCTATTAAAGTTTTCACCTGCTGTAAATCGAATTTTCCGAAATAGCCGTTTCTGTGGTCGTTTTCTTTTAATTTGCTGTCTGTGAAATATTTTCCAGTCAATAAACCTCTTTCCATTGGACTGTAAGCAATGATTCCGATGTTTTCTGCCACTGTAAACGGAATTAAATCTGCTTCGATTCCACGGTTTAGCATACTATACGCAACTTGATTTGAAGCTACTTGAATTGTTTTTTGTGCTTCTTGAATTTGTGCAATATTGTAATTACTTACTCCAAAAGCTCTGATTTTTCCTTGCTGAATTAAAGTTTCAACAGCTTCCATAGTTTCAGAAATTGGTGTTGTTGAGTCTGGCCAGTGAATTTGCAATAAATCGATATAATCGGTTTGAAGACGTTTTAAGCTTTCTTCAACTTCTTTAATGACGTTTGCTTTTGATGAATATTTGTAAATCGGAACTTTTTTGCCATTGTCGTCAGCATCAAAAAAGTAATCGCCTTTTCCATTATTACTTCCGTCCCAAACTAAACCAAATTTAGTAAGTAATTGAATTTTAGAACGATCGTAAGATTTTATGGCTTCCCCGATCATTTCTTCACTTAAACCAAATCCGTAAAAAGGGGCAGTGTCGATTGTGGTAACGCCGTGGTCGATAGAAGCCTGAACAGATTCTATTGAATCTTTCTTTTCTGTTCCGCCCCACATGGTTCCGCCAATAGCAAATGCGCCGTATGTAATTGCTGATAATTCAAGTTCTGAGTTGCCTAGTTTTCTATATTCCATGATTGTGATTTTTTATGTTTAAAATTAATGAGGCAAAATTATACTGTTTTTATGATTCTTATTTGGTATATATTTGTCTTTTTTAGGTATATTTGCATCTTCAAATAAAATGTAATTATGAAAAAAGAAAACTTATATGAACCTTTTACGGTTTCTTTTGAAACGCTGAATGAATATCCAGACGTTGGAGATCGTCATAATTTTTTCGAATTGGTTTATATTTTGGAAGGAACTGGGAGGCAGTGTATCAATAAAAATATATTCGAATATGATCCTGGGCATTTGTTTTTATTAACGCCTGAGGATTGCCATAATTTTACAATTGAAACCGAAACGAAGTTTTTCTTTTTGAGGTTTAATGATATTTATTTGAAAAATTCGAGTTTGCAGAATGAAAATATTCAGCGATTAGAATATATACTTCAAAATGCCAATCATCAGCCGGGCTGTATTCTTAAAAATGATCCTGATAAATGTCTAGTGAAAGTGATGATTGAAGCTATTTGTCGCGAACATCAGGATAAAGATGTTTACAATCAGGAATTGATTCAGCAGTTGGTGAATACGCTGATTATTATTGTGGCGAGAAATATCGCGAAATACTTGCCTGAACAAGTAACCATAAATACGGAAGCTAAAGCGATGGATATTCTGCAATATATTCAAAACAATATCTACTATCCTGAAAAAATCAAAGCAGAATCAATCAGTGATTATTTCGGAATTTCGAATACCTATTTAGGACGTTATTTTAAGAAACATGCCAGTGAAACGATGCAGCAGTATATCAGCAATTATAAAACGAAATTGATTGAACATCGTTTGCAATTTAGCGAGAAACGTATTAACGAAATAGCCTATGAATTTGGTTTTACGGATGAAAGCCATTTTAATAAGTTTTTTAGAAAACAAAAAGGGTATAGTCCGTCTGAGTTTAGAAAGACGATTCGATTGAGTGCTTAAGGTTTTGTTTGCTACAAATTTCCTGAATTTGCGCTAATTTTTTTAGCCACAGATTATAATGATTAAAAGGATTTTTTATTTCACGCAGATTTTAAATGATTTAGGCTGATTTAAAATAGATTTTTTTAAATAAATCTGCTCAATCTGTGAGAGAAAAAGAAAAAATCTGTATAAATCCGCGTTTTCGCAAAGCGAATCTGTTTTATCCGCGTACTTTAATTCTATTTTTCGATACGAAATAAAAGTTAGATGATTTTCTTAATCACACGAAGTTTATGAGTGTGTTTGTTTATTTCTGGATTATAAATTCCGCTGTGGTCCAAACGGTCAATTCGTACTTTGCCACTTGCGTGAATGATGTAGTTGTTTTCCATGATGATGCCAACATGGGTAATGTTTCCTTCATCATTATCAAAGAAAGCCAAATCACCTGGTTCGCATTCTTCAATAAAACTTAACGGATCGCCTTCAAGTGCCTGCTGAGAAGCGTCACGATGAATTTTATAGCCGTTTAATTTGTAAACCATTTGAGTAAAACCAGAACAGTCAATACCAAAAGGTGTTTTTCCGCCCCATAAATACGGAGCATTCAAATACATAAAGGCAGTTTTAATTAAAGCGCTTTTAGGTTTGATACCGCTGGTTTTGGTTCCTTCAAAATCAAAGTTGGAAGTATTGATTTCGCTATTGTTTAAAAAAGATAATGAAGCTCCAAGCGGAATTGGAAGTAATAGATTATTTGGTGCAGTGATATAATCAATTAAATCGGCATTTAAAATAATTGACTCTTTGCTCAGAAGATCAAATTGTTCTTTGGTAATAACCTGATATTGTTTAGAATCTACCCAGCCAACATAATCGTCGTACTGAATTCTTATTTTAGCCCATTGATTCTGGCGTTCTAAAATTTCGATATGCTCGCCAAACAAGAGCTGTGTAACAATTTCACTTCTGTCGCTGGCTTCAGCTCGAACAGGTACTATGGCTAAATTGCAAATTCCAAACATTTAAGGAAATTTATAAGTTGAAAATCAGGAGTTATATTGGTAACTCCTGATTTTTTGAGATATTGTTTTAAGCTCTTTCGATAACAATTGCCGATGCGCCACCGCCACCGTTGCAAATTGCAGCAGCTCCAGTTTTTGCATTGTTTTGTTCTAAAACATTAAGTAAAGTTACGATAATTCGTGCTCCAGAAGCTCCAAGAGGATGTCCTAAAGAAACAGCGCCACCATTTACGTTTACTTTATCATTGTCTAGGTTTAATATTTTTGCATTGGCTAATCCAACAACAGAGAAAGCTTCGTTGAATTCGAAATAATCAACATCTGAAATTGAAATTCCTGCTTTATCTAAAGCTTTTGGTAATGCTTTTGCTGGACTTGTTGTAAACCATTTTGGTTCTTGTGCAGCATCTGCATAGCCTTTTATGTAAGCTAAAGGTTTTAAGCCTAAGGCACTTGCTTTTTCCTCAGACATTAAAACCAAAGCAGCAGCTCCATCATTTATTGTTGAAGCATTTGCGGCAGTTACAGTTCCGTCTTTTGTGAAAACTGGTGCTAAAGATGGAATTTTATCTAATTTCACGTTAGTATATTCCTCATCTTTAGAAAATATAACAGGTTCGCCGCGTCTTTGCGGTACTTCAACAGGAACAACTTCATTATCGAATTTTCCAGCGTCCCAAGCTTTTGCACTTCTTTCATAAGACTGAATTGCAAATGCATCTTGTTCTTCACGGCTGATTTTGTATTCAGATGCACACAAGTCAGCGCAAACTCCCATTGCGTTATTGTCGTAAGCATCTGTCAAACCATCTTTTTGCATTCCGTCAAGCATAGTAGCTGGACCAAATTTGTTTCCGGCACGCATTTGTACGTAGTGAGGAATCAAACTCATGCTTTCCATTCCGCCCGCGACCACAATTTCAGCGTCACCGCATGCGATTGCTTGAGCAGCAAACATTACAGCTTTCATTCCAGAAGCACATACTTTGTTTACTGTTGTAGCGGCAACCTCTTCAGACAGACCAGCAAAAAGTGCTGCTTGGCGTGCTGGAGCTTGTCCGACACCTGCCTGAATTACATTTCCCATGAAAACTTCATCGACTAATTTTGGGTCAAGATTAATTTTTGAAAGCGCTCCTTTTATGGCAGCAGCGCCTAATTTTGGAGCAGGTACACTAGATAACCCGCCCATGAAACTTCCGATAGGTGTTCTAACGGCAGAAACGATAACAACTCTTTTGTTCATTTTCTGTTTAATAATAGTTAGTAAGCAAATTTAATGTTTATTTGAATAAATTCAAATTTTGTATTGAATCACGATGATTTTAAATTTAAGGTGAATTTTTTGTTAATTCTATTTGTTTGATTGTGAAGTGGTTTTGAAAAAAGATAAAAAAAAACTAAAAAAACTCAAAAAAAAGCTTGTGAGAAAAGGAATGTTGTTATACATTTGCACTCGCAAAACGGAAGCAATTCCGCAAGCAAGGAGAGGTGCCAGAGCGGTAATGGAGCAGATTGCTAATCTGTCGACGGGTAACCGTCGCCAGGGTTCGAGTCCCTGTCTCTCCGCTTAAATTTTGCCTCGGGGTGTAGCGTAGCCCGGTTATCGCGCCTGCTTTGGGAGCAGGAGGCCGCAGGTTCGAATCCTGCCACCCCGACTACAATTGAAATAATGGTCGCATAGCTCAGCTGGATAGAGCACCTGCCTTCTAAGCAGGCGGTCGAAGGTTCGAATCCTTCTGCGATCACAAGAAACCATTCAAATAGAATGGTTTTTTTGTTTTTATGTAAATAGTTTTGATTTCTATTTTTAGAAATTTTGAAATAATGGTTCCATAGCTCAGCTGGATAGAGCAACGCACTTCTAATGCGTAGGTCGAAGGTTCGAATCCTTCTGGGATCACTTTATAGGATGATCATTTTTGATCATCCTTTTTTGTTTTGTGCCTATTTTGTTTATTTTTAGTTGTTTATAGTTAAAAAATAGTAATGGTATGAGAATAGCAATACTTGGAGCTCATAAGGTTGGTAAAACCACATTTGCAGAAAAACTGCATGAAACTCTTCCTGATTATGAGTTTTATTCAGAACCGTATTTTGAACTGCAAGAAATGGGTTTTGATTTTTCTGAAGTGCCTACTTCAGATGATTATATAATCCAGTTAGAACATTCTTTAAAACAAATAGTAAGAAGTAACAGAAACGCTATTTTTGACCGCTGTCCAATTGATCTTTTAGCATATGCTTTAGCGGTCGATGATAAATTAAATTTTTCGTCAATATTTAATAAAATTCAAAATGCAATTAGAGAAATTGACGTTTTTGTATTTGTTCCTATTGAAAAGCCAGATCGAATTTTGTGCTCAGCTTCTGATTTGCCCGAACTGAGGTATGAAGTAAATGATATTGTCAGAGAATTAATTGATGATTTTGATTTGGAAGTAATTGAAGTAAAAGGAAATTTATCTGAAAGATTAAATCAAATTCAAAATAAAATAGAATATTAAAGAGATAAAATAAATAAAGACCAAACATTCTTGAACGCTTGGTCTTTATTCGTTTGTAAGATTTGTTTTTATTGCAAATTACATTTATCAATAATTGTCAAATTCTCTTCGTTTGTAAAAAGTATCGTCATTACTTTCAGAAGCAAGGCGCGATTCCTCAGTAGGATAATAAGAATTTAATACTCTTCTTTCGTATTCCCTATCAAAATCATTTTGCCAGTTATATCTGCTTGTTTTTCTAAATGTATCATATCCAATATTGTTGGCCATGACAATTTTAGTGTCTTTATTTATACTCACAGAGCCGATTGGTATAATAATGTGGCTGTCTCCATCTTTATAGATAAATTCCTTTCCATTTTCATTCGCAATTGCATCATGCACTTCATTACGACTGTCTTCTATTAATCCTTTATCAAGGTTAACGTCTAGATAAACAACACGTTGCATATCTTTATTAACCCATAGGTTATCAATTTTTCCTATCGTGCGGTTGTCTGAGTCTACAATTTTCCAACCTCTTACATCAGAATAGTTTGAAGCAACTTTATAATCGGAAAGCTCATCTAATCTGTATAAATTTCTATCTTTATTTTCCATAGTTTCTTAATAATTTGCTGTGCTGTCTACACTAGAATTGTTTTCGATTTCCATTCTGTTTTCATTTTGCACTTGATCATCTTTTATAAAGACATAGTATACAAGTGCTGAGATTAATAGGATTGCTACAATCCATGGCCAAATTGGCTTCTTTTTCTCAATTTTAATTTCTGCCATAACCTGTATTTTTATTATGAATATTTAGTTTTATAATAAAGGTACAAATGGAGATTGCGTTTGAAAGTATTTAATTTCATATAGAAGTTATACAATTTCCAGTTGGGTAGAAAATTGATTTGCAGTGTTTTGTAAGCTTAGTTGCTTGAAATGTATTAATTGAAATTGTTTTGTCTCTTTAGTTAAATCAATATTTATAGAAGTTTCTTACGTTATTAGAATATTTTGTAGTAAATTGCTTCTTCATTTTTAATTCTAATAATAAATAAAAATTTTTACTACGCTCCATGAATGAAGAAATAAAATTTTACCGAAATGCCAAGAAAACGAGAAACTTACTTTTATATGCTGGCGCAATTAGTGCTTTATTAGCAATTATGCTTTTATATGGCATAGGAACTTTTGATGGAGTATTTAAAATAAAACTTTCAATAGTTTCTGGTGCAATTCTTTTAATTATGCTTGTTTTAACATTTAAAGTTCTTGCCGGAATAAAAGATAAATCCCCATTAATTCAAATAGATTCAAATGGTTTTTCTGGAAGAACAACGCCAGTGGCTAAAGCTTTTGGAAGAATAGAGTGGCAAGATGTTACCGATTTGCAATTAACGAAAGTAGGAGGTGATACTTTGGTTGCCATCACAATTGATAATAAAGCCAAGTATGAGGGTCACGTTTCTAAATTTCTGTGGAAAATGGCTTATGATGAACAAAATTCGAAATTGAATATAATGTACTCCGCTTCAGAGATTGAAATTAATGCGGAAGAATTATTTAATTTGTTTTTAAGATATTGGAAAAAATAAAAGCAGTTTGTTGTAAAATCTAAAGAGCCACTTTAATGAAGTGGCTCTTTTGTTAGTTCTAAATGCAAAATCGGATAGGGTTTGCCGCATCCATCTAAATCGGATGTTGATTGTATTTCAAAACCAAAATGCTTGTAAAATGCAGTGGCTGTTTGGTTATCTTTATTTACATCAACTTTTGAGATTTTAAGTTTTTCAATTGCATATAATAATAACTTTTTTCCGATTCCTTTTCCAATTTGGTCTGCTGTTACAAACAACATTTCTAAGTTTTCGTCAAGAGTTCCAAC
The DNA here is from genome assembly GCF_027111275.1 of Flavobacterium luteolum. NCBI lineage: Bacteria > Pseudomonadati > Bacteroidota > Flavobacteriia > Flavobacteriales > Flavobacteriaceae > Flavobacterium > Flavobacterium luteolum. Next base: position 498,379 of record NZ_CP114286.1, on the reverse strand, counting down.
AAAACCAATAATTTGTTGTTGGTCATTTTTTATACAGTGTAAAGAAACATTATCAAAAAAATTTGGAATAAGTTCTTTGTAAAATATAAAATCTTCAGATTTTAAAAAGTCATGCGTTGCTTTTACTGAAGATTCCCAAACTGAAATCAGTTCGGGATATTCTGTTTTATTTACTTTTTGAATCACAGTCTTGATTGTTTAATTTTTTGATGACTGGCAAAAATAACAATTAGGTGTAATACTGAATTATTTTTTGCCTGCCACCCAGAAAATTGAATTTCGAAGTAGGGTAGTGTATGCTTCGTTTTGGAATAATTCTGGTGCGTGTCCCATAAAAATGTAAACAATTCGTGAAGCAAAGCGATCGTTCGTCCAAACCACAGGATGATCTCCCATTTTTATTTTTGAATTTGGCTGATAGGTAGACTCATCAACCGAAGCCAAAACATGAACGTTTGTTCTGGGACTTTTGTCATAAATATACCATTCCTCTTTTTGGATAATGAAATCAGATGGAATTCTTTTAGTTACAGGATGAGATTTATCTTCTATATTTACTTTTCCGCTCGCAAAATCTGGAATGTAATTCACAAATCTGATTCCGCCCATAAAATCAGAAAACCATTTCCACATTGGGTATCCATCAAACTCCCCAAGCAGAGTAGCGTGATGCAAACCAACCCATCCACCTTTTCCGCTGTTCATATATTTCTGAAACGCCTGCATAGATTCTTCACTCCAAGTGTACGGAGGATAATCTAATTGAATAAAAACTTGATATTGTTTTAAAAGTGCCTCGTTGATTGTTTTAGTACCTTCGAAATAATCAATTGTAAAGCTGCTGTCAATGGCAAGTTTATTTAACCATGGTTTAGCCGCTTTGGTAAATGGGAGATGATGTCCACCATTTTCATATAAAACCAAAGCTTTAAAACGTGATTTTTTATGTTTTTGAGCCAGACAGTCCTGCTGAATGAAACAGCTTAAAAGAAATAAAATCGATACTATTAAATTTTTCATCAGAGAAGATTTGCTAAGACAAATTTGTTGGAAGGCAAATTACAAAAAAGTTGAAAATTAGCTGAAATAATGTTTTGATGTTAAAATTTGAAAATTACAATACGAATTAATTTTATTGGTTTTATGAAGTGATTTAAAAAAGAGATGATGTGTATTTGATATAATTTTATTGATAGATGATATATTCCTAATTGATAATTCTTTTCACTTTTTCAATTTGGCTAAAACATTTTAAATGAATTTCAAGTCCTTCTTTATATTGTTCAGGACTCATTCCGTATAAATAAGCAATGTTTTTGAAATCATTTTTATCTGAAGATAAGATTTCAAAATGATTGTGAATAGACTTTTGTCTAGGGTTTTCTTTTTTATTATTATTTCGGGTTGTCATAAAATAATCTTTGGTTATAAATCGTTTTTCTTTGTTTTGAAAATTATGAGATTAGAAGTTTAATTTTTTCGATTGCTTCTTTGTTTTCATTGGCTACTTCTACCAGTGCAAGTAAGACGTCATTTCGAAGTATGGTTTTGTTTCTGACATTTCTAATTAATGCTTTGCTTGGGGCTGGTTGTCCTTTTTTTACAATACAAGCAATAGTGAGGTCAACATAGGTAACAGGTAAATGCTTATCTATAAATTCATAAGCTTTTTTATTGTGAGAATTATCTTCTTTAAAATTGCTATTATTGATTAATTTTGACATATATTTGCTAATAATTATTTGTATGTATTTTATTACGTGTAAATGTAAGAATAATATTATATTATTTATTCTTTTTAATGTTAAAAAATATATTTTACCTATATTTTCTTTGAAATTTAAAAATGATGTATCACGAGAAACTAAGTAAATTCTTTAAGGATAAAGGATTAAAGCAGAAGGAAGTCGGGGCAATTCTAGGATTTAGCCCTGCAATGATTGGAAGATATTTACATGGGACAGCTAGTATGGGTTCTGAATTTATTATTAGCTTGAGTAAAAATTTTCCTGATGTGGATTTGAATGATCTTTTTGCTCCCGATGAGCAAGATATGGTTAATGAAGTCGGCGCGATTTATGAAAAACAAAATATTCTGAATGATTTGCAAGAGATTGAAGGTCGTATTCATAATATTAGATTGCGATTGGCAGATAAAAAGTTTGAGGAATAATAAAAAGTTTTCCAAAAAATATCTAACAATTTTAAATGTCAAATTAATTTAAACCACTCTAACAGAGTGGTTTTTTTGTTTAAAATACTCTATTTTTATTTAAATCTACGCTTACAGTTTAAGTTTTTTTTTACTAAATTTGGTTAACAATTTCTAGCAGTAACCAATATGGAAAAATTAAAACGACCGGTTTATGTTAAACCAGGAGCAGATGATTTTTTTAAAAAGATGCGTTTAGAAGTGAATGAAACGGTCTTAAAAAACTCGTCTTTGTATGTATTAAATGTCGTGAAGTCTTTAGGACTTCTGGCAGTATTTTTTTTGTTCTACGCCTGTATTTTAATTTTCGGAAACCAGACGCCCTTACTATTTCTTTTTTACATTTTGTCTGGTATTACAATGATCGTTTTATTTATAAATGCTTTTCATGATGCTGCACATGGAGCTTTGTTTAAAAAGCCTAAGCATAATGAATGGTTTTTATATGTTTTAGAATTATTTGGCAGTAATCACTGGCTTTGGATGCGACGCCATATAAGTCTGCATCATGCTTATCCAAACGTGCCAGATTGGGACATTGATATCAAGCAGAGCGATATTATTAGAATATTTCCAAACAGTCCGCTATTTAATTACCACAAGTACCAGCATATTTACATGTGGTTTATTTATCCTCTTTATAGTCTTAATTGGCTTTATATTAGAGACTTTAAAGATTTTTTTGGAACAAAGGATAATTACGTAAAAAGAGTGGTGGATAAAATACCGAGACAGGAAGTGTATAGACTTTTTGCGGCAAAGATTATTAATCTTATTTATTTGCTTTTTATTCCTATGATGTTGTTAAGCCAGCCTTGGTACATGGTTTTGTTTGCTTGGCTTTCTATGCATCTATGCGGCAGTGCGATTGGAGTTGTAGCTTTAGTTTCTACACATGTTGATGAAGATGCCCATTTTCCACATACGGATGAAGATGGAAATCTTTCTGACACTTGGGTAATGCATCAAATGATTGTTACTAAGGATTTTAGCACTGAAAGTAAATTGGCTAATTTTCTTTATGGCGGATTTACGCATCATGTGGCACATCATCTTTTTCCTGCTGTTGGCCATACGTACTATCCTTATATTACGCCAATTATAAGACGTTATGCAGAAGAATATAATCTGCCATACACTTCGTATCCGTTTTATCATGCTGTTCGTTCTCATTTTAGAATGCTGAGAGACAAAGGAGTAAAAGAAAATATTTTGATTACAGGAGAGATATAATTATTAAAAGTAATTTTATAAAAAACAGAAGTCTGGTTCAATAAGAACCAGACTTCTGTTTTTTTTTAAGCGCCTAAACGGGCACATTATTATTTTTTATTTATGATATTTTGCTTCTTAATTTCAAGATCTTTTAAAAAGTTACCATTAATTTCAATATCAAAATTATCTTCTTTAAAAACGGTTAGTTTAGATTCGGAAAATTTGTAGACATTGATTTTATTGTTTTTAACATCGATGTACAAATCATAAGAATAATTGCTGCAGTCATGCTGTTTGCATCCCCATGCATGAAGTATATTATCTTGTTTTTCAAAAGGAGTTTCTGTGTTCCAATTTTTTACCATTTGGTCATAATCTGCTCCTAATAATTTTTTTAATCTCGGAGCTATACTGCTTTTGGTCAGAAACTGCGTTCCAATAACACTTTTATCTACTAAACTATATAAAGAATCATTCGGGTTCAACACTATGCTGTCTTCTTTTAAAGCTTCTGTTTTTATAGAAGTAGAATCTGTTTTAGGAACTTCTTTTATAATTTCTTTTTTGCAGGAAAACAAAATTAAACTGCTTACGATTGCTGCTGAAATGTATTTAGCTCTGTAATTCATAACATAATTGATTTTTAGAATTAATAATTTAATTTACAAAGACGTAATGGTTTAATTATCATAAAGATATTAAAAATAAACTTTGGTTTGAAAGTAATTTATGACGAATTAGGAATTCAAAAAAATGGGCTTTTAGTTGTAAAGGAAAATCTTAGAATCGGTTTTTAAGATTTTTTTGTTTAATTTCAAGTTTTTAAAATCTTCAGACAATGAAATATACTCTCAAAATTTTATTTTTTTTTCTTTTTGGAATAAGCTGTTTGCATGCTCAAAATGAAACTTATACTGCATCAGCTGAAGTGAAAATTTCGGATACTACCTTTGTGAATCTGCGAGATTACAGCAACGATTTTGTTTATGATATGAAATATGCAACCGAAGATAATTTCTTAAAAACAAAAGTTTATGACTGTGCGGAATGTATGCTTCGTTTAAAAACTGTAAAAGCGCTGGTTGAAGCCAATAAAGATTTTTTGAAAAAAGGCTATAGAATTAAAATTTACGATTGTTACAGGCCTTTGGATATTCAGAAGAAAATGTGGGAGATTGTGTCGAATCCGATCTACGTTGCCGATCCAAAAAAAGGCTCCATCCACAATAGAGGAGGAGCCGTAGATATTTCATTGGTCGATATAACCGGAAAAGAAGTGGATATGGGAACTTCTTTTGATTTTTTTGGAATTATGGCGAGTCATAATTTTAAACAGCTTTCAAAAGAAATTCTTTCTAATAGGGCTTATTTAAAAAAGACTATGATTAAAAATGGCTTTAACTCCTTTGATTCTGAATGGTGGCATTATAATTTAAAAACAGGTTTAAAAGATAAAGTTTCCAACCAGAAATGGAAATGCGATTAATTACTCAACGCACCTGATATTATCCATAAAATAAGTATTCGGATTCGTTACCTTTCCAGTTAATTCAGAAGTAAGTTCTCGTTTTACAATATAATCTTCTGTGTTGGTAAGGTATTTTATTCGCATTATAGAAATTGGAGATTTTTTCAGTTCCTCATAATTGTCTTTCATAAACATAAAAATACCAGTATTGATACGGTTATCAAACCCTTTTTCGTCACGAACAAGTGTTCCACAATTCTCTTGATTGATATGCATTAGGGTTACAATTTTTCCGTTTTCTAATTGCAAAAATATTTTTGAGTTTTTATCAAAACAGTTTGCCTTTATAAAATCTTTGCTTTTTTGGATAGATTGTAGGTTCAATGTTGGTAAACCATCTGTTTGAGCCAAAGAGAAGAAGATATAATTAAAGCTTCCGCCGAAATATTTCTCACTCATCAAATATTCATTTGTTATTTTATAAGATCCAATAGAGTCGTTTACATTTACACTGTATTCACAAGGTTTTTGGGCAAATGCGGTAAAGGTTAATAAAAATAGAGTTAGCGTAATTAATTGTTTCATTGTGTTAGATTATTTTGGTGCAAATTAAAACTATTTTGTTATCTTTTACATCTGTCGTAAAAAAACAATACAAATTTCCTCCATTTTTTATTTTCCATTTTTTTCTAATGCTTTCTACAGTCTCTGGAAAATTACGTGTAGTGATATTGGCCTGCTTACCGGCTAGTTCGTTTTTCATTTCATTTTTATTGTATGAAAGGACTTTTTGAACCTCAAATTTTCTTCCAGGAAAATCAATTAAACTTTCTGAAGTATATAAATGCGAATGTTTGTGCAATTTATTAATCTGAAAAGCATTGCTTACTTGATCAAAACCGCCAGATTTCATGATTGCCGCATTTGGCTCGTAAAGATATTGTAATGGAAAGCCGTAAGAAAGTGATGGAATTTCGCTGTCTAAAACAAACTCAAAAGTTTCAGTTTTATCTTTTAAGATATTGGCCGTTTTTAAAGTTATTTCGCCTGCATATCCTTTATGAATTTCAAAAAGCAGTTCTTTAACTTCGTTTTCTAATGCAATGATGTGAATGTTCTTTACGTTTTTCAATTCTGACAATCCTGCTGAAATATCTAATAATGGAGCAGTCTTAATTAAAATTGAATTTGCTTTTTCGAAATAAAAATCAAGTAATTCAGGAACATTTGGCAGACAGTCTTTCAGCATGAAAACTTTACCTTTGCTGTCATTTCTTCGAGAAGGGTCAATGTAAATCCAATCGTATTTTTGGTTTGATTCTTCTAATAAATGGATGGAATCTCCAGTATAAAATGTACAATTTTCAACTTTTAGCTGATTAAAATTGTGGGTTACAATTCCAGATAATTCTTCATTTATTTCGCAATGCGTAATCGCTTTAAATTTCTTCGAAAAATAATAATCGTCAACGCCAAAACCGCCAGTTAAATCAATTAAAGTTTCACCTGAAATTAAAGAAGCTTTGTAAGCTGCTGTTTTTTCTGAAGAGGTTTGTTCTACAGAAATTTTACTCGGATAAATGATGTTTTCGGCTGTAAACCAAGTCGGAAGTTTTTCCTTTGCTTTTGTTCGTGCTTCAATTTGATTCAATATTAAAATCCAGTCTACATCGGGGAATGGATTTTTTTGGAGCGCCAATTTTGTTATATCTGCACCAGTATTTTGAATTATATATTCTTGAATTTCTGGATGCAAAATAGGATTGTTCAAAGCTAAATTCTTTCGGTTAATACGGAGACAATTTTATTGTCAGGAAAAAATTCTTTTAAAATTACTTTAATCATTGTAAATGCAGGAATTGCGATTATCATTCCGACAATTCCAAACGTAATACCGCTGATTAATATAACCAAGAATATTTCTAACGGGTGCGAATTTACACTTTTTGACGAAATTATTGGCTGGCTAATATTGTTGTCAATTGCCTGAACCAATAAAAATCCAATAACGACATAAATTGTTGTTGGAAGAATTTCTGATTGAAAATCCTTTCCAATCATGCTTATCATAGTCAGAATGGCTGCTAAAGTTGTTCCAATAATAGGCCCCAAATAGGGAATTATATTTAGAATGGCACATAAAAAAGCAATTACAAAAGCATTTTTATTTCCGAAGATTAGCAATACAACTAGATAGAGAATGAATACAACAATTAGCTGCAGTAATAATCCGATAAAATAGCGAGTCAATAAATGGTTTATTTTTGTGACTGAATTTAAAATTTTATCTTCATTTGAATCTGGCAATATTCTTCTAGCCTGATCTTTAAAGATATCCTGATCTTTTATGAAAAAGAAAGTAATAAAAAATACAGATACCAATCCCATTCCCATATCGGCCATAAAGTTGATTATAGTGTTGATGAATCCTGTAAAATAGCTGAAATCTAAGAAAGAAATAAGTTTAGAATCTTTTATAACTTTATTCAAATCTATATGCGGAATATTAAAGTATTTTTCAAGACTGTTTTCTGTTTCTATAAATTGAGCCTGCAGATGCGCTGTATCAAGAAGTGCCAGATTATTTGCTTGAGAAATAATTAAAGGAACAAACAATAAAATAAAGCCCACAATTAGAAAAATGAAAAAGATAATTGTCGTTGTAGCGGCTATCGAATTGCTGAATTTTAATTTGTTCTTTAAAAACAGCACCATCGGATTGGCAATCAAACACAATATTAGCGAAATGCACAAATAGACAATTACAGTTTGAATTTCATATAAAAAATATAAGACGATGCCAATTATTAAAATTGTAGCTAAGGCTCTTAATATTCCGTTAGAAATAGTTTTTGATGTGATCATGCTTAAAATTTAGACTATAAATATAGGAAAAAGCATTCTAAAATTTATGGATAAACAAAAAAAGCGAGATGAATCATCTCGCTTTATTGATATTTTTAGTTTCAGCTTATTGTGCAAAAGCAGCTCTTGCTCCTCCAGTTGTAAAAATAGCCGAAATTCTATTTTTCTGTCCTGTTGAGAACATGTACATTGCAGCATCATCAACATAATCCATGTAGTTCATTGTCATTTCTACAGGAGTACCTGTACAAGTGCTGTAATGAGGGTAAGAAGGAACTCCGTAGTTTGCTGTGTTATGTGTAGGAGTATCAGAAACAAGATCGCTTCCGCAAGTTGCATCTCCCCAAATGTGACGTAAGTTCATCCAGTGACCAACTTCGTGTGTAGCTGTTCTTCCTAAGTTATATGGAGCATTTGCAGAACCAGATAATCCGAAGTATTTAGGATCAATTACTACTCCGTCAGTAGCAGAAGCGCCACCAGGGAATTGTGCATAACCTAAAATTCCGCCCCCAATAACACATGACCATAAGTTTAATTTTGTAGTTGGAGAAGTAGGAGCAATTCCGCCCTGAGCTGTTTTCTTCATAGCGTCATTTGTTCCCCAAGAGGTTTTAGTTGTCGATTTTCTGATAACCTGATCTAAAACAAAAGTAATCCCGATGTTAGCTTTAACTCCTGAGAATAATGCTGGTACATTATTGTAGTCAGAGTTTAAAGCATTAAAATCTTTGTTTAAAACATCGATTTGTGATTGAATTTGTGCATCTGAAATGTTTTGTGCAGCAGTTTTGTATAAAACGTTTACTACAACTGGAATTTCAATTTTTCCATTAACCAAACGGCCAGTAAAATTTGAACTTGCGTGTTGTGCGGTAAAAGTTTCGATTTCGTTCATTCTAATTGCCAACATAGGATCGGCTTTCAATTGAGCTTCTAAAACTTCTTGTGTTGCACAGCCTCTTCTTGCAGGAACGCTTGCATCTGCGTTGGCAGAATCAGATTGTTCATTTTGACATGCAAACAGCATTAATGCTGCAAATGTGGTAATAATAACTTTTTTCATAATAATTTGGGTTTTTGTTATAAAAATGTTGATTAGTTAAACATTGCAGCAATTTTATAACAAAAAAATATCGTGGAAAAATATTACAAAGAATATTTTGTCAGAAATTTTGCAAACCCTTACAGATACTGATTCCTACAAAAAAAGAAATAAAAATATTAATAAGTTTTTTCTTTCTTTTGTGTTTTTTAAATGTATTTCGTCTTGATTATCTGTACTTTATCGATAATTTAAAACGGTTAAATTGATGCAAAAAATGAAACAAAATGCTTGAAGAATGATTTTTTATAAAGAAGTAATCTCGTAAAGCGCAATACTCGCAGCCTGCACCACATTCATACTGCTGTTTTTGCCAAACATATTGATATGCACGATTTGATTAGAAAGTTTAAGAAGTTCTTCAGATATTCCGTTAATTTCACTTCCAATCAAAAGCGCAATTTTTTTGTTTTCAGGAATCGTAACTTCTTTCAAAGGTTTACTGTTTGAAGTTATTTCTAAAGCAATAATTTCAAAGTCATTAGCGGTTAAAAAGGAGTGAAGCTCATTGTAGTCTTCTATTACAGAATGCGAAACATGAAGATGTGTGCTTCTAGAAGTTTTGTTGATTTTGCGAGGTGTAAGCGGAATATCTTTTCCGAAAAAAATAATATTTTCAACTCCAAAAGCTTCAGAAATTCTGAATAAAGAACCAATATTCTGCTGAAAATAAATATGATCACATATCAAAGTAATGGGAAATGTTTTTCTTTCAAATTGATTTTCTTCGTGAGTAAGCTGCACTTTCTAAAATTTAATTGGTAAAAATATAATTGATAATGTTTGCGCCCATTTTTAGGGCTTTGTCTCTTACGTTTGCCGGATCGTTATGAACTTCGGGATCTTCCCAGCCATCGCCCAAATCACATTCATAAGTATAAAGTAGAACCAATTTATTGTCTGTAAAAATGCCAAATGCCTGCGGACGCGTTCCGTCATGTTCATGAATTTTTGGCAATCCGTTTGGGAAAGGAAACGGTTTTTGAAAAATTGGATGATTTGCTGGAAGCTCTACTAAATTATTATTTGGAAATATTTTTTTGATTTCTTTTCGAATATATTGATCCATTCCATAATTGTCATCAATATGCAGAAAACCGCCGGCTGTAAGATAGTTTCTTAAGTTGGCTACGTCAGAATCGCTAAAAACAACATTTCCGTGACCTGTCATGTGCACAAAAGGATACGAAAACAAATCTGGATTACTTGGTTCTACAGTCGAAGGTTTGTTTTTAATACGAGTATTTATATTGGCATTGCAAAAACTAATTAGATTAGGCAAAGAAGTTGGATTTGCATACCAATCGCCACCACCGCTGTATTTTAGCAAAGCAATTTCTTGAGAAAAAGAAGAGAGTGAAATTAGTAAAAATAGATAGAATATTTTTTTCATAATATTTTTAGTGCTCTGATATGTGTAAAAGCCTTTTTTTTGTCATCCTGAGCAATGAAGGATCACACTAGAAATTCCTCGCCGTTTGTTGCCAATCTTTGTCTAATCGAGTGAGATCCTTCGTTCCTCAGGATGACAAACTTTGTACGATTAATTTATTTATTCATTAAAAAAAACAACACTATGACAAGCTACAACAGCAGCTGTTTCTGTTCTTAAACGGGTATTTCCTAAAGTTACAGGTTTGTAATTATTTTCTAATGCTAACGCAATTTCTTTTTCGGAAAAATCGCCTTCCGGTCCAATTAAAATGGTAACATCTTCATTTGGTTTTAGAACTTCTTTTAGTGATTTTTTGTCTGTTTCTTCGCAATGTGCAATTAATTGTAAGCCATTTTGCTTTTGCTTAATGAACTCTTTAAACGAAATAGCTTCATTTAATTTTGGAAGAAAAGTTTCGTTGCATTGTTTCATTGCCGAAAGAATGATTTTTTCAAAACGATCACGATTAATCACTTTTCGTTCAGAACGATCGCAGAAAATTGGCGTGATTTCCTGAATTCCGATTTCGGTTGCTTTTTCCAAAAACCATTCAAAACGATCATTCATTTTAGTTGGCGCAACGGCCAAATGCAAATGAAATTTTGGTTTTTCAGCGTTCGTAATGTTGAGAACTTCAACAATACATTTATTATCTGAAGCCAAAGTAATCTGAGTTTCAAACAATAATCCAGAACCATTTGTAACATGCAGAATATCTGCATCTTTTTTTCTAAGGACTTTTATAATGTGACGGCTTTCTTCTTTGTCAAAAGAAAAACTTTCGGTTGTCTCGTCTATATTCGGATTAAAAAATAACTGCATGATTTAAAATTGGATTCTTGCTTTAGAAACCACCGCAGAAGTTTCAAAACGATTAGATAAGTATTTTTGGTAACCTACAATTCCAATCATTGCAGCATTGTCTGTTGTATATTCAAATTTTGGAATAAAAGTTTTCCAGCCGTATTTGCTTTCAGTTTCTTTTAGCGTATTTCTAATTCCCGAATTTGCCGAAACTCCACCGCCAATTGCAATTTGTGTAATTCCAGTTTCTTTTACAGCCAATTTAATTTTATCCATCAAAATTTCGATAATGGTATGCTGGATAGAAGCACAAATATCATTTAGATTTTCTTCAATAAAATTCGGATTCTGCTGTTTGTTTTTTTGAATGAAATATAAAATAGCCGTTTTTAGTCCAGAGAAACTAAAATCTAATCCCGGAACTTTCGGTTTTGTAAAAGGAAACGCTTTCGGATTTCCTTCTTTCGCATATTTATCAATCAAAGGTCCGCCAGGATAAGGAAGTCCAAGAATTTTAGCACTTTTATCAAAAGCTTCGCCAACAGCATCATCTGTAGTTTCTCCAATAATTTCCATATCAAAAAAACTATTCACTTTTACAATTTGGGTATGTCCGCCACTTATCGTTAAAGCTAAAAAAGGAAATTCTGGCTTATCATAGCCTTCTTCGTCAATAAAATGAGCCAATATATGAGCATGCATGTGATTTACAGCAATTAACGGAATATTTAAGGCTAATGATAATGATTTACTGAAAGAAGTTCCCACCAATAAAGATCCCATTAGACCTGGACCTTGTGTAAATGCGATTGCGCTTAACTGTTCTTTTTGTACATTTGCTTTACGAAGTGCAGCATCGATCACAGGGACAATATTCTGCTGATGTGCTCGGGAAGCCAATTCAGGAACAACACCTCCGTATTGATTATGAATTAATTGATTGGCTACAACATTTGACAATACTTTGTCGTTATGTAGAACCGCGGCAGCAGTATCATCGCATGAACTTTCGATGGCTAGAATAAAAACCTCTTGATTTTGCATATAAAGGCACAAATTTTGAATTATATTTGACAAATCAAATGATTATATTTCTTTGATTTAAGCTGTGCCCCAAAATTAAAGAATTTTTATCAAAAACAGCAGCTCTTTGTCTGTTCAAAATAAATTAAAGAAAAACTAAAATTAAAGAAGCTATCAAAAAAGTAAAGAAAATAATATCACGAATCCTAATGGGGTTGATTTTACTTTTGTTAGCGCTTGCTATCATATTATCTCTTCCTGTCGTTCAGACACAGATTGCCAATTACGTTACCAACTCATTAAACGAAGATTACAAGGTTAATATTAATGTTGAAAAAACGGCAATTAATATTTTTGGTGGAGTAAAATTGAAGAAAGTGACCATTTTAGATCATCATAAAAAAACGATGATTTATTCGGATATCATTACGACCGATATTGCCAGTTTCAGCAGATTGTTGGATGGAGATTTAATATTTGGAGATTTACGCCTTACAGGTTTAATTTTTAATCTGAAAACGTACAAAGGTGAAGATGAAAACAACATTAATAAGTTTATTCAAGCTTTTGAGGTAGAAAATACGCCAAAGAAAAAATCAACAAAACATTTTCTTTTAACGGCTAAAAACGCTTACATAGAAAAAGGAAGATTTTCTGTTGTTGATGAAAATAAAACGACTCCTAAATTTCTAGATTTTACAAAACTGAATGCTTATATCAGTGAGTTTAAATTATACGGACCAGATGTGAATACAAATATTCACAGATTTTCATTTATGGATCACCGTGGTTTGTATGTTTCTAATTTTGCAGGGAAATTTAGTTATACCAAAAAGCAGATTAAAGTTGAAAATCTGGCTATTAAAACCAAAAGATCTTCAATTTATGGTGTTGCAATTTTAAATTATAAGCCATCAGATTTTCTTGATTTTACAGATAAAGTTCGATTTGATGTTTTGATAGATTCTTCTTCTGTCGCAACCAACGATATTCGCCATTTTTATGATGGTTTAGGTAAAAATCTGCATTTTAAACTGAAAACCAAATTAGACGGTCCATTGAACAATATGACGCTTACAGGATTGAGGCTAAGCGATACAAATGGATCAAAAATTAATGGAACAATCAATTTCAGAAATCTTTTGGGCAGTAAAACGCAGAAGTTTTCTATGGATGGAAAGTTTAGCAAACTACTTTCCAGTTATGATGATTTGGTTGTTTTGCTTCCTGGGGTTTTAGGGAAAAGACTTCCTGCAGAAATGAAGCGAATTGGTAAGTTTAATATTGTCGGAAAAGCAAAAGTTTCAACTACAGCATTAGAAACTGATTTCAAAATTGCTACTGATTTAGGAAACGGACAAGTTGATCTTCATATGAATAATATGGATTTTATTGACCGAGCATCGTATTCGGGAAATATTATTTTAAATAATTTTGATGTTGGTGCGGTTTTAAATCGAAAAGATATTGGTAAAACAACGTTGAATCTTGATGTTGACGGAGTTGGTTTTACTGAAAAATATTTGAATACGGTTATTAAAGGAGATATTGCAAAGCTGGATTACAATAAATACACATATAATAATATTGTAGTCAACGGAAATTTTAAACTTCCATATTATAAAGGACAAATTGCGATAAATGATCCGAACTTAAATTTGAGTTTTGATGGATTGCTTGATTTGAGTAAAAGAGAAAACCGTTATGATTTTCATATTAATGTTGAAAATTCAGATTTGCGAAAACTTAAATTCGTTGGCGATTCGATTTCACATTTTAAAGGTGATGTTGTGGTTCAGCTGTCTGGGAATTCTATTGAAAATCTGCAAGGAGACATTTTTATTAATGATGCAGAATACCAGAATCCAAAAGCGACTTATGTTTTTGATCAGGTAAATTTGAATTCCAGTTTCGATGCAGATCGTTTGAGAACAATAACTATTAGCTCGAATGATGTTGTTGACGGGAAAATTGTGGGTAAATTTAGATTTGACCAATTGGATAAATTGGTTATGAATTCTGTGGGAAGCTTATATACCAATTATAAGCCCTATAAGTTGAAAAAAGGGCAATTTTTAACCTTTAATTTCCGCGTTTACGACAAAGTGGTCGAAATGCTTTATCCAGAAATAAATATTGATTCGTCTACAGTTGTACGAGGGAAAATAGATTCTGACTTGCAAGAATTTAAATTCCGTTTTAGATCGAAAAAAATTACAGCAGACAAAAATACGTTTGATAATATTCGTATCAATATTGATAATAAGAATCCGCTTTATAATGCTTATGTCGAGTTAGACAGTATAAAAACTCCTTATTATAAAATACGCGATTTTAACTTGATTAACGTTACAGCAAATGACACGCTTTTTGTTCGTTCTGAGTTTAAAGGCGGTGATAAAGGAGAAGATTATTTTAACCTAGATTTATATCATACGATAGATAAGAGTAAAAATAATATTGTCGGAATCAAGAAATCGGAAATGAAGTTTAAGGACTATATCTGGTACTTAAACGAAGATGCTGAAAAAGATAATCAGATTATTTTTGATCAGTTCTTTAAAAATTTCACGTTTGATAATATCGTTTTATCTCATGAAAATCAGAAAATTGATTTAAACGGAGTTATAAAAGGAGCAGATTATAAAGATCTCGAACTGACTTTTGAAGATGTTGATATTAATAAAATAACCCCCGTCAATTCTAAGTTTGTATTTAATGGTAATTTGAATGGAAATGTCAATTATAAGCAGAATAAAAATGTTTATCAGCCCACAGCATCCATAAAGATTGATCATCTTGTGATGAACAAGACGGAACTAGGTACGCTTAATTTTGATATTTCTGGTGATGAATCTTTTAAGAAATTCACCGTTAATTCATCGATTCAAAATGGTTTTACAGAATCATTTAGAGCAAACGGAACTTTTGCTGTAGAGAATAAAGAAACCATCTTGGATATGAGCCTAAAACTAGAAGGTTTCAATCTGGCTACTTTAGGAACTGTCGGAGGCGATGTTTTGTCTAATGTTCGCGGTTCTGTTTCTGGAAATGCCGCTGTTGTCGGTAATTTGAAAAAACCGGAAATCAACGGCCGTTTGTATGTTGAAAAAGCAGGAATGACGATTCCGTATCTAAATACCGATTATGAATTAAGTGATCGAACCGTTATTGATTTGACTAATGAAAAATTCCTCTTTAGAAATAATCAGTTAACAGATACTAAATATGGCACAAAAGGTCTGTTGAATGGAAGTATCGAACATAATAATTTTGGCGATTGGAAATTAGATTTAAAAATTACTTCTAAGCGTTTAGTGGCACTGGATACAAAAGATAGTGATGATGCAGCTTATTTCGGAACAGCATTCATAAACGGAACGGCCAGTATAAAAGGTCCTGTAGAGGGGTTGTTTATTAAGGTAGATGCAAAATCTGAAAAGGGTACCGAAGTCAAGATTCCAATTAATAATACACAAAGTGTTGGTGAAAGTAGCTGGATTCATTTTGTAACGCCAAAAGAAAAATATAATCTAGAGAACGGAATTGTCGAAAAAACAAGAGATTATAACGGACTTGAACTAGAATTTGATTTTGATATTACGCCAGATGCCGAAGTAGAAGTTATTTTAGATCGAAATTCGGGACATGGTATGAAAGGAAGAGGATACGGATCGCTTTTATTTAAAATTAATACGTTAGGTAAATTTAATATGTGGGGGGATTTCCAGGCATACGAAGGAACTTATAATTTTAAATACGGTGGTCTTATCGATAAAAAGTTTACGGTTAAAAAAGGAGGTTCGATCATTTGGGAAGGAAACCCGATGCGTGCTCAGCTGAATTTAGAAGCAGTTTATAAAACTCAGGCCAATCCGGCTGTTCTTTTAGATAATACGTCTTCATTCAATAAAAAAGTTCCAGTAGAAGTTGTAATTGGATTAAGAGGAGATTTGGCGAGTCCAGAACCTAATTTTGATATCCAATTCCCATCGGTAAGTAATGTTTTAAAATCGGAAATACAATATAAGTTAGACGATAAAGATATTCGTCAGACACAAGCACTTTATTTATTATCGACTGGTTCGTTTATGAGTACCGACGGATTTAGCCAAGGAGATTTTTCTGGAACATTGACAGAAACAGCTTCTAGTTTATTGGGAGGCATTATTAAGTCGGATAATGATAAAGTAAATATCGATTTAAATTATATCGCTGCTGACAGAAGAACAGGACAGGAAGTAGATGGACAGTTTGTGGCTAATATATCTTCTCAGATTAATGAAAGAATCACGATCAACGGAAAATTAGGAGTTCCTGTTGGAGGTGTTAACGAATCTGCGATTGTTGGAGATATCGAAATTCTATATCGTGTAAATGAAGATGGTACAATGAACCTTCGTTTGTTTAATAAAGAAAATGATATTAATTATATAGGACAGGGAATTGGTTATACGCAAGGTGTCGGTATTTCTTACGAAGTAGATTTTGATACCTTTAGCGAGCTTGTGAACAAGCTGTTTAAAAACCATAAAATCGAAAAAGCGGTTAAAGGCTCTGCTTCTGATGAACTCCAGGATTCCTATCTTCCTGATTATATGAATTTCTCTAGTAAGAAAGATTCAGATAAAAGCAAGAAGAAAGCCAAAGAAGAGGAGGAGAAAAAGAAAAAAGAAGAAGAAAAGAAGAAAAAAGAACAGGAACATACACCAAGCAATAATCAAGGACTAATTCCAGACAACGATTATTAACACTTTGTTAAAAATAGCCTTTTATAAAACCATTATTCTCATAATGGTTTTTTTTGTGCTAAATTTAGGGACTCTTTTAAAATTTTCCATTTGAGCGGGAAATTCTATTTTTATAACACTTCATTAGGGTATTGTTAATTTTGACGATTTAATTAAAAAAATAGCGTTTTATTATTTTTAATGAAATTTTTTCCTAGAAAAAACTTATTAACGAAAACGTTTGAATTTAACAGATTTTATTAATTTATGATAATCGTAACCCGAAAAGTGCTGAATGTTTGCTAATTTTACACTTTAATACTTAAATAATGCCAAAAACAATAAAAAAAGTAGGTGTTCTTACCTCAGGAGGAGATTCACCTGGAATGAATGCTGCAATACGATCAGTTGTTCGAACTTGCGCATACCATAATATAGAATGCATCGGAATTTATAGAGGGTATCAAGGAATGATTGAAGGAGACTTCAAAGAAATGGGACCACGAAGCGTAAATAATATTGTAAACAAAGGTGGAACGATCTTAAAATCGGCTCGTTCAGTTGAGTTTAGAACCCCTGAAGGTAGAAAAAAAGCACACGAGAATCTTGTTAAGGCTGGTGTGGATGCTTTGGTTGTTATTGGTGGTGATGGAAGTTTCACAGGAGGATTAATTTTTAATGCAGAATTTGGTTTTCCTGTAATGGGAATTCCAGGTACAATTGATAATGATATTTTTGGTACAAGTTTTACTTTAGGGTATGATACCGCTTTAAATACTGTTGTAGACTGTATCGATAAAATTAGAGATACAGCAAGTTCTCATAATCGTCTTTTCTTTGTAGAGGTTATGGGTAGAGATGCTGGTCACATTGCTCTTAATGCAGGTATTGGTGCAGGAGCAGAAGAAATCCTTATTCCTGAAGAAGATTTAGGTTTAGATCGTCTTTTAGATTCACTTCAAAAAAGTAAAGCATCAGGAAAATCATCTAGTATAGTTGTAATTGCAGAGGGAGATAAAATTGGTAAAAACGTATTCGAATTAAAAGATTACGTTGAAGCTAACTTGCCTGAGTACGATGTAAGAGTTTCTGTTTTAGGACACATGCAGCGTGGTGGTTCTCCGTCTTGTTTTGACCGTGTTTTGGCAAGCCGTCTAGGAGTTAAAGCAGTTGAATCTTTAATTGAAGGAAAATCAAATTATATGGTTGGACTTCGTGAAGATAAAGTGATCTTAACGCCGTTGGAGCAGGCTATCAAAGGAAAATCAGAAATTGATAGAGAATTATTAAGAGTGTCAGACATCATGTCTACATAATCAATATAAAAGTTTAAAAAGAAGAGAAGTTTATTGTGAGGAAATTAGACTTTGAAATAGTGTAATAAAAACAAAAGCAAAAAATTTAGTAAAATGTCAAAAGTAAAATTAGGAATAAACGGATTTGGACGTATCGGAAGAATCGTTTTTAGAGAGTCTTTCAATAGAGATAATGTAGAAGTTGTTGCAATCAACGACTTGTTAGACGTAGATCACTTAGCTTATTTATTAAAATATGATTCAGTTCACGGTCGTTTCAACGGAACTGTAGAAGTTAAAGAAGGAAAATTATATGTAAACGGAAGAAATATCCGTATCACTGCAGAAAGAAATCCAGCTGACTTAAAATGGAACGAAGTTGATGTAGATGTAGTAGCTGAATGTACTGGTATCTTCACAACTATCGAAACTGCAAGTGAGCACTTAAAAGGTGGTGCTAAGAAAGTTATCATTTCTGCTCCTTCTGCTGATGCTCCAATGTTTGTAATGGGAGTGAACCACGAAACTGCAAAAGCTTCTGATTTAGTTGTTTCTAACGCTTCTTGTACTACAAACTGTTTAGCTCCTTTAGCTAAAGTTATCCACGATAATTTCGAAATCGTTGAAGGTTTAATGACTACTGTTCACGCAACTACTTCAACTCAAATGACAGCTGACGGACCTTCTAGAAAAGACTGGAGAGGTGGACGTGCTGCTGCAATCAACATCATTCCTTCTTCAACAGGTGCTGCTAAAGCGGTTGGAAAAGTTATCCCATCTTTAAATGGAAAATTAACTGGAATGTCTTTCCGTGTACCTACTGCTGACGTTTCTGTTGTAGATTTAACTGTAAAAGTAGCTAAAGAAACTACTTACGAAGAAATCTTAGCTGTATTGAAAAAAGCTTCAGAAAACGAAATGAAAGGTATTTTAGGATACACTGAAGATGCTGTTGTATCTCAAGATTTTATCTCAGACAAAAGAACTTCTATCGTTGATGCTGGTGCAGGAATCGGATTAAACTCTACTTTCTTCAAATTAGTATCTTGGTATGACAATGAGTACGGATACTCAAGTAAATTAATCGATTTATCTGTACATATTGCAGGTTTAAAATAATAATATATATTTTTGCAAAATCCCGTTACTTTACAATAACGGGATTTTCTTATTTTGTTACTTCTATGATTAATGTAAATATCACACTTTTAAATTAAAAAATAGAAAAACCTAATTCCAAAAACGAAACAAATGAAATTAATAGTTGACAGTGGATCTACTAAAGCCGATTGGATTGCGATAGATGATAATGGAAAAGTATTATTCACAACACAAACTTTAGGATTAAATCCTGAAATTCTAGACGAGCCAGAAATTATCGAAAGATTAAATGACCGTTTTGATATCTTACAAAATAAAAAAAATGCTACACATTTATTCTTTTATGGTGCCGGTTGTGGTACAGACAGAATGAAAGAGTGGCTGAAAAGAATTTTTCAAGAATATTTTTCTAACGCAATTGTAGACGTTCAGGAAGATACTTACGCTGCTGTTTATGCAACAACTCCAAAAGGAGAAGAAGCGATTGTTTCTATCTTAGGAACAGGTTCTAACTGCAGTTATTTTGATGGAAAAGTATTGCATCAAAAAGTTCAATCATTAGGTTATATCGTAATGGATGATTGCAGCGGTAATGTTTTTGGAAAAGAATTAATTAGAAAATACTATTTTAATAAAATGCCTAAAGAATTGGCTGTTGAACTTGAAAAAGAGTACGACGTTGATCCAGATTTTATTAAAAACAAATTATACAAAGAACCAAATCCGAATGCTTATTTAGCTACTTATGCTAAATTCTTGATTAAGCATAAAGATACAGAGTTCTGCAGAAAAATTATCTTCAAAGGAATGAAGTCTTTCGTTAAGAACTACATCAAACAATTTGATAACTGCAAAGAAGTTCCAGTACATTTTGTTGGTTCTATTGCATTCTATTTGAAAGATGAATTACAAGAGACATTTAATAAATATGAACTTCAATTAGGTAATGTTTTAAGAAGACCTATTGATGGACTAATTGCTTACCATGTCGCTAATCAATAGTTCTGGTTTTATGGAAATTGCCATTATTGCTCATGATGGAAAAAAAGCGGATTTAATTGATTTCTTAATTAAAAATGAAGCTGTTTTACACAATGAAAAAATAAGATTAATTGGTACCGGAACTACGGGGGGAAAAGCGGAAGCTGCTGGATTTAAAACCCAAAGAATGCTATCTGGTCCTCTTGGAGGTGATGCGCAAATTGCAGGAAGAGTAGCGGAAGGAATTACGCAAATGGTGTTCTTTTTTAAAGATCCATTATCAAGTCATCCGCATGAAGCTGATATTAATATGCTAATTCGTGTTTGCGATGTGCATAATGTACCGCTGGCAACCAATGAAGCAACGGCACAATTATTATTAGATGCTATTGCACAGCAATTATAGAAATCTCTACATTAACATTTTTTGGCAAACAAGCCACTTGAACCGTTTCACGAGCTGGAGCGGTTTTTTCGTTAAAATAAGAACCGTAAACGGTGTTTATTGCTCCAAAGTTATTCATGTCCATGATGAAAATAGTTGACTTTACAACGTTCTCAAAAGTCATGTTTGCAGCTTCAAGTATAGCAGCAATGTTTTTCATAACTTGATTGGTTTCATCATTAATGTTGTCTGTAATCAATTCTCCTGACTCAGGATTGATTGCAATCTGTCCAGAAGCATAAAGTGTGTTTCCAGATAATACAGCTTGATTATAAGGTCCGATTGGCGCCGGAGCTTTTTCGGTGAAAATGATTTTTTTCATAATGAAATTATTTTGATTCGAAAGTGGTTTATCTGTTTGAAACGCTACGCTTGTTCCATTTGATATCGCTAAGCATACCAGATTTAATTCCAATAAAGAAGTTCCAGTTAGAATTTGTTCCTAAAGGCTGCCAGTTAAAAGCCATTCTCCAGCTTAACAGATCTCTTTCAAAACGGAATTGTGTAAAGGTAACTCCTTTTTGAACAAAATCGTAACCTGTTGAAACTCCCGCTTTCCATTTAGGCGTAAGATCGGTATTAATAGAAACCATGATTGAGTTTCCAGAAATAGTGCTTTCCCTCTTTACGTTTGAGTATGTTAACGAATACGCAAGTGTCATATCCCAAGGGACTTTAGAATTAAAGAATTCTGTAATGACATCATCTTTTTCAGGCTCATTGGCAAACTGACTATTACGGCTGTCATTTAAGTCTGTATTTGTACCAAATAAATCATCGCTTCGTCCACCATTCCGTTGGCTTTGCGTATTTTTTTCTTTTTCTTTTCCAGTTCCTTTATTTGAGAATGAATAGTTTAAAGTTACGTTTGCACTTGTCATTCTAAATAAACTTCCGCCATTGTCAATGTTGAATTTGTCAATTTTGTTACCTCCGTTGTCAATCGCATATGGATCTAATGTTGCACCAAAATTCATATTCATTTTGTTGTCAAAAAACTGCGTTCCACCACTAACTAATACAGGCTGCCACCCAAATGTTGATTTTCCGTCAGCATTGAAATTATAGCTTGTACTGAAGTTTAAGTTGTTTAACAGCATTATTTTTTTAGGTTCTGTTTTTGTGCTGTCACGATCTCTTACTTTGGCTTCAAAGGTGTTGCTTAAAGCAAAACCAACAATGTTAGAGTTGTCTTTTCCTGGAGCTCCATATAATCCGTTTTCAAATCTTGTATATTCAGAAGTAATTCTTCCAGAAGCATCAACGGCATAAGTGTCGTAGTATTTTTCAAAACTTGGGGTATAAGCATACGTTATACTCGGACGCATGACGTGTCTAATAGATTGAATTCTCTTGTCGTCTCCAAAATTGAAAGTTCCGTAAATAGTAGTACCTAAGTTGGTGCTGAAATTATAAGTTCTAAAAGCATCAAAACCATTTACGGTTTTATTAATGGTTTGTCCAGCAGTTGGGTCATAAACTTTTTGAATGGTTTTATTTACCCATGTTTCTTGATAAGTGGTAGAAGCTCCAGCACTAAAATATTTGAAAATCTTAAAGTTAGTGCTCAATGGAATAGTTTGCTGTAATCCTAGCTGTGCATCGTCAAACATTTGAGGCTTAAAAAACAGCGAATCTTTCGTTTTGAAATAGTTTTTACCGCTTACATTATATTGTAAGTTGATGTTTTTGATTAATCCCTTTTTTACGCCATCTTTTCCAACAAAAGGATATACACGGTCAATACTTCCTTGTAAAGACGGAAGTGTCATAATAATGTCTTCTGTCTGCGTATTCTGGCTATGGGTTGCAGATAACGAAATACGAGAACCAGGAATAGTATTAAATGTTTTATTATATGAAATAGATGAACTTAAAGTGTTGTTTAAGTTTGATCCAATATTGGCTTGGTTAATAGACTGTTTGAAGTACTTACTACTACCCATGTTGACAGACGCAGAGAAAGTAGAATTGGGGTTTGATTTTGTGTCTTTAGAATGCGACCACTGAATATTGTAAATGCTTTGTTTTGAATAATCAGGATAACCACGTTCGCTATTGATTAAGTTCTCAAAACGAATATTTACATTTCCTCTATACTTATATCGTGTTGCATATGCCGATTCAAATCGCATGGCGTAACTTCCGTTGGTATAATAATCTCCTAATACGGTCAAATCGTAATTATCGCTTAATGCAAAGTAATATCCTCCATTCTGCAATGAAAAACCTCGAGTATTAGAATCGTTATAACTCGGGATAATAATACCCGAAACGCTCTTTTCCTGACTCATTGGGAAATAGGCAAAAGGCAGCGCTAGAGGAGTAGGAACATCTGCAATTACCATGTTTGTTAAACCAGTAATTACTTTTTTTCCTGGTATAAATTTAACTTTACTAGTCTGGAAATAGTATTCAGGATGATCTACATCTGTTGATGTGGTAAAACGTGCTCCCTTTAAAAAGTAAACAGAATCGTTTTCTTTTTTAGTAACCGCGGCTTTAATTTTAAATTCACCTTGTTCTGTTCTGGAATTGTAGATTAAGGCTTTTTTAGTTTTAAAATTAAATCGGATAGAGTCTGGCTGTACCTCGCTTGGTCCTTGTTTGAAGTTTGGATATTGAGTTAAAACACCAGCAGAATCTTTAATTCTTCCTGCATACACTTCGTCTTTTTCGTAATTAAGTACAATGATACCCGATTTTAACTCGACATCTTTGTAGTATAATTCAGCCTCATTATATAAAGTAATCAGCTTTTTTTTCTGGTCAATTTTAGCATAATCTTTTGCTTTATATCTAACTTTTCCGTCCAAAAAAGTCTTTTTCGGTTTAACCGTGTCAAGTTTTATGGTGTCTGTAATCGCAACAGTTTCTTTATCTGTTTGTTTTACAGCAGGTAAAGGCTTTTTTTTGTTTTTTATTTCTTGCGAATATAAATTACCACAACCTATAGTTAGGAAAAATGATATTAAAACGATATTAAATAAGTTTGTATGCAAAGGTTTAAATGCTATTTTTGTAAAATTATGGCTTGTTTTTTGACACGTCAAACTTACATATAATTTTTTGGCAAAAATAATCAATTCTAAAAATTATAACAGCTGCGTTTTATTAAAATTAACTTTTAGATTTATGAATGGAATTAACAAATTTAAAGTAATATTTGCTTTATTTCTAATGATATCGTCTTTTTATGCTCATAGTCAGTCAAATGTGTTTAAAGTGACACTTGATGCTGGACATGGAGATCATGACTTTGGAGCTGTTTACAGCGGACGGATTGAAAAGAATATTGCTTTAGCTATTGTTTTGAAAGTAGGAAAGATTTTAGAGCTTAATCCAAATGTTAATGTAATTTACACTCGTAAAACAGATGTTTTTGTTGATTTGGTCGAAAGAGCAAATATTGCAAACAGAGCAAATTCGAATATTTTTGTCTCGATTCACTGTAACGCCAATAAAAATACTGCAGCCGACGGAACCGAAACTTATGTAATGGGTCTAAGTAAGGTAGCATCAAACCTTGAAGCGGCCAAAAAAGAGAACTCAGTAATTACATTAGAGAAAGACTACAAACGTAAATATGAAGGTTACGATCCAAATTCACCAGAATCAATGATTGGTATGACTTTGATGCAAGAAGAATATTTAGATAACAGTATTACTTTAGCAACTAAAATCGAAGAAAACTTTGAGAAATTAGGAAAAAAACTTCGTCATGGCGGTGTAAAACAAGCGCCTTTTATGGTACTTCATAAAGCATACATGCCTAGAGTTTTGGTTGAAACAGGATTTGTTTCGAATCCAACAGAAGGAAATATCTTGAATTCAGAAGAAGGTCAGGATGATATTGCAAAAGCAATTGCAGAAGCTATTTTAAGTTATAAAAGAGAATACTTTGGTTCAGGAACTGAATCAGAGGATAGTCGGCCCATAAGAGATACTACTCCTTCAAAATCTAAAGCAACAACTCCAGTTGCTGTTGCGAAGAATGCTCCAAAAGGAACATTTTTTAAAGTACAGCTTATTGCAAGTATCAAAAAAACACCTTTAGAACCTAAAAACTTTAAAGGACTTAAAAATGTAACAATGATATACGAAAACAATATTTATAAATATTTCTACGAAGAAACTACAAGTTACGAAACAGCACAGAAATATCTGCAAGAAGCTAAAAGTAAAGGATATGGCGCAGCATTTTTAGTAGCAACTAAAGATGGTGAGAAAATCAGTATTCAGGACGCGATTAAATAATAATCACAAGTTCGAATATTTATATTAATTTTGTACAAACACTTAGAATTTTGAAACTAACAAGAGAAATTAAAACGGCTATATTAGTCATCGGATCCATTCTACTATTTATTTGGGGATATAGTTTTTTAAAGGGAAGAGACCTTTTTACTAATTATACAATATTATATGCTGAATATGATAATGTTGAAGATTTATCACCATCTGCACCAGTAACACTTAACGGACTTGCGATTGGTAAAGTAAATAAAATTACAATTGATGAAGTTACAGGAAAACTATTAGTGGAGCTTCAGCTTAAAACGGATTTTCCGATTACTAAAAGCAGTACAGCTTCTATTTATTCTCCAAGTTTAATTGGTGGGAAACAAATTAAAATCATTCCAAATTTTGCCGATAAAGAATTAGCTGAAGACGGGCAGAAATTGACTTCAACAGTTGAATTAGGATTAACAGAGTCTTTAGGAGGAAAAATTGAGCCAATTCAGCAAAAGTTGGATAAGATGCTTGTAAATATTGATGTTTTGGTTACTGGATTAAATAATACTTTAGACAAAAACACTCAAGAAAACCTAAAGAAAACAATTGCAGAACTAAGTCAGACTATGACACAGTTTCATAAAGCTTCAGGTAGTCTTAATAATATTTTGGATACTAATAAAGGACAAATTAATGGAGCGGTTTCAAACTTCAATAAAATGTCTAGTAATTTCAATAAAATTTCAGATTCGTTAAATAAAGCAGATTTAGGCAAAACAGTTCGTAACTTGAACCAGACTTTGGCTAAAGTAGATGCTTTAATGGCTAATTTGAATTCTGGAAAAGGAACAGCAGGTAAGTTGTTGAACGATGATGCATTGTATAATAACTTGGCAAAAACTTCAAAAGAGCTTGAATTGTTATTGCAAGATGTTCGCCTTTACCCAACTCGTTACGTAAACGTTTCTCTTTTCGGAAAGAAAAATAAACCATACGTAGCACCAACAGAAGAAACAAACTCAACTGATAAAAAATAAGTATAAATGAGTTATTTAGATAATATTTTATTCGCAGTACTTCTTATTGCAGGTTTCGGTTTTTTTGCAACGAGCGTAAAAAAAATCATCCGAAATATTAATTTGGGAGTCGATGTAGATCGAAAAGATAATCCTAAAGCTCGTTGGAAAAACATGGCATTAATTGCTCTAGGGCAATCAAAAATGGTGAGACGCCCTGTTGCTGGAATCCTTCATATTATTGTATATGTAGGTTTCGTAATTATTAATGTCGAATTACTTGAAATCATCATTGATGGTTTATTTGGTACGCATAGAATATTTGCGCCTTATTTAGGTGTAGTTTATGATGTTCTAATTGCTTCATTTGAAATATTAGCTATACTTGTAATTTTTGCTGTTACAGTATTTTGGCTAAGAAGAAACTTTATTCGATTAAAGCGTTTTATACATTCTGATTTAACTGGTTTTCCAAAAAGTGATGCCAATTACATCTTGTATTTTGAAACTGTTTTGATGATTTTGTTTTTGTTGATGAATGCTTCCGATTTTCATTTGCAAAATGTTCCAGGCGGATATTCTCATTTTCATAAAGCAGGAAGTTACCCGATAAGTCAATTTATCGCGCCAATTTTTAATGGTGCATCTAATGAAACAGTTGGATTGTTATTTGAAGTTTTCTGGTGGTTGCATATTGCGGGTATTTTAGTTTTTATGAACTATTTATACTTCTCAAAACATTTACACATTCTTTTAGCATTCCCAAATACATATTTTGCCAATTTAAATCCAGAAGGACAATTTGATAATTTGGCTTCGGTTACAAAAGAGGTAAAATTAATGATGGATCCAAACGCTGATCCTTTTGCAGCAGCCCCAGCTGATGAGAATGCTCATCCTGCTAAATTTGGTGCAAGTGATGTTCAGGATTTAAACTGGGTTCAGTTGTTAAATGCTTATACTTGTACAGAATGCGGACGTTGTACTTCTTCTTGTCCAGCAAATCAAACCGGTAAAAAATTGTCTCCACGTAAAATTATGATGGACACAAGAGATCGTTTAACAGAAGTTGGTAAAAATATCGATGCCAATAAAGGTGTTTTTGTTCCAGATAACAAAACATTATTAAACGATTATATCACGCCAGAAGAGTTATGGGCTTGTACGTCTTGTAATGCTTGTGTTGAAGAATGTCCTGTAAATATTAGTCCATTATCTATTATTATGGATATGCGTCGTTATTTGGTTATGGAACAAAGTGCAGCTCCAATGTCATTAAACGCGATGATGACTAATATTGAAAATAACGGTGCTCCATGGCAATACAGCCAGCAAGACCGTTTAAATTGGAAAAACGAGAATTAAGATTTATTGTTTAATCGGTTAGTTGTTTAACCGTTTAATCGATTTTAAAATAATATTTCGGTTTTTATAGAATTGTCATTTTGCTTTTAGCGATCAAACAATTTCACGACTAACCGATTAAACAAAAGTGAGAGAAATGTCAGAAAATTTAGTAGTACCAACAATGGCAGAAATGCTTGCCGAAGGAAAACAGCCAGAGGTTTTGTTTTGGGTAGGTTGCGCAGGAAGTTTTGATGATAGAGCAAAAAAAATTACTAAAGCGTTTGTGCGAATTTTAAATCGTACTAATGTTTCTTTTGCAGTTTTAGGTACAGAAGAGAGTTGTACTGGAGATCCTGCAAAGAGAGCTGGAAATGAATTTTTGTTTCAAATGCAGGCCATGATGAATATCGAGGTTTTGAATGCTTATGAAGCTAAAAAGATCGTTACTGCTTGTCCGCACTGTTTTAATACTTTAAAAAATGAGTATCCTGAGTTAGGAGGCCACTACGAAGTTATTCATCATACAGAATTTTTGAAATCATTAATTGATGATGGAAGATTGACTGTTGAAGGCGGACAGTTTAAAGGGAAGAAAATCACTTTTCATGACCCTTGTTATTTAGGAAGAGCCAATAAAGTGTACGAAGCACCTAGAGATTTAATTCAGAAATTAGACGTTGAATTGGTCGAAATGAAACGTTCTAAGGCAAACGGTTTATGCTGTGGAGCAGGAGGAGCGCAAATGTTTAAAGATGCAGAACCTGGAAACAAAGAAGTAAACGTTCTTCGTACGGAAGATGCATTAGAAGTAAAACCAGATATCATTGCAGCGGGATGTCCATTCTGCAATACGATGTTGACGGACGGAATTAAACATCAAGAAAAAGAAGGACAGGTTAAAGTTCTGGATATCGCTGAATTAATAGCGAATGCACAGGATTTGTAAAAGAGGTGCTAAGGTTCTAAGATGCTAAGCTACTAAGTTTTGAAACCTGAAACCTGAAACAAAAACAAATAAAAAAAGAAAAAATGTATATACCTTTTGAAAATTTACCAGGTGAATCTAGAGTCTGGATTTACCAGTCGAACAGAAAATTTTCTGAGGAAGAGTTTTCTGAAATAGAAACGGACTTAAAAGCTTTTGTAGAACAATGGGCTGCACACGGCACAAGTCTAGAAGCTTCGTTTTTATTGAAATATAATCGATTTATAATATTGGCAGTAAATCAAGATGTACAAGCTGCTACAGGTTGTTCTATTGATAGTTCTGTTGAATTTATTCAAAGTTTAGAGAAAAAGTATAATGTTGATTTGTTAGATAAAATGAATGTTACTTTTAAACTAGGCGAACATATTGCACACAAACCATTAATTGATTTCAAGAAAATGGTAAAAGATAAGTCAGTTTCTGAGAATACAATTGTTTTCAATAATTTGGTAAATAATATCGAAGAATTCAACGAATCTTGGGAAGTTCCTGCTGCCGATAGCTGGCACAGTAGATTTTTCTAATAGTATTTAAGATATATTTAAAAGGCATAAAATGTAGATTTTATGCCTTTTTTTTATGGTTTAAAGTTTTATTAAGTTTCAGGTTTCAAGTTTGAAACTTTTCGGGTTTCGTTGTATAAAGAACTTTGTTAAAGTTTTAAACTTTGACAAAGTTGGACAGGGCCAATTCTTATGGAAACAAAAACGTCTAATCTAGCCCCGATGGGAGCGGTATCTCCCGATTTAGAAAAACAAGGCTTTTTCAGCCGTAGTTTTTGTTAATCGGGAATTTAGCGGACAACGGGACTGCAAGTTGTTTTAACCGATATTGTTCTGCTTCTATAAAATATTTATCAACCAGAGTTAATCTAATTTTGTCAAAAATCTAACAATTTAAACGGTTAATTAAACGCTATTTTTGAGTATTTTCGTAGAATTAAATTTAATCCATGAAAATAGCAATTGTCTGTTATCCTACTTTTGGAGGTAGTGGTGTAGTAGCCACTGAGTTAGGTCTCGAATTAGCCAGAAGAGGACACGAAATACATTTTATTACATATAGCCAACCAGTAAGATTGGCACTTTTGAATCCGAATGTTCATTATCACGAAGTAAATGTTCCGGAGTACCCTTTGTTTCACTATCAGCCGTACGAATTAGCGCTATCGAGCAAATTGGTCGATATGGTTAAATTGTATAAAATAGAGCTTTTGCATGTGCATTACGCCATTCCGCATGCTTATGCAGGTTATATGGCAAAACAAATGCTTAAAAACGAAGGAATTAATCTTCCGATGATTACAACGCTTCACGGAACTGATATTACACTTGTTGGAAATCATCCGTTTTATAAACCTGCGGTGACTTTTAGCATTAATAAATCAGATTATGTGACGTCAGTTTCTCAGAGTTTGAAAGATGATACTTTGAAATTGTTCAAAATCAAAAATAAAATTAAGGTGATTCCGAATTTTATTGAATTGGACAAAGTCAAAAAAGATCCAAACGCGCCTTGTCACCGTTATGTAATGGCGAATGAAAACGAACGTATTATTACGCATATTAGTAACTTTAGAAAAGTAAAACGAATTCCAGATATCATTAAGATTTTCTATAATGTTCAGAAAGAAATTCCAGCTAAACTGATGATGGTTGGAGACGGACCTGAAAAAGAAAAAGCAGAAATTTTATGTCAGGAATTAGGTATTTTAGACAAAGTCATTTTCTTTGGGAATAGCCACGAAATTGATAAAATCTTATGTATGACCGATTTGTTTTTGCTTCCTTCAGAAACTGAAAGTTTTGGTTTGGCAGCATTGGAAGCAATGGCATGCGGTGTTCCTGTAATTTCAAGTAATTCTGGTGGACTGCCTGAAGTTAATTTTGATGGCTTTTCTGGATACTTAAGCAATGTTGGAAATGTTGAGGAAATGGCACAAAATGCATTAAAGATTCTAAAAGATGATGCGGTTTTGAGTCAGTTTAAAGCAAATGCTCTGGAAGTGGCAAGGAAATTTGACATTAAAAACATATTGCCTAAATATGAAGCTTTATACCAGAAAGCGGTTGATGATTACAAATTGGAGAAGCACTAATTAAAAAAGATAAAATGAAAAAGGTAATTTCTGTTTTAGCGATTTTTGTTTTGGTTTCGTGTGGAGTGAAGAAAGTTGAAAATTCAAATGCATTGTACGAAGTTTTAACAACGCAATCGGACGGTGGAGGAAATATTAAATTTTTCGAGATTTTAACTGAGCCGAATGAAATTAAAATGCTTGAAAATGATCCGCTTTTGGCTGATAAAATGAAAGAACCAAATATTCATGATTATAATTATGTGATTTTGAATATGGGTGAAAAAAACACAAGCGGTTATAGTATTGATGTTGAAAAAGTCGAAGAAACAGATAAAAATATCATTATAACTGTAAAAGAAAACAGCCCTGCAAAAGACGCAATGACCATGCAGGTTATTTCATATCCTTATACCGTTGTGAAAATCCATTCTAAAAAACCGATTATCATTAATTAAGAGCTAAGTGTTTTGAAGTAATAAAAAAAAGCCTGTCGCTTTTAAACGACAGGCTTCTTCTTACAATTATTTTTTATTTTTAGTTAGAATCTAAATTTAACTCCTAAACCAACATCAAATCCAAAATTGTCATCGTCATAATATCCTGAACCAATTTCTGGTCTTGCGTCTAATGATAAAGTAAGAGGCACTTCTTTAAATCTATATTCTATACCGATATCTCCAGCTGCAAAAACATAAGTTCCGCTATCGTTATATTTGTAGTTGTTATTGTAGTAATCGTGATCCCAAGCAGCTAGTCCACCTCCGACACCAGCATACCAGTTAAAACCTCCGTCGATATTCCAAACCCATTGGTAAAGAGCAACTCCTTTTATAGCGTCTACATCACTGCTGTTTCTCCATCCTAAATCAAATTCAAGTCTGTTTTTTTGATTTAATCCTAATTGGTATGATATTTCTCCTCCAAATCCGTTGTTGTCGCCCAAACGTAATCCTAAAGCGTGTTTTGAAATTTCTTGTGATTGAGCCGTAAATGCTAAACCAAGAAGCATAATGGCAGATAAAAGTATCTTCTTCATAAAAGTGGTAAATTAATTTTTTTCAAATGTATTATTACAGTCAGATAGAGAACGTATAATATTTTTGAAAATTGTTATATAATTTACATTTTTAGAAATTTGAAGCGTTAAAATTCTTAAAAAAAAACTGTTTCTGAGCGCTCTATTTTAGTATTATCGAAGAAATTAGCTGAGAAGTGAGAAGATCTTCCATTTCTAATAGATTTTCTTCTTCCGCAAAATTACTGGCTTTATAAGAAAACAGTTTCCAGCGTTTTTTATGATATTCTAAAGCGGTTAAGTTTTCTACCCAGTCACCAGAATTGAGGTATAGAGTAGAACCGTGTTTGTTTTCTTTTGTTACGATTTTTGGTTCATGAATGT
Organism: Flavobacterium luteolum; assembly: GCF_027111275.1. Taxonomy (NCBI): domain Bacteria; kingdom Pseudomonadati; phylum Bacteroidota; class Flavobacteriia; order Flavobacteriales; family Flavobacteriaceae; genus Flavobacterium; species Flavobacterium luteolum. The sequence goes on along the minus strand of NZ_CP114286.1, from coordinate 466,634 downwards.
GTCCGCAAATAACATAATCGTAATTTTTTTCTATGGCTAGATCGGTTGCAGTAGTTTCGAAATCAGAAATAAATTTTACTGCTTTTTTAACGCTTGCTTTTATTTTTTTTGAAAAAGAATAAGGTTCACGTCCTAATTTCGCCAGACACCAGTTGGCAAATCGGTTTGTTAAAATCAGATAATCGTAACCTAATCCGCCTAGTTTCGCAATCCATTTTGAGTGTTGTACAGAGGCATCAAAAACGTCTCCGTGAAAAATCCAGGCTTTTTTATCATCCAATTCTAAAACCAATTTATCAACAAGGGCAAAATTTCCCATATTCATATCACTGAATTTTCGAAGTATTTCGTCATGATTTCCAGTAATATAATACACCTTTGTTCCTTTAGAGGCCATTCCAATAATACGCTGAATAACTCGTAAATGTGCTTTTGGAAAATAAGATTTACGAAACTGCCAAGCATCAATTATATCACCATTTAAAACTAAAGTTTTGGGTTTAATGCTTGAAAGATAGTTGTTTAGTTCTTTTGCGTGGCTTCCGTAAGTTCCTAAATGAACATCAGAAAGAACGACCAATTCGACATTTCTTTTTTTCAATTTTTCTTGATTTGAAGTTTTACAAATGAAAGAAAGTTTGTGAAATTTGAGTTTATTAAAAGGTTATTAAAAAGAGGATAATTTTACCAAATTGTGATTTTTATCCCATTTAATGTTTCGTTAATAATACCAGTTTTAAATTTTTTAATTTAATTCATAAAACTTACATTTGCTCAAAACAAAACACAATGGCAGGAAACAGCTTCGGCATACTATATAAAGTAACTACATTTGGAGAATCTCACGGTGAAGCTTTAGGCGGAATTATTGACGGATGCCCTCCAGGAATACAATTAGATTTTGAAGCAATTGAAGTAGATATGGCTCGTAGAAAGCCTGGTCAATCAGCAATTGTTACACAAAGAAAAGAACCAGACAGCGTTCAGTTTCTATCTGGAATATTTGAAGGAAAAACTACTGGAACTCCAATCGGTTTCATTATTCCAAATACCAATCAAAAATCAGACGATTACTCTCATATAAAAGATAACTATAGACCAAGCCATGCTGATTATGTTTACGATCAGAAATACGGTTTTCGCGATTATCGCGGTGGCGGAAGAAGTTCTGCAAGAGAAACAGCAAGTAGAGTAGTAGCGGGTGCAATTGCAAAGCAAATGCTTCCTGAAATTAAGATCAATGCTTATGTCTCTTCTGTTGGTCCAATTCATTTAGAAACACCTTATCAGGAATTGGATTTTTCTAAAATTGAAAGCAATCCAGTTCGTTGTCCAGATGAGAAATCTGCGGCAATTATGGAAGAATATATTCGTGACATCCGTAAACAGGGAGATACTGTTGGCGGAGTTGTAACTTGCGTAATTCAGAATGTTCCAATTGGCTTAGGAGAGCCGGTATTTGATAAACTTCATGCAGAATTAGGAAAAGCAATGCTTTCTATTAATGCGGTAAAAGGTTTTGAATACGGAAGCGGTTTCTCTGGTTCTGAAATGAAAGGAAGCGAACATAACGATTTATACAATCCTGACGGAACTACAAAAACAAATCTTTCTGGCGGAATCCAAGGTGGTATTAGTAACGGAATGGATATTTATTTCAGAGTTGCTTTTAAACCTGTTGCAACTATCATGCAGACTCAAGATTCTTTAGATAATAAAGGAAATATTACACCAATGACAGGAAAAGGACGTCATGATCCCTGTGTAGTGCCTCGCGCAGTGCCAATCGTAGAAGCGATGGCTGCAATTGTTTTGGCAGATTTTTATTTAATCAACAAAACATATTAATAAAAGGTAAGACAGTGAGGGTCTTATATTTTAATAATTAAAAAATAATTTAATGCAAGAAGTTACAGAAACTAAAAAACAATCATTTTTTTCGGGATTAACAGGGCAGATTATAATTGCGATGGTTCTTGGAGCCATTTTAGGAATTATATTGCATAATACCATTTCACCTGAAGCAGCGCAGGCATTTAGCAGTAAAATAAAAATGCTGGCCACCATCTTTATTCGTTTGGTGCAAATGATTATTTCTCCATTGGTTTTTACAACTTTAGTGGTTGGAATCGCGAAATTAGGTGATATTAAAACTGTTGGAAGAATTGGAGGAAAAGCTATTGGGTGGTTTTTTACAGCTTCATTTATTTCTCTTCTAATAGGATTGTTTTACGTAAATGTTTTACAGCCAGGTGTTGGTCTAAAACTGGATCACGTTGATATGGCAGCAGCTTCTGAAGTTACTGGTAAAACACAAAACTTGTCTTTTGATAATTTTGTTGAACATATCGTACCAAAAAGTATCGTTGAAGCAATGGCAACGAATGAGATTCTGCAAATTGTAGTTTTCTCAATTTTCTTCGGATTGGCAGCAGCTTCTTTAGGGCCTACTGTAAAGCCGATAATTGGTGCTTTCGATAAATTGTCGCACATCGTTTTAAAAATGGTAAACTACGTGATGAAATTTGCGCCAATTGGAGTTTTTGGAGCAATTGCTGGTGTGTTTGCGATAAGAGATGCAGAAGAATTGGTAATTACTTACTTTAAATTTTTCGGTTCGTTTTTAATTGGTATTAGTACTTTATGGGTTATTTTAATTGCCATTGGATATATTTTCCTAAAAGGAAGAATGACTGAATTATTAAGACGTATTACTGGGCCTTTGGCTATTGCTTTTGGAACAACAAGTAGCGAAGCTGTATTTCCTAAATTGACAGAAGAACTAGAAGCTTTTGGAGTAAAAGATAAAATCGTTTCTTTCATGTTGCCACTTGGATATTCATTTAACCTTGACGGAAGTATGATGTATATGACTTTTGCGAGTATTTTTATTGCTCAATTCTACAATGTACATTTAGATTTAGGAACGCAAATGGCAATGCTTTTAGTTTTAATGCTTACTAGTAAAGGTATTGCAGGCGTGCCGAGAGCAAGTTTGGTTGTAGTGGCTGCAACTTGCGGTATGTTTGATATTCCGATTGAGGGTATTGCGTTGATTCTTCCAATTGACCACTTCTGCGATATGTTTAGAAGTGCTACTAATGTATTAGGAAATGCATTAGCGACTTCTGTTGTAGGACAATGGGAGGAAAGAAAAGAATAAAAATAGTACTGAGATTTTAATTTTTTATCTTAGTTATTGAAATAATATTTGAAAAGCTGTATTTTTTTATGAAATGCAGCTTTTTTTTATTTTAAAGTGTATATTTGATCAAATTAGCCGATTAATGCCCCACAAACGGATTTTTTTACTTTTTCTATTGGTTCTGAATTGCCTTGCCAATTCAGCAATCGCGCAATCTAATTGTAACCTCGATCCTAAAATTGAGAAGAATGTAAAGAAAGCGCTTTTAAATTTTAGAGAATCCAATTTCGAAAAATCACTTATCTATTCTAGAGTTGCCCTTAATGCCGCGACAGCAATAAAAGATTATTGCCTTACGGCTCGCTCGTATAATATTATAGCTGCCAATTATAACGAATTGGAAGAGTATGATAAAGCCATTTTTTTCTATAAAAAAGGTTTGTATTATGCTAATAAAACTACTAACGATTCTTTAAAATGTAACCTTTATAATAATTTAGGGAACATGTATTGTTTTGGGAAAGAACAATTTGATGAGGGAATTCGGAGTTATAAAAAAGCAGTAGCTTACGCTTTGAAAATAAATGATTTAAAAGAGGTTTATTTTACAAACGTAAATATTGCATGGGCTTATTTTGATATCGGAAATTACAATCAGGGATATCTATTTTTAAAGTATGTAAATAGTACTAAAATAAAGTACAACGACGAGTCAACTGAGGTTATTGTTGCTATGTTGAATGGTATTTACTCTAGCTATAAAAATGATAATAAGGAAGCCAATGCTTATTTTTTGAGTGCTATTGAATCAGGCAAAAAATGTCAGGAGAAATTAGATCTGTCACGTGCTTATTTAGAATATTCACATTTTTTAAATAAAACCAACAGACATAAAGAAGCTTATGATGCACTTGTTAAACATTATGATATTTCAAATAATCTTTACGATGTAAAAAAAATTAAAAAGGCATCTCAAGCTGGTTTAAGTTTAGAATTGGACGAATATAAAAGGCAGATTGACAAAGTTGAGGGAGAAAAAGTAGAACAATCTCAAAGTTTAAGGAAATCAAAAATTATTGTGATTCTCTTTGTTTTGATTTCACTGATTCTTTTAATTTTGATTATTACGCTAATAAAGAACATTCGATACAAGAAAAAACACAATTTAGAACTTCTTAAAGCGAAAGAAATTGCAGAAGAAGCCTCTTTGCTTAAAACGCAGTTTATATCGACTATAAGCCACGAATTACGCACTCCGCTTTATGGTGTGGTTGGAATTACCAATATGCTGCTCGAAGAGCATAAAGAAATTTCAAGAAGTCAGCATTTAAGTTCCCTTAAATTTTCTGCCAGATATTTACTATCTCTTGTAAATGATATTCTGCAGATTAACAAAATTGAAGAAAACAAAATTGTTCTTGAAAACCTGACTTTTAATATTTCTGATGAAATTACGGTAATTAAAAACTCACTTTCTTTTCTTTCCCAAAAAAATAATAATAGAATTTCTACCAATATAGACTCACATATTCCTGAGTATTTAATTGGAGATAAACTTCGTCTTGCTCAAATTTTAATGAACTTGGTAAGCAATGCATTGAAATTTACTAAAGATGGACAAGTTGAAATTAATGTAAAGCTGAATAAAGTAGAAGGGAAGCTGTATTATTTGGATTTCTTAATTAAAGATAATGGTATCGGAATTGCGGTTGCAGATCAGAATAAAATTTTTGAGAAGTTTGTTCAAGTTGGCAGAAGAGACGAAGATTATCAAGGTACAGGTTTAGGGCTTAGTATTGTAAAAAGATTGTTAGGGCTTTTTGGAAGTACCATCACATTGGATAGTGATCTCGGAAAAGGAACTGCGTTTTCATTTACAATTGCTTTTGAACACGATTTAGCGAAAACTAAAAGTATTATTAATGAAATAGAAGTTGATCTGACTTCAAGTGAAATTTATAAAATTTTAGTTGTCGAGGATAATCTTATCAATCAGCTTGTTACGAAGAAAATTATTGAAAAGAATAATTATTCTTGCAAGGTTGTAGATGACGGTTTTGCAGCACTTAAAATTTTAGAAGAAGAAACGTTTGATCTGATTTTAATGGATATTAATATGCCTTTAATGAACGGATTTGAAACTACCAAACGAATACGTCTTCAAGGTATAGAGACCCCAATTGTAGCCTTGACTGCTTTTGATAAAGATGAAATTACAGATGAAGCGATTTCATCTGGAATGAATGATATTATTATTAAACCTTTTGAACCGGTTAAATTGTTTAAAATAATTAATTTCCTTATAAAAGAAAAAAACGCTGTTTAGTACCAGCGTTTTTTGTTCTTCTTAGCGTTTGTTGATTTTCTCGATTTGTGAGCACCGCCGCTTCTGTTTGAGCTTTTAGGCTTCTCTCCAGCTTCTGGACTTCCAGAATGCCATTGATACGGATGATCTGCAATTGTTTTTACATCAACTTTTATTAGTTTCTGAATGTCTTTCCAATATGGAAGTTCGTCTTTTCCGCAGAAAGAAATTGCAATTCCGCCGTTTCCAGCACGTCCTGTACGGCCAATGCGGTGAACATAAGTTTCTGGAATATTTGGCAAATCAAAATTGATTACATAAGGCAATTGCTCGATGTCAATTCCTCTTGCAGCAATATCAGTTGCAACTAGAACACCAACTTCTTTATTTTTAAAAGCGTCTAGAACTCTTTGTCTTGCATTTTGTGATTTGTCTCCGTGAATTGCTTCTGCAGGAATATCTTTTTTGCGAAGTGCTTTTACAACATTGTCTGCACCGTGTTTTGTTCTAGAAAAAACAAGCACGTTTGATAAATTTTCTTCTTTAATTAAAGTATAAAGCAAGTTTCTTTTTTCTGTTTTATCAACAAAATAAACACGCTGCTCTACATTTTCTGCAGTAGATGAAACGGGAGAAACTTCTACTTGCGCTGGATCTTGAAGAAACATTTCTGCCAGTTCGCGAATGGCGATTGGCATTGTTGCAGAGAAAAGTAAAGTTTGTCTGTTTTTAGGCGTAAGCTTTACGATTTTCTTTACATCGTTTATAAAACCCATATCTAACATCTGATCGGCTTCGTCAAGCACTAAAGTGTGCAGATGGTTTAGATCAAGAAAACCTTGCTTATGAAGGTCAAGCAAACGTCCTGGAGTGGCAATTAAAACATCGACTCCGTTTTTTAAAGCATCTACTTGGGGATTCTGAGAAACTCCTCCAAAAATAGTCAGCTGTGTTAAATTGGTATATTTTGCGTAAGTGTCAAAGCTTTGCCCAATTTGTACCGCCAATTCACGAGTAGGTGTAACCACAAGCGCACGAATAACTTTGGCTTTTTTTGATGAACCTACAATACGATGTAATTGGTGTATGATTGGAATAGCAAATGCTGCCGTTTTTCCTGTTCCTGTTTGCGCACAGCCAATTAAATCACGGCCTTCTAAAACAACCGGAATTGCTTTTTCTTGAATTGGGGTCGGATTTAAATAGCCTTCTTCAAATACGGCTTTTTGTATACTTTTTGAAAGTGATAGATCTTCGAATAACATATCTTGGTGATTAACTATTTTAGTTTTAAGTCTAAAATGCCGTGCAAAGATAGGTTTATTCAGTCAATCGTTTGTTTGAATTGGCTTTTATTTGGCAAAAACCAATTTGTTATACTCGCAATTGGCTTTTTAATATCAGTCTTTTTCTATGTTTGCTTTGACAAAATCGGTTACTAGATAACCAATTAGTTTACCTATTAAGTTATTGTTCGGAGAATTGTCTAAATCTGGCGCGCCTTCGCAAATATGCAAATAAGCTGCATTTTTATGTTCACCAAAGAAAGAAACAAATTGTCTTAATTCTTCAACCGAAAATCCGCTTATTGTCATGGCACTGCTGGCAATATTCGGAATTGCATCTAGGTCGATTTCGATTCCAAAAGCATCATTTTTGATAAAATCCAAAGCTGTAATCATTTCGCGATTAAAGTCTTTTTCTTTTCTAATATTGATGCTATCGTAAGTATTATAGCGAACACGGTCTTCCAGTTTTTTTATAATATCTAAAACGCTTTTTGAAGTGTAGTTTTCGTGAAGTCCAAAAATGAAATATTTCTTTAAAAAACCTTCTTCATAAGCATAAGAAAAGCCATTTCCGCTATGACGGCCTTCTAAAATCCTGAAATCAGAATGGGCGTCAAAATTTACGGCGTTTACAGGTTTCCCCTTCGCAAGAGCGGCACCTTTAATATTTCCGTAGGCATTGTTATGGCCGCCACCAATAATTATGGGTATTTTTCCCGCTTTAATTATTGTAAAAATAATATGAGATACTTCTTTGTCTATTTTTTCAACTAGCTGACTTAATTTTGAGCGATCATCAATGTCATTAAAATCAAGATTTTCGACATCGCGCATTTCTTGAGAAACATTAATTTGACCCAAGACAATAATGTTGCTGCCTTTGCAAAATCTATTATGCTGAATATTGGCAATACTTTTTATCGCAGACTGCCATGCCGAAGCAGCTCCAGGTCTTCCGTAATTGGCGCGTACTCCAATATCTTCTGGAATTCCTAAAAGCACATAGTTTGCTTCGCTTTCTTTAAGAAAATTAACTTTGTCAACTCCTGGCGGAATGACAATCATCTTTTCTCCAAACTTTATTTCACCACTTCTATGATTTGTGACTTTTGCTAAATCATTTATAGTGAAAGGGATTAATTTTTCCATGAAAAAAATTTATTTTCCAAAAATAATATAATTGTAGAAACTTACGTTATTACCTTATATTAATTCTTAAATTTGTTATTAAAGAAAATTATTTAAATATGGAAAACCCAAAGAACAACAATTCAAGTCTAAAGGCGGTAATCGCAGTTTTAGCAGTCCTACTAATCGGTAGTTTAGTGTATATTTTTAAATTATCTTCTGATACAGAGGTAGTTAAAACAGAGCTTACAACAACTTTGACAGAGAAAGAATCTGTAATGAAAGATTTACAGGAGCTAAAAGCGACTTATGATGCAGCAATTGCTGAAAATACTTCTATGTCTGACGAATTAATCCAAGAAAGAGACAAAGTGGTTGCTTTAATGGATGATTTGAACAAGTCTAAAGGAGATGTTTCTAAATACAGATCTCAAGTTCAGGCAATGCAGAGCAAAATGAAAACTCTAGTTGCTGAAAATGATGAGTTGAAAAAACAAAATGGTGTTTTAACTACTCAAAGAGATAGTACTATTGTAGTTTTAGGAGAATCTAAAAAATATAATGAAGTATTGGTTGGTCAAAACGAAGAATTGGCTAAAACTGTAGAAAAAGGTTCTAAATTATCAGTATTAAATACTAAAACTTCGGCTTACAAATTGAAAAGCTCTGGTAAACAAATCGAAACTGATAAAGCAAGCCGTGCTGATGTTTTGAAAGTTAGTTTTACAATTGCTGAAAATCAAATTGCAAAATCTGGAGACAAAACGTATTATGTACAAGTTATCGATGCTAAAAACAATGTTTTAGGCGAAAAGAAAACAGAAAGTTTTGGTGATAACTCATTAACTTACAGCTTCAAAACTACAGTTAAATATGAAAATAAAACGGTACAAGTAAGTGAGGATCTTCCAGGAAAAGATTTTGCTAAAGGAACTTACTTTATCAATGTTTTTGATAACGACGAATTGGTTTCTAAAACTAGTTTCAGTTTAAGATAATTTGCCAAAGGGATAAAATACCACTTAGATATTAAAGGTCTGTGATTTTCACAGACCTTTTTTTATGGGAAAATGTATGGTGGTTTTTTCAATTTAATCTGTATTTATCTGCTATAATCTTTTTACATCTGCGTGAAACATTTTGCGTATAGAATTTTTTTTTAGATGTAAAAAGATTTTGGTTGATCTAAATTAGATTTTGAAGATTGGATCAAATTATTTTAGGTAAGTATGCTCCTTTAACTGGAATCTATTCGTTATTGGGCGCTTGTAAAAATAGCAATTGATTGCGAAATTGCAATAATGCATTATGTTGTATATCAATCTGATTTTGAAAAGTAGCAATATTACTTTTAGTATAATTTTGATTATTTTTTAATTCCTCATAAACTTTATCAGATAAATCTTTTTCAAAACCTTGTTTATACATATCCAATATACGCTGAAAAGTTATGTCAGGATAAATAAAATGTCCAGCTCCATTATTATCGTCTATATATTTTTGCAGAAGAGACTGAACTTCTAAATGAAGTTTTTGTGTGGTTAGGAAAACACCTAACAAATTATTTCTTTCTTCATCAGGTTTTGAATGAAAAGTTTTCTGATATGTTAACCAAGCAATAAGAAGTCCTGCTATACCTATAAAGATTTCCATATTTGTTTTTATTCAAATATAGTAAATAAAAAAACCTCTAATTAAAGAGGCTTTCATTTCATATTATTGTATTTTAAGTTTGTCCTTTGTTTGATGAAAAGTGGGTATCTTACCTTGTTTTATTCTATTTTACCCACTGAGTTATTCTAAAATTTTTCCTTCAACAAAAACAGATTCTATAAGATTGCTTCCAAAAGCATAAGGGATTTGGTAGTAAGAAGAAATTGGTTTTGTTAGAATCAGATTGGCTTTTTTACCTTTTGTAATGCTTCCGTGCGTTTCTGAAAGTCCCATTGCGTATGCTCCGTTTATGGTTGCGGCATTAATTGCTTCTTCTGGCGTCATTTTCATTTTAATACATGCTGTTGCAACTACAAAATTCATATTTCCCGATGGAGTAGAGCCGGGGTTGAAATCTGTGGCTAATGCTATAGGTAAACCAGCTTTTATCATTTCGCGGGCAGGAGTATATGGAATGCTTAGAAAATAAGAACATGAAGGTAATGCAACAGGCATTGTTTCAGTCCCTTTTAATGCTTGAATGTCTTCTGGGTTCATTATTTCTAAATGATCTACAGAAAGGGCGTTAAATTTAATTCCAGCCTGTATTCCGCCAATAGAATTAAATTGATTGACATGGATTTTTGGTTTTAAGCCAAATGCTAAACCGGCTTCCATTATTTTTTCGGTTTCTTCTACAGAAAAGTAGCCACTTTCGCAAAAAGCATCTACATAATCGGCAAGATTGTTTTTTGAAATTTCAGGAAGCATTTCATTGATTATTTCGTCAATATATCCTGCTTTGTCGTCTTTGTAGTGAGTAGGAAAAGCATGTGCACCTAAAAAGGTTGCTTTTATGGCAATTGGATAATTTTCTGCCAGTTTTTTTATAACTCGAAGCATTTTTAATTCCCCGTCAACAGTCAATCCGTAACCAGATTTTATTTCGACTGCACCAGTTCCTAAATGCATTACTTCTTCTAAACGTTTTTTAGATTGCTTGTAAATTTCTTCTTCAGAAGTTTCGTTTAACTTTTTAGCCGAATTAAGAATTCCGCCTCCACGATTGGCAATTTCTTCATAAGAGAGCCCGTTGATTCTATCTACAAATTCTTGTTCGCGATTTCCTGCGTATACAATATGCGTGTGGCTATCGCACCAAGACGGAAGCACAACTTTTCCAGTTGCATCAATTGTTTTATCAGCATTGATTTTTGGAAGATTATCCATTGAGCCGAAATCTTCAATTAAATTGTCTTTTAAAACTAAGAAAGCATTTTTAATTGTTGGAAGATTGGCCATTTCAGAACCTGAAACTTTGGCAATTGAAGTTTCGCGAACCTGCAATAGCTCTAGTATATTTGTGATTAATGTTGTCATTGTAGATGTTGTTATAAAACACAAATTTCACAAATTTTCACGGATTAATATGTGAAAACTTGTGAAATTCGCAAAATTGTTTTTCTCTAAAGATTATTCAGAAACTGTTATTTCGAATATTTTATCCCAATATTTACCTGTAACAAAAATGGTTTTCGTAGCAGGGTTGTAAGCAATACCGTTTAAAACTTCAGCATTTTTGCTTTTTACAAATTTTCGTAGTCCAGATAAATTGATAATTCCTTCAACTGCACCGGATTTTGGGTCTACAACTGCAATAGCGTCTTTTTGCCAAACATTAGCATAGAATTTACCATTGATTAATTCTAATTCGTTTAATGCTTTAATTTTTGAACTGCCAGAATAAACATTAATGTAATCAATTAGCTTTTGATTAGCAGGATCCATTTTCCAAATTTTCTCTGTTCCATCAGAATGATAAATGTATTTGTCATCATGCGTCATTCCCCAACCTTCAATATCTTTATCGTATTTGAATGTTTTTTCCAGTTTAAAAGTTTTAGCATCATAAATAAAACCAGTTTTTTCCTGCCATGAAAGCTGATATAATTTCCCATTGAAGAAAGTGATTCCTTCTCCAAAATATTCTTTCGGAAGATCAACTTGTTTGATTACTTTTCCGGTTTTATAATCTACTTCCCTAAAGTATGAATCTTCTTTTTGTCCTGTACTTTCAAAAAGTTTTCCGTCATGAAATTCTAAACCTTCAGTAAAAGCTAAAGAGTCATGTGCAAAAGTATTTACGATTTTATAATTTAAAAGTTTTGGCTCAACGTCTGAAACCACTTCAATTTTTTTAGTAGCGTCAGAAGAATCTCCACCAAAATAAACAGTAGCTTTTAGGTATTGATAACCTAATTTTTGATCTATTAATTCAAATCTAAAATTTTCTTTGCCTTTTGTGCCTCCAACTCTTTGGTCGTTTATGAAGTAGGCAACGCTGTCGATTTCTTTCGAATTTGGGTTTAAAATTCCAATATTAAGCACTTCTTTTTGCGTAAAATGAGCCGGAAAAGCAGAATCGTCGATAGTAAACAAAGAATTTTCACCTTTTTTTGTATCTCCACATCCGATTAATGTGATTCCTAATAAAATGACAGCTAGGAAGTTATATTTTTTCATAGTTTAAAATTTCAATAAGCCAATATACGATGTTATTTTTATAGCAACAAAGCTCTTGCAAAAATATAAAAAGATTGTATATTTGCACCGGCAAGTCCTACACGACCAGCTCCTGCAGACTCCCCCAGGATGGGAACATAGCAAGGGTACGTGGTTGAGCGGTGCGATGTAGGTCGCTTGCCACTTTTTTTAGAATAAATTTAATTTGTAATCTTCCTTTCAGGAGGATTTTTTTATTTTTGACCCTATCTGAAGTTAGATGTTATTGGTTAGAAGCAAAAAGTTGACTGCTTTATGTAGTTCAAAATAAACCCAATTCCAAAAACTCATAACTCATAATCCATAACTTATAACTAAAAAAATGAGCAAAGTCGTTTTAATTACCGGAGGATCATCAGGAATTGGAAAATCTATTGGTGAGTTTTTACATCAAAAAGGTTTCGTAGTTTATGGAACAAGCAGAAATCCTGAGAAAGTTTTAAATTCAGTTTTTCCTTTAGTAGCTTTAGATGTCCGAAATGTTGATTCTATTAAAAACGCGGTAAACAAAATTATTGAAACTTCTGGAAGATTAGATATCGTAATTAATAACGCTGGAGTTGGAATTACAGGACCTCTAGAAGAAATTCCGACTGAAGAGATAAGAAACAATTTTGAAACGAACTTTTTCGGTCCGATTGAAGTGATGAAAGCTGCGCTGCCTCAAATGCGTAAACAGAATTCTGGACTTATCATCAATATTACTTCGATTGCTGGTTATATGGGACTTCCGTATAGAAGTGTTTATTCGGCTTCAAAAGGAGCTTTAGAATTGATTACTGAAGCTTTGAGAATGGAAGTAAAGTCTTTTGGAATTGAAATTACAAATGTTGCGCCTGGAGATTTTGCAACCAATATTGCGGCTGGCCGTTATCATGCGCCAGTTATTAAAGATTCTGCTTATGAAAAGGTGTATGGAGATGTTTTGGCAACTATGAATGATCATGTTGATGCAGGAAGTAATCCGAACGAAATGGCAGAAGCAGTTTATAAAATCATTCAAACCAAAAAGCCAAATGGGCATTATAAAGTGGGTGCTTTTATGCAGAAGTTTTCGATTGTATTGAAACGTGCGCTTCCAGATAAAATGTACGAGAAGATGCTTATGAATCATTATAAGTTATAAATCGCAATTAATTACTTGATTTTAGATTTAAATCACAAATTGATTTGATTTTTGAAATTGTTATTGGTATTGATTTCGTAATTTTGCAGCTGCGTTTGCGTGAGGGATAGGAGTAAACTACCGAAGTAGTACGGATAGCCCGACCGGATTTGGAAAAGGCGCTTATAAGCGGTTTGATTGGTGCGCCTTTTGCAAATCTGGTCACGCCCTGAATAAATCAACACAATTTAAATAATATAAATTATGAAATTTTTTATTGACACAGCTAATTTAGCTCAAATTAAAGAAGCACAAGCTTTAGGTGTTTTGGATGGTGTAACAACTAATCCGTCATTAATGGCAAAAGAAGGAATCACTGGAAAAAACAATATCCTTAAGCATTATGTTGATATTTGCAATCTTGTTGAAGGTGATGTAAGTGCTGAAGTTAATGCTCTTGACTTTGAAGGTATGGTTAAAGAGGGTGAGGAGCTTGCTGAATTGCATGAGCAAATCGTTGTAAAACTTCCTATGACTAAGGAAGGTGTTATGGCAGCTAAATATTTTTCTGATAAAGGAATTAAAACTAATGTAACTCTTGTTTTCTCTGTAGGACAAGCGCTTTTGGCAGCTAAAGCTGGAGCAACTTATGTTTCTCCGTTTGTGGGCCGTTTAGATGATGTTTCTACTGATGGATTGAACTTGGTTCAGGAAATTAGAGAAGTTTATGATAACTATGGTTACGAAACTCAAATTTTAGCGGCTTCTGTACGTCATACAATGCATATTGTAAACTGTGCTAAAATTGGTGCAGATGTTATGACAGGACCACTTTCTGCAATTTATGGTTTATTGAAACACCCATTAACAGATATCGGTTTAGCTCAGTTTGTAGCTGACTTTGAAAAAGGAAATAAATAATCCTTAGATACTTATAAAATTAAAATCGTCTTTTTTCTAACGAGAAGAGACGATTTTTTTTACTTTTATATTGAATCTTAAACCATTAGATATGAAAGTTATAGTGCTTATATTGTCTTTTTTTGCAGCGAGTTTTTCTATAAACGCCCAAGCCGCTAAAGTAATTACTTCGGTAAATGAAGCGGGTGATGTTGCTACTTATGAATTAGATTGTTCGGTTAAATTTCAAACTCTCGCAAAAGGTCTTCGGTATAATATTACGAGGCACGAATTTAAAGGGCCAGAATTAAAAAATTCTTATCGTCTTTTGCTGGTAATGGATGGTTTTTATTCGAAAACATTAAATAGCCAAATGACTATTTCGGCTGTTTTAAGTGATGGGACAATTATTGAGGCGAGAAAAACCATAGAAGATGATGGTTTTTTTGACGGAGCGTGCACGTTGAAAATTAAAGATCCCCAAGCGCTTTTAAATGCCAATATAGACAAAGTAATTGTTCATGCCGATAAAGATGTTGTTTATTCTTTAACGGCGCAAAATAAGGCAATTTTTAAGAAGAATCTTGAGAATATTATTAATGCGAAATAAAGGGGCTAAGGTTCTGAGATACTGAGGTTCTGAGGTTTCTCTTCTTTGGAAATAAAAAAAATCCAAATTTCAGTTTTATTTGAAATTTGGATTTTTTTATATTGATATTTCTAAATATTAGTGTCCTCCACCAGCACTTTCGATATGGCTGATTCCTTGTCTTTTTAAAATTTTTGGACAGTAGAAACCGTAGAATCCTAAATAAGCAAAACCTAGAAGTGGTACAATATATGAGAAGTGTGTGTAAGTGATGCCTAAAATTCCGTTTGGATTTGTAGCATCTAAATCACATATACTTCCTTGTACTAACGGAATTACTCCACCACCAAGAATCATCATGATCAAGAAAGAGGACGCTTTTCCTGTGTTTTTTCCTAATCCAGCAATGGCTAAATCGAAGATTGAAGGCCACATAATAGATAAGAATAACCCTCCAGAGATAAAGAAGAATTTAGCTATTGAAGGATCTGGCCAAACTAGCCCTAAGACCATCATAGTTAATCCTGAAATTCCGAAAAGCATTAATGTTTTTCCAGCATTTTTACCACCAACAAAACTTACAGCGATAAATAATAAAATCCAGATTGGGTAAATGTAGAATGAAGAAACGTCGTGTGCAGCAAAGATATTTGCTCCGATAATTACTCCAAATGCAGCAGCAGGAACAATAAATTTAAGCGCAGTATTTACTAAGTTTGAAGTGTTAAACACGTTTGCTCCGCCATTCCAACGACCGATCATTAAACTTCCCCAATAAAGCGCAATAAATGGTGCAACAGCATCTTCTAGAACATTTCCGAATTCGTGAGTGTGTAATAATGCAGGTAGATTACTGATGATAGTAACCTCAGTTCCAACATAAATAAAAATTCCTAACATACCCAAGTATAATTGCGGATAGTCAAGAATGTTGAATTTACTGTGTTTGTCTTTTATGATTGCTTCTTCCTCTTTTGCTGGGTCTTCGATTTTAGAAAAATTCATAAAAACGGCAACAGCGATAAAAGCAAGACCTAAAATGATGAAAGGCAATTTAATATCTTCTAATGAAAGAGCTGTTTTTTTGTTGTCTCCCATTCCGAATAGTGCAATTCCTAGCAAAATAGCTCCGATTGTTGTTCCGAAAGAGTTGATTCCGCCGGCAAGAGTTAAACGGTGTGCTCCAGTTTCTGGACTTCCCATTTTAATAGCTAAAGGGTTTGCTACAATTTGTTGGATTGAAAAACCTAATCCTACTGTAAATAAAGCTGTTAAGAAGAAAGGGAAGCTTTGAGTTGTAGCAGCAGGAACGAATAAAAATGAACCAATAGCAGATAGAACTAATCCTGCAGATAAGGTTCTTTTGTAGCCGTATTTTTGTAAAACGTCTACTTTTAACGAAACGATAAAGAATATGATTGATCCAACAAAATAAGCTGCATAGAAAGCCCATGCTACTAATTGAGATTGTACTTGCGATAACGTAAATACTTTTTTGAATACTGGAATCAGGATGTCATTGGCAGATCCAACAAAACCCCAAAAGAAGAAGACGATTATCAAAGAGATAAATTGCCCCCATTTGGTTTGCACATTTTCTGAACTCATAATAATAAGGTTAATTTTTATTTTATTGTTTTTTGAAGACCGTAAATATATTTGTTAGGATTATCAAAAAAAAATAAAAAGGTATAAATAATGTTAAATTTAAACCAACGACTATGTTTTTTCAACAAAGTGTTAATTTTAACCTACTTAGAAAATGTAATTCGTAATTATATTTATTCCAATATCTTATTTTTAACTTCTTTACTGTAGTTTCTGCCTATCGGAATGTTGTAAGATTGTATTTGAACGCGGTTTCCTTCTATAGATTTTACCTTATTTAGCGCAATTACATAAGATTTGTGGATTCTAAGGAAACGATCTGCTGGTAATTCTTCAGATAATGATGTAAGAGATTTATGAGTAATATAAGTTTTATCAGGCGTGACAACTTTTATATATTCTTTCATTCCTTCAACAAATAAAATTTCTTCAATATTAATTTTCATCATTTTTTTATCGACTTTAATAAAAATATGAGAATCACCTTTTGAGGTTTCAACCTTAATATTGTTTTTAAGATTGTATTCGGTGGTAATTTTATTAATACATTTTATAAATCTTGGAAGCGGAATTGGTTTAACGAGATAATCCAGTACATCCAAATCATAACTTTCGGCAGCAAATTCTCTAAAAGCAGTAGTAATAATAACTTTGGTTTTATTTTCGATAAGACTAATAAGTTCAAAGCCAGTCATCATAGGCATGTTTATATCTAAAAAGACGGCATCAACAGGAGTACTGTTTATAAAATCGAGCGCCTCTAAAGAGTTATTGAATGTCGCGACAACTTCAAAATCTGTAAAATTGGTAAAATAATTTTGCAGGACTTTGATAGCTAAAGGCTCATCATCAATTAACACGCATTTAATCTTCATTCTGGGTAGGTATTTGCAATCGGATTATGTAGAAATTTAGTTTAGTGGTATGTTTAAGGCTGAAATTGTTTCTGTAAATTAACTTTAACCTCTTTTTTGTATTAACTAAACCGATTCCTCGTTTTGGATTATGATTTTGTGAAATTACAAAATTATTTAAGATTTCAAAATCGAGCGTTTTATTGTCGATAACTCTGCAATTGATCTTTATTTTTAGGTTTTTATTGTTTAATCCGCCATGTTTGAAGGCATTTTCTACTAATGAAATAAAAATAAGCGGAGGAACGACAACATCATCGATATTTGACTCTAGATTTATTGTTACTTCTACATTTTCAAAACGCAATTTTTCAATTTCAATATAATTCTGAATATAATCGATTTCTTTAATAAGAGGAACAAACTTGGTGCCTTTTACATCGTATAGAACATATTCCATCAAATTAGAAAGTTTGATAATTACATCTGGAACTTTCTTTGAAGACTCTAATGATAAAGCGTAGAGATTGTTTAATGTGTTAAAGAAAAAGTGTGGCTGGATCTGATTCTCGAGATACTTTAGTTTTATTTTAAACTGATTTTCTCTTAAAGATCTATTTCTTTCTCGCTCTCTTAACCATGTCAAGGTAAGGTAAACAGATGATGCCATTGCGAGAACATACAATTCTCCAATGCAAACAGCCACAATATGATTGATTTCAAAAGGATGATATTCTCTATTGGCTTCTGGCCAGATATTTTCGGATATTATATAATAGGTGAGGGCAGTTTTAGCCAAATAAATCGCAAATAGGCTGAGAAGCAATAAAAATGTATACATAATATATTTTTGCTTCAATACATATTTTGGGACTAAAACAAATAAATTTAAATACACCAAAGGAATAACCAATGAGAATTCTATTAAGTTGGATTTGAAAGAATAAGGATAATCATTAAAGTAAGCACCCCATCTTAAGAAGTTTAAAGTAAAATAAACACCCCAGAACCAAACATGATTTTGCAGTTTAATATCAAATTTAACTTTTCTTATTTCTTTCAATTGGTTTGGTCTATTAGATAAATTTAGTTTTTCTTAACAATAATGAAATATTGTGCAACTTTAAACAATTAACTGCAAAGAGGCAATTTTTTTGAATAAAATTTCGCAAAAAAAGGATATTAGTGCTTAATTTTTCAAGTAGAACGTTTTCGTAAAGCGTATTATTGAATGATTTATGTCGTTGGTTTAAATTTTGTTGTCGTTGGTTTAATTTATTTTTTTTAACAATGCCTTAAGAATAATTTTACTTCATAACTAACAAAATAAAATAAACATGAAAAAAATTTTCTTAATCTTTATGATTGTTTTTACGGCGCAAGTTTCGCTTGCACAAGTAAAAAATGTCAAGGGTGTGATTACAGATTCTGACGGTATGCCATTACCAGGAGCTTCTGTTTCTGTACAAGGAGGTCAAAAAGGAACAACTACCGATTTTGACGGATTGTATACTATTGAAGTTCAAAAAGGTCAGAACTTGGTTTTTACTTATGTAGGACTAGAAACTCAAACAATAGTTGTAGGAGATGCTGCTACAATTAATGTGAAAATGGTTGCAGCTGCATCAAATGCTTTGAACGAGGTTGTTGTAACTTCTTTAGGTGTTAAGAAAACAAGAAAATCTTTAACATACGCTGCTCAAGAACTTAAAGGTGAAGAGTTAACACGTGTAAAAGATGCCAACGTTATTAATACTATTGCAGGTAAAATTGCCGGTGTTGCAGTAACAAAAAGTGCTGGAGGTACTGGTGGATCTACAAAAGTTGTAATTCGTGGTAACTCTTCTATCATGAATAGCCAGCCACTTTACGTTATTGATGGTATTCCTATGTATAATGGTACTTCGAATCAGCAAGGTAATACAAATGCATCAAATGATTCATTTGGTAGTACTGCTGGAGGTAACCGTGACGGAGGAGATGTTATTTCTTTGATTAATCCAGACGATTACGAAGGAATGACTGTACTTAAAGGTGCTGCAGCTTCTGTATTATACGGATCTCAAGGAGCAAATGGGGTTATTTTATTGTCTTCTAAAAAAGTTAAAGAAAATACAGGAAATTTAGCTGTTTCTTCTGTTACTACTTTTGAATCTGTTCATTCATTACCAGAATTTCAGTATGAATATGGTACAGCTGGGGCACAAAAATCTTGGGGAGGAAAAGTTTCTTCAAATGATTTCGTAAAAGACTTCTTTAACACAGGAGTTACACAAATTACTTCTGCTGCTTTTACAACTGGATCTGATGTTTCTTCAACTAGTATTTCTTATGCTAATACTGCTGCGTCAGGAGTTATAGAAGGAAATGGATTAAAGAAAAACAACTTTGGAATTCGCCAAACAGGTAAATTTTTCAACAATAAATTAATTGTTTCTGCTGACGCTAAATATACAACTCAGACTATTGACAACAGACCAGTAAACGGATTGTATTCAAACCCATTAACTGGAGTTTATTTGTTCCAAAGAGGAAATGACTTTAATTATTATAAAGATAATTTTGAAACATTTATTCCTTCTAGAAACCTATACGGTCAAAACTTCTACAGCGCACCAAATGCTGATATCTATGTTCAGAATCCTTATTGGTTAATCAACAGAAATAAATCTATTGATAAAGATAATTTCTTCAACGGAAATTTAGCTTTAGAATATAAAGCAAACAATTGGTTAAGCATTGCTGCAAGATATAGCTATAATAGAGTTGAAAATGATTATGATAAAAAGATTTATGCTACAACAAATACTTCTTTATCTAATATAAATGGTAGATATATAAACGTTGCTAATTTAAGCACACAACGTTACGGAGATTTGATTGCTAAAATTAATACTAATTTCAGCGAAGATTTTAGCTTTAATGCTATCGTAGGAACAAGTATCAATAATACATTGGCAAATCAACAGACTACGTTAGATTCTGGTATTGTTGGCGGGCTTGTAAATGCTAACTTGTTTACTTTGGGGAATTTTGCAAGTGCAAGTGGTTTAGATAACTTAAGCCTTCAGGCTACAGGTTCTTCAAGAGAGGTTCAATCAATTTTTGCTTCAGCAACTTTTGGTTATAAAAACATGTTATACTTAGATGTTACAGGGCGTAATGATTGGTCTTCTACTTTAGTAAATACTGATACTTCATCTTATTTTTATCCATCTGTAGGGGTTACTGCTCTTATTAGTGAAATGGCAACAATGCCAGAATGGATTAACTTCGGAAAAGTGAGAGGAACTTATGCTCAAGTAGGTAATGACGTTTCTGCTTTTGTAACTTCTCCAAAATCGACTATTCAAGGTGGTAATATTATTCCTCCTGTAGTAGGTCCAAGACCAGGTGAAGGATTGAAACCTGAATTGAAATCAGAATTTGAATTTGGTACTGAATGGAGAATGTTTAACAATAGATTAGGTTTCGAAATTTCTTACTATAACTCAGAAACTAAAAATCAATACATTCAAGTTCCTGCTCCGGCAACAAACCCTTACGGTTATACTTTCTACGGGATAAATGCTGGTAGTATAGAAAATAAAGGACTTGAGCTTGTTGTTAGCGGTAAAATTATTGAGGGACAAAAATTCTCATGGGAAACTATGGTAAATTATTCTCACAATAAAAATAAAGTAAAAGAAATTCCAGAAGAATTAGGAGGTAAAATTCCATTAACTCCTGTAAATAATATTAATTACAGATACTCTTTAACAGAAGGAAGACCATTTGGTGTGATTGAAGGAAAAGGTATCGTTAGAAATGATAAAGGAGAAATTGTTTTAGACGACAAAGGAAACTTAGCAGTTGAAGCTGATTTTCATGAAGTTGGTAATGCAAACCCTGATTTTATGTTAGGCTGGTCAAACACATTCAAATTTGGTGCTTTTACAGCTAACTTCTTAATCGATGGACGTTTTGGAGGAGATGTAATGAGTATTACAGAATCTATGAATGATTTTTATGGAGTGTCAAAAAGATCTGGAGATGCTAGAAATGCTGGTGGTGTTGCTGTAAATGCAGTTATGCCTGATGGTACAAAAGTAACTAAAATGGATCCTCAGAAATACTATGAAGCTGTAGGTGGTCTTAACGGTGCTACTGCCGAGTATGTATATGATGCAACAAACGTAAGTTTAAGAGAGGTTTCGCTTGGATATACTTTCAATAAAAAAGCAATTCCATTTGTTAATACAGCAACTTTATCATTAATCGCAAGAAACTTATTCTTCTTTTATAAAGATGCACCATTCGATCCAAACATTGCTTTAAGTACAGGTCAGGGCTTACAAGGAGTTGATATTTATGGTTTACCATCAACAAGAAGTATTGGTCTTAATTTAAATGTAACTTTCTAATTAAAACATCATGAAAACAAATAATATAAAAAAATCACTAATCTGTCTTGGTCTTTTGGCTTTAGTTGGTTGTACAGATAATTTTGACGAGATTAATAGTAATCCTGATGGTTTTACACAAGAGGAACTAACGCAAGACTTTAATCATATTAAAGGGCCTTTTACTACGATGTTTGACAACGTGATGGTAAATGTGCCAGGGTGGAAGTATCAGGTAGCTATTGATTTATCGGGTAACACTTGGGGAGGATATACTACAGCACCAGGTTTTGACGGTAATAATAACCTTTCTTATGCGCTTGCTGACAACTGGAACCTTTGGGGGTGGGAAGCTATTTACACGCAAGTAATGGCAAATTACTTGAAAGTTGAAGCTGCATCTAAAGGAAAATATGATGAGTTTTATGCTTTGGCAACAATAGTAAAAGTACAGACTTTACATAAAGCTGCAGATTCATGGGGACCAATAGTTTATTCTAAATTAGGGACTACAGATGCAGCAATTGGATATGATTCTCAAGAAGAAGCTTATGGCTTAATGTTTAAAGATTTAGATTTTGCTGTTACAGAATTAACAAAAAGAATTGATGCAGGAGAAACAAGTTCTTTTACAAAAATCGATCGTTCGACTTATAAAGGAGACTATACAAAATGGGTTAGATATGCAAACTCTTTACGTTTAAGATTAGCAATGCGTGTTGTAAAAGTTAATCCAACATTAGCTAAAGCGGAAGCTGAAAAAGCAATTAGCCAAAAATTTGGTGTAATGACAGTAAATGCAGACAGCTTTATTGTAAATAAAGATGTTTCACAACACCCACTTAGAGTTGCTGCTTACGAATATAATGATAGCCGTATGTCTGCAGATATGGAGTCTATCATGGGAGGTTACAATGATCCTAGAATAAGTGTTTATTTTAAAACTTCAGAACAGTTTCCTGGAGAATATAAAGGAATCCGTACTGGCGGTATTCTTGGTGATAAGTCAAAACACATTAATTTTTCGAACTTTGGTAAGATAATAGACGAAGACAAACAAGTTGTTTGGTTAAATGCAGCTGAGGTTTACTTCTTAAGAGCAGAAGGGGCTTTAAGAGGCTGGAATATGGGTGGTGACGCTGCAACATTCTACAAAGCTGGTATTACGGCTTCTTTTGAACAGCTTTCTGTAGGTGGTGCTTCTGACTATATTGCAAATAATGTAAAAACAGCTAAAGATTATGTAGATCCAGTTGCTCCATTCAATAGTGGTTTAGCTGTAAATAAAGTAACTGTTGCTTGGGATGATGCTGCAAGTAACGAAGTGAAACTGCAAAAAATCATTACTCAAAAATGGATTGCTAATTTCCCTGACGGTATGGAAGCTTGGGCTGAACACCGCAGAACTGGTTATCCTAAATTATTGCCAATTCTTAACAACCAAAGTGCTGGTGCAATCACGACTGAATATGGTGTAAGAAGAATAAACTTTGTTTCTACTGAAAAAGATGGAAACCCAGAAGGTCTTAAAACAGGTATTGCAAAACTTAACGGTCCTGATAACGGAGGCACAAGAACTTGGTGGGACGTTAACGCTCCGAACTTCTAAAAGAAAAAACAAGAATATTAAGTTTGGTTAGTAGTGTGGTATAGATGGCGAAAGCTGTCTATACCATATCTTAAAACCATGATGGTAATTACTACAAAAAAGAAAAGAAATGAAAAGTGCTTTAGAAATAAAACCTGATATCAGTTATAAAAGCGCGGGAAAATTTGAAGAAACTCGTTTTGAGAAAATTCATAACGAAATCTTTAAAAGTTCTATTGAAGCTTCTGTAATTGTAGCACAGGAAATTGCGCAGCTAATTAGATCTAAGCAAGAAAAAAATAAACCTTGTGTTTTAGGTCTGGCAACAGGTTCTTCTCCGATCAAAGTTTATGAGGAACTAGTGAGAATGCACAGAGAAGAAGGACTTAGTTTTAGCAATGTAATCACTTTTAATTTGGATGAATATTATCCAATGACTAAGGAGAATAATCAAAGCTATCATTATTTCATGCATCAGCATCTTTTTAATCATATTGATATCAAGCCTGAAAATATTAATATTCCTGATGGTACTGTAGCAATTGAGGAAATCAATCAATACTGTATTGATTATGAAATGAATATTAAAAATGCGGGTGGTCTTGATTTTCAATTGCTTGGAATTGGTAGAACAGGACATGTTGGATTTAACGAGCCTGGTTCGCACATCAATTCAGGAACAAGAATTATTACCTTAGATCATATCACAAGAGTCGATGCTTCATCTGCTTTTAATGGTATAGATAATGTGCCGAAACGCGCCATAACAATGGGAGTTTCGACCATTATGAGATCAAAACGTATTGTTTTGATGGCTTGGGGACAAAACAAAGCAGATATCATCAAAAGAACTATTCAAGGAGATATCAGTTCAGAAGTTCCGGCTACATTTTTACAGAACCATCCAAATGCAACTTTTGTTTTAGATCAGTCGGCAGCGTCAGAATTAACCCGTTTTAAAACGCCTTGGTTAGTTGGCGAATGTCTGTGGACTCCCGAATTAAAAAGTAAAGCTATTGTTTGGCTTTGTCAAAAAACAAAACAATCTATTTTAAAACTGACAGACCGTGATTACAATAATAACGGAATGTCTGATCTTTTGGCTCAGGAAGGTTCTGCTTATGATATGAACATTAATATGTTTAATATTCTACAGCATACTATTACGGGTTGGCCAGGAGGAAAACCAAACACAGATGATTCATTTCGTCCAGAAAGGGCAAACCCGGCAAAAAAGAGGATTATTCTTTTTAGCCCACACCCAGACGATGACGTGATTTCTATGGGAGGAACATTTTCAAAATTAATCAAGCAAGGACACGATGTTCATGTGGTGTACCAAACTTCGGGAAATATTGCAGTTTCAGACGATGAAGCTTTAAAATTTGCAGAAGTTGCCAGTGATTTTATCGGAGAAGGTCAAGCTGATATCAATTTCAAATCGGTTATCGAGTTTTTAAATAACAAATCTGAAAATCAAATCGATTCTTTGGAAGTTCGAAAATTAAAAGGATTGATTAGAAGAAGAGAATCTTACGGAGCAACAAGATACATCGGATTGAAAGATGAGAATACGCACTTTTTGGATCTTCCTTTTTACGAAACAGGACAGGTTAAAAAGAATCCGTTAGGACCAGAAGATATTGCTATCGTAAAAGACATTATTGCTAGAATAAAACCACATCAAGTTTTTGCTGCTGGAGATCTTGCAGATCCGCACGGAACACATGAGGTTTGTTTAAATGCCATTTTTGCTGCATTAAAAGAGCTTAAACCAGAACCGTACATGAATGATTGCTGGTTGTGGCTTTACAGAGGAGCTTGGCACGAATGGGATATTCATGAAATTGATATGGCCGTTCCGTTAAGCCCTTCAGAAGTATTATTAAAACGTCATGCCATTTTACATCACCAGTCTCAAAAAGACAGAGTAATGTTTCAAGGAAATGATTCTCGTGAATTCTGGGTTAGGGCAGAAGATCGAAACAAAAACACAGCAATTTTATATGACGAACTAGGTTTGGCTGAATATGAAGCAATAGAAGCCTTTAAGCGTTTTGATTACTAAAAAAATCTGATTCGTTTTTTAATGAATCAAATAGCAAAATTCAGAATGATCTCATAGCAAAAGTGAGGTAAAGCTGAAATCACTCTGAGTTTTGTTTTTAATATAAATTTAGGATAGTCATTAAAAGCTATCCGACCAAAAAAAAGAAAAATGAAATATTTATTTGTACTATTATTTGCAGGTATATCGGCAGGTGCTCAAGTCCAGAAAGAGCAGCTGAATCTTATGCCTTGGCCTCAGAATGTTGTAATTAATGAAGGTAATTTTAATTTAAGTAAAAATTTTAAAGTAAATATTACTGGTAATCCAAATGCTAGAATTTTTGGAGGAGTAACTCGTTTTTTGCGCCGTTTAGATGGTAGAACAGGTATATTTTTTGAACAAGGTTTTATTACCAAATTAAATGAAGTTCCAAATGCAGAATTACAGATTAATTGTACCAAAAGCGGTAAAATTGGTTTGTACGAAGATGAAAGTTATCATTTGGATATTGCTGCAAACAAAATCACTTTAAATGCTTCGAGCGATTTAGGAGCTTTACATGGTTTAGAGACATTGCTTCAAATGCTTCAAAACAATTCGAAAACATTTTATTTTCCAGTTTCAAAAATTTCAGATTTTCCAAGATTTACATGGAGAGGTTTAATGATGGATGTTTCAAGACATTTTCAGCCTATCGATGTAGTTAAAAGAAATATCGATGCACTGGCTGCAATGAAAATGAATGTTTTTCACTGGCATTTGGTTGACGATCAAGGCTGGAGAATCGAAATGAAAAAATATCCAAGGTTTACGCAAGTAGCCTCAGATGGAATGTATTACACACAAGAGGAAATTAAAAATATCGTAAAATATGCCGATGAGCGCGGTATTTTAATAGTTCCAGAAATAGATGTTCCGGGTCACGGATCTGCAATCTTAACAGCTTATCCAGAAATTGGAAGCAAAGTGATTACGCTGACAGGAGGAACATCCGAAAAAAATATTCAAGGTACAGCAATTGCTACCTATGGAATTGAAAGAAATGCTGGAATTTTTTCTCCAACATTAGATCCTTCAAATCCTAAAACATACCAGCTTTTAAGCGAAGTTTTTGATGAGGTTTGTCCGTTGTTTCCGGGTGCATATTTTCACATTGGAGGAGATGAAAACGAAGGAAAAGACTGGGACGAGAATCCTAAAATT
Source organism: Flavobacterium luteolum (assembly GCF_027111275.1). NCBI lineage: Bacteria > Pseudomonadati > Bacteroidota > Flavobacteriia > Flavobacteriales > Flavobacteriaceae > Flavobacterium > Flavobacterium luteolum. The sequence goes on along the minus strand of NZ_CP114286.1, from coordinate 440,273 downwards.
CAGGAATTCAAAAAGAAGCATAATTTAAAGAACAACCACGAATTACAAACGTATTTTACAATGCAGTTGGCTCCGATGTTAAAGAAACACGGAAAGCAATTGATGGGTTGGGAAGAAATTTTGACTAAAGATTTATCAAAAGAAGCAATTGTACATTCTTGGAGAGGTCCAAACGAAGGAATGCCAGCAGGTCAATCTTTGGTAGAAGCAGTAAAAAAAGGATACAAAACCGTTTTGTCTAACGGATATTATATCGATTTAATGTATCCAATTGCAAGTCATTACTTAAACGATCCGATGCCAAAAGGAGCTAATTTAACAAGTGATGAAAAAGCAAGAATTCTAGGTGGCGAAGCTACTATGTGGACAGAATTGGCTACACCAACAACAATAGATTCAAGAATCTGGCCGAGAACAGCCGCAATTGCAGAAAGATTATGGTCTGCAGAAGATATCGTTGACGTAGAAAATATGCGTAAACGTTTAGAAACGATTTCTTTTAGATTAGAAGAATTAGGCATTACACATATTCGTAACAAAAATGTGATTTTAAGAAATATCGCAAATAATCAGGATATCAAATCGTTGGAAGAGTTTTCAAATGTAAGCGAACCGCTAAAAGGATATACTCGTAATAAAGGCGGAACAGAGTATCAAATGTATTCTCCGTTTACTTTATTTGCAGATGCTTGTGGACCAGATGCAAAAGATGCCCTTGCATTTGATGCAGCTGTAAATCAATATTTAACCAATAAATCTGAAGATAATAAAACTAAAGTGGCAGCATTTTTTACCAAATGGATTGCTGTTCATAAAGGGTTAACAGAATTAAGCAATAATGCACCATTGGTACAGCCTATATTGCCATTATCTAAAAAACTAAATGATGCTTCACAAGAATTGCTATTGGCTTTGGATAATAAATCGGCTTTAAAAGCTGATGATTTGAAAAAGTTAGTAGAAGATTGTAATACGAAGGATCATGCCGATGTAGAACTAGCTGTTTATACAAGCTTGAAGAAACTATTGTAAAATTAGTTTGAATTAGTGTTTAGTATTTTATTGCCTTTATTAATTTGAAATGATTTATCTCTTCCGGAAATATTTTGGCAGAGATATTTACAGAAGACATTTTTCTGGTCATATTATAAATGATTAGAATCAGATATATTTTCAAGAGTTAATAACAAAGTTCATGAAAATTAAGTGAGGTAAAATTTTTTACTGGGTTAAAATTGAGTTTGGTTATTTATTTTTTAATCTAAATTTTATTTCAAAACAATGTGCCAACTTTAGGTAATTTGTTATTTGGTTTTTGCCTGAATTAGGACATTTTTAAACCTGACAATTCGTTGTCAGGTTTTTTTTGTTAAAAAAAATACTCAAATTATTAGGAAAAAATTGTTTTAATATTATTTTTACGATAACTAATTAACTGTATAACTAATGAAAATATTTTCAATTTTTAATTTTGTATTCTCCATTATTGGCGCTGGCTTAATCGCTGGAGCTATTTATCTTTATGTAGATAAACAAACTTTTTTAGCGAAAGCAGAAATCGTACAGGGAACTGTTGTAGAATTGGTTCCGAAGCGATCTAAAGAATCAACAACTTATAGTCCGGTTGTTTCTTTTTCGACTAAAGCTGGTCAAGTAATTACTCATCATTCATCATTAAGCAGCAGCCCACCAAGCTATGATGTTGGTGAGAAAGTTGAAGTTTTTTATGATCCGGCGAATCCTAACAAAGCAGAAATAAAAGGCTTTGCATCGCTATGGCTTGGTGTATTGATTTTAGGAGTTGTAGGGGTAGTTTTCTTTTTGTTAGGTTCTTTGGGAATTTTATTTCGTTGGCTTAAAAATAATAAAATACAAAATTTGCACGAAACAGGAAAACTAGTTTCAGCAAAATTTACTCAAGTGCAATTAAATACCGGTTATGCAGTAAATGGAAGAAATCCTTTTCAGATTTACGGCCAGTGGCAAGATCCGAAAACAAATGAATTATATGTTTTCAAAAGTGATAACATTTGGTTTGATCCTACAGAATTTGTAAAAACAAACGATGTAAGGGTTTTTATAGACCCTGAAAATCCAGCTAGATATACTATGGATATTTCTTTTTTGCCAAGGCTTAAGAATTAGGAATATTAGTTTAATTCCCGATGCAATCAAGTTCGCTATTGTTTTAGAGTTTATCCAATAAAAAGTAATAACAATAGCGATTTTTTGAATTAAAATTGGATGAAGAAAAATAGGCTTATTAAATTTTGATTACTTTTGGAATCAAATACATTTTTCAGAATTCATGCAGAAATTTTTCACCCTTATACTATTCTTTTTCATCTTTTCGTTTAGTCAAGCTCAAAACAAATTCGGAAATCCAGAAGTAGACCCCACTCAAATTCAAAAAACTTACCCAGAATGGTCCGTTTATCAGAATAAAAAAATAATGCTTTCTAGAGACTTTATCGCTTTAGATGCATCTTCAAAAGAAATTACTAAAGAAGTTTTTCTAGACCAGTTGGCAAACGGAAATTTTATTCCAGTTCGATTAAAATCAGAAGAAAGTGTATTCGTTTATAAGCTCTTTAAAATTTTGCCAAAAACAGATACGAGTATAAAAGCAACCATCAATCAAATTGGTTTTGATGCTTATAAAAACTATAAAATGGAAGGAACCGCTTTTCCGAAATTCTCATTCAAAGATCTAAACGGAAATCTGGTAACCAACGAATCCATGAAGGGAAAAATTATTGTGATTAAATGCTGGTACATTCACTGCACGCCATGCATTAGAGAATTTCCGCAAGTCAATAAATTGGCCGAAGAATATAAAGACAGAAAAGATATCGTTTTTATGAGTCTAGCCGAAGATTCAGCAGAACAATTAAAAACATTCTTAGCAAGAAAACCTCTTTCATATTCTGTAATTCCAGACATGAAAGTGTATATGAATGAATCGTTGCAGTTAAATTCGTTCCCAACACATTTTATTCTAAACAAAGAAGGAATGATTGCTAAAGTGCTTCCTAATTTTGAGAGTTTAGAAGTGGCTTTAGCTAAAGAAAGTCAGTTGTAAAGTCTTAATTAATCTCGCAATCCCGATAGCTATCGGGAGTGAAGTCGCAAAGTTTTATGGCAAAGTAACCTATTTTTGTCATTTCGACTGAAAGGAGAAATCGCACTAGTTAATCGACAAAGTAACCTCATTTTTTGTCATTTCGAGGAACGAGAAATCTCCACAAGAAACTCTACAAAGATTGGGTTTTTGTTACGGAGCTACTCGCGAAGATTTGCTTCGCCAATTCGCTATCGCTCGGGTCTCGTCCCTCGAAATGACAAGATTACGCAGTAATCAATTTGGTAAAAAAACTCTGCGCCTTTGCTCCCGATAGCTATCGGGACTGCTAGAAACCCACACAAGCATAAAAAACCTTAGCACCTTAGCATCTTTGCAACTTAGAACCTTTTTCACTACTTTTGCACCAAATTAATTAAAAAGACATTCATGTTAACAGTCAATAATTTATCAGTTCAGTTTGGTAAAAGAATTTTATTCGACGAAGTAAATACTACGTTTACTCACGGAAATATTTACGGCGTTATTGGAGCAAATGGTGCAGGAAAATCTACTTTCTTAAAAGTGATTTCGGGTGATATTGATCCAACTTCAGGGCACATTCATTTAGAGCCAGGAAAACGTATGTCGGTTTTAAACCAGAACCACAACATGTTCGACGAGCATACTGTTTTGGAAACCGTTTTAATGGGAAATAAAGTTCTGTACGCTGTTAAAAAAGAAATGGATGAACTTTATTTAGATTACAATGATGCTAATGCAGACAGAATAGGAGAGTTACAAGTTCAGTTTGAAGAAATGAACGGATGGAATGCCGATTCTGATGCTGCAGCGATGTTATCTAACTTAGGAATCACAGAAGCAGATCATTATACTTTAATGGCAGATATGGAAGGAAAAATGAAAGTACGTGTGCTTTTGGCGCAGGCACTTTTTGGAAATCCTGACTTGCTAATTATGGATGAGCCTACCAACGATTTGGATTTCGAGACAATCGCTTGGTTAGAAAACTTCTTGGCAAACTACGAAAACACTGTAATTGTTGTATCTCACGACCGTCACTTTTTAGATGCGGTTTGTACACATATTTCTGATATAGATTTCGGAAAAATCAACCACTACTCAGGAAACTATACGTTCTGGTACGAGTCTAGCCAATTAGCGGCAAAACAACGTGCACAGCAAAACAAAAAAGCAGAAGAGAAGAAACAAGAGTTGGAAGAATTTATTCGTCGTTTTAGTGCAAACGTTGCGAAATCGAAACAAGCAACTTCTCGTAAAAAAATGATTTCGAAATTAAATATTTCAGAAATTAAACCTTCTAGCCGTCGTTATCCTGCGATTATCTTCGATCAGGATCGTGAAGCTGGAGATCAGATTTTGAATGTAGAAAACTTAGCGGCTTCTGTAGACGGAGAAGTTTTATTCAAAGATATTAACCTGAATATGGCAAAAGGCGATAAAATCGTTCTTTTCTCTAAAGATTCACGTGCTACAACAGCTTTCTATGAAATCTTAAACGGTGAGCAAAAAGCAGATGCTGGAACTTTCGATTGGGGAATTACAACCAATCAAGCGTATTTACCAGCTGAAAATCACAAATATTTTGAAAATGATTTAAGTTTAGTTGACTGGTTACGTCAGTACGCTAAAACAGAAGAAGAGCGTGATGAGGTATTCATTAGAGGTTTTTTAGGGAAAATGATTTTCTCTGGAGAAGAAGCTTTAAAAACTTCAAGAGTTTTATCTGGAGGAGAAAAAGTACGTTGTATGCTTTCTAGAATGATGATGGAGCGTGCAAATGTTTTGATGCTTGATGAGCCAACAAACCACTTAGATTTGGAGTCTATTACCGCTTTCAACAACTCATTGAAGAACTTTAAAGGTTCTGTAATCTTCACAACGCATGACCACGAGTTCGCGCAAACAGTTGGTAACAGAATCGTAGAATTGACACCAAACGGAGTAATCGACCGTTACATGACATTTGACGAATATCTTGATGATGAAAAAATTCAAGAACAAAGAAAGAAGATGTATAATCTTTAATAAAAAAAAATCCCGTTATGAAAATAACGGGATTTTTTTATGTCTTATTTGCTGCCGAACATTTTTGCGAAAATCCAGATAATAATCGCAATAATAAAGATTACGATAAAAATCCCGAATCCCATTCCGGCTTTAAAAATGTCTCCAATAACTTCACAGCTTGTAAATGAAAACAGTATTACAAATACCATTAACAATCTTAGTATTTTATTTTGCATGACTTCTGATGTTTTAAATTGATACTTAAAATTACTTCAGGAATAGGCAAAATGTGTTATAGAATTTTTGGGAAATGTTTTAGGATTTGGATTTTATAATTATCTTCCTAGATTATTTTCAATATCCATCATTTGGTGTAAAATTCTAATAATTTCTAATTGGTTTTCTTTTATGTTGATTTTATAGAAAATTAAATGAGACTTTACTTTACTACGAAAATATCCTTTTCTAATATGATTTACATCGTATCCAGATTTTGGATTTAAGCATAAATATTCGATTTCATCCATAATTAAATCTATATATCTATGAGCTTGCTCGCGCGACCAGTTTTCAAAAGTATATAACCAAATTTTCTCTAAATCATAAGATGCTTCACTACTGATCTTATAATTCATTATCAGGATATTTTTTGTCAAGATTATTCAAAAAAGAAACACGATCGAAATCTTTTACAAATCCAGATTTTTCTCCTTTTTTTAGTTCTTTAATTAGCTCACTTTTTTTTGATTCTTCTTCTTCAAACATTCTTAATGCAGTTCGAATAACTTCACTTGCAGATGAAAATCTTCCGCTTTTTATTTGAGAACTTATAAAGTTGTCAAAATAATCACCTAATAATATTGATGTGTTTTTTGGCATGATTGAAAAATTTTATCAAATATACCAATTATTGGTATAAGGATCAAGGTATTTTTTTTTAATTAATTTCTAAAGAGACTCGATTGATAATAACCGCTCTCCTCTGTAAAATCATTTTAACATTCTACAAAATTTCTTAATATCTTCTATGATTATAAATGCGAAGCCAGGAGACCTTGAATAGCAAGAGAGATTTTTTTAATTTATAGGTTCATTATAAAGTTGTTTTCCCCAATCTTGGATATTTCTTTCTGGAAAACCTGAATTATTAAATAATTCGTTATACTCTTTAATAATTGTATCAACAGCAATTTTATCAATAGTTCTAATTCTTGTTTCATAATTATGTTTAGTTCCATTAGCGGTAAAGTTGAGGGAACCCATATAAACAATCTCGTCATCAATTATATATATTTTTCCGTGAACGAATGTACTAGAATCATTCTTAATGTTTGTGGGTGAAATATAAACTTTGAAAAGAAATAATTGACTATAGGAGTAATTATATATGCGTTTATTTTTTATTTTAGACAATAACATTTTCCTTAACAGATAAATTAATATCAGTGGAAATAGAAGATAAAGGGTTTTAAAACTTTTAAATAAAAATAATGCAAAAACAAAAATTGCTAAAAATCCAAAAAAGATATAGCGAATTGTTTCTTCAAAACCAATCCATTTATTTCTTAATTCGTTAGAAGAACTATCTAAAGTGCGATGTTGCTGTATTAATTTAAAAATGTTTTTCTCGTAGTTACCGTAGAAATCTTCTATAGTGTCATTTGTTATTAGTGAAATTTTTATTCCTTTAGAATGAAGGATTATCAATTCATTTATTAATGCAGGAGAAAGATAAGGTGAAATTACTTTAACGGATTTTTTTGCATTAGTAATATCATCAAGTAATTTTTTGCCAGCTCCTTTGCCAATGTAAATATCACAATTTGCGCCATTAAAGAATGTTCCCATTTTTTCTTTTCTTAATAATTAAATAAAAATGATATCAAATTTTTTACGATAAAATTCCTACAAAGTTAATGTTTTTATGTTATGGTCACCATTTCAATATATTTTTTTTAAACTTGCCAATTCAATAAAAATATTTCCAACCCCAACATCCCAACAAATAAAATCAGATTCCGTATATTTGCGCAACCAAACATTACAATCACTTATGAGTCAAAAAGTATTACTTAATTCGAAAGAAGTTACTATCATACTCCATCGTTTGGCTTGTCAGTTAATCGAAAAACATCTTGATTTCTCTAATACCATTTTGGTTGGAATTCAGCCAAGAGGCGTTTTTTTAGCTGAACGTTTAAAACAAATATTAGAAAACGAATACAAGGTTCCTGAAATTTCGTTAGGATATCTGGACATCACTTTTTTTAGAGATGATTTCCGTCGTACTGATAAACCGCTTGAAGCCAATAAAACCCAAATCAATTTTATAGTCGAAGACAAAAAAGTCATTTTTATCGATGACGTTTTGTTTACTGGACGTAGCATTCGTTCTGCTTTAACTGCCATTCAATCTTTTGGAAGACCTTCAGAAATTGAATTATTGGTTTTAATAGACAGACGTTTCAGCCGTCATTTGCCAATTCAGCCCGATTACAGAGGCCGTCAAGTCGATGCTATTAATGGTGAAAAAGTAATTGTAAGCTGGAAAGAAAATGATGGTGAAGATGTTGTTCACCTAGTGACGAATTAAGTTTAATCGGTTAACCGGTTAATTGTTTAATCGGTAGTAATTCCGATTAACAAATTTGACAAAAAAACGATTAAACAATTCAACGATTAAACATATAAACACACACAATGAAAGAATTAAGCGTAAATCATTTATTAGGAATTAAATATATCAATGAGAATGATATTAACCTGATTTTTGAAACGGCAGATCATTTTAAAGAAGTCATTAATAGACCGATTAAAAAAGTTCCTTCATTACGAGATATTACTATTGCCAATATTTTCTTCGAAAATAGTACCAGAACCAAACTCTCTTTCGAATTAGCGCAGAAACGTTTATCTGCTGATGTAATCAGTTTTTCTGCAGCTCAGTCATCTGTTAAAAAAGGAGAGACCTTGATTGATACTGTAAACAATATCCTTTCGATGAAAGTGGATATGGTTGTAATGCGCCACTCTAATCCCGGAGCGGCTTATTTTTTATCTAAAAATGTCAAAGCGAGTATCGTAAACGCTGGAGACGGCGCGCACGAACACCCAACTCAGGCTTTATTAGACAGTTATTCGATTAGAGAAAAACTGGGTGATGTTGCTGGAAAAAAAGTAGTTATTGTAGGTGATATTCTGCACTCACGCGTAGCGCTTTCAAACATATATGCTTTGCAGATGCAAGGCGCAGAAGTAAAAGTTTGCGGACCAAAAACATTGATTCCGAGATATATTGAATCGCTTGGTGTTACGGTTGAACCAAATTTAAGAAAAGCATTAGAATGGTGTGATGTTGCGAATATGCTTCGTGTACAGAACGAACGTATGGATGTGAATTTCTTTCCATCAACGCGTGAGTACGCACAGCAATATGGAGTAGACAAACCGCTTTTGGATTCGCTAGGAAAAGAAATCGTAATCATGCACCCAGGACCAATCAACAGAGGAGTAGAAATTACTTCTGAGGTGGCCGATTCTGATCATTCAGTTATTTTGAATCAGGTGGAGAATGGAGTTGCGATTAGAATGGCGGTTATTTATTTGCTAGCATCTAAGATTCAATAGTTTTTTAGTTTTCAGTCACAGTCGCAGTTTTCAGTGTTGAAATGAATGTTACAGTGAGCATAAAACTTGAAACCTGAAACTTGAAACAACAAAAAAACTTAGTAAATTAGCATCATAAAATATAAGCCCCTCAAATTATAAAATGAAAGTAGATCAAAAAGGACATACCGTTACGATTAAAGATACGCAAGGAGATGTAAACGCTTTCTTGGAAAAAGTGACGCAACAATTTAAAACCTTTGAAAAACAAAATATTATAATCGACTTATCAGCAGATTCTAATATTTCAGAAAATGATTTAAAAGCTTTTTTACCGCTATCTAAAGTTCAGAAAAAAGCAAAAAAATCGTTTGTAATTGTAGCTACCGATCTTGATTTTAATGCTATTTCAGATAAATTAGTGGTAGTGCCTTCTCTCTTAGAGGCTCACGATATTATCGAAATGGAAGAAATCGAAAGAGACCTAGGTTTCTAATAATTAACAATTGATAATTAAAAATTAATAATTGTCAATTATCAATTTTTAATTGAGAAATGAAGTTAACTATACTTGGCTGTTATGCCGCAACTCCTAGAACGCTTACCAATCCGACTGCGCAGGTTTTGGAGATTAAAAACAGATTGTTTTTAATTGACTGTGGTGAAGGGACTCAGGTACAGCTTCGCAAAAACAAGATTAAATTCTCAAAAATTAATCACATTTTTATCTCGCATCTTCATGGAGATCATTTGTTTGGATTAATTGGCACTATTTCAACTTTTTCCCTTTTAGGAAGAACCACAGATTTACATATTTATGGTCCGAAAGGAATTAAAGAATTGATCCTTATTCAATTAAAACTGACTGAATCTTGGACAACATATTCTTTGTTCTTTCACGAATTAGAATCGAAAGAAAGTGAAGTTGTTTTTGAAGATAAGAAGGTCATTGTGAAGACAATTCCGCTAAAGCATCGTGTTTATACAAATGGATACCTTTTTCAGGAAAAACCAGACGAAAGAAAGTTAAACGTAGAAGCTGTTCAGCGCTATAATATTCATGTAGCGTATTATCAGAAAATAAAAAATGGCGGAGATATTACACTTGATGACGGAACAGTAATTGAAAATGAAAAACTTACTTTTGACCCGCCACCAGCAAAAAGTTATGCTTTCTGTTCTGATACAGTTTACAATGAAGAGATCATTCAGATTATACAGAATACAGACATTTTATATCACGAATCTACGTTTTTAGAATCGGAAGCAAGATTAGCTGAAAAAACACTGCATTCGACTGCAAAAGAAGCAGCAAGCATTGCTTTAAAAGCAAATGTAAAACAGCTTATTTTAGGTCATTATTCGACACGTTATGATGGTTTGGAGCCATTTAAAAAAGAAGCAGAAGAAGTTTTTCCAAATGTGCTTTTGGCAGATGATGGAGTTAGTTTTGAGTTTTAATCTAAGGTTCTGAGATGCTAAGTTGCTAAGCGACTAAGTTTTGGTGTAGTTATTTCAAGTTTAAGTTGATGGAATCTTAGTATATGATTGTCACACTGAACGAAGTCGAAATGCTTTTTTTGAATAGAACGTGCTTTGTGAACGTTCGACTTCACTAAGCCTGACAAACTTGAAACCTGAAACTTGAAACTTGAAACTTGAAACTTGAAACTTGAAACAAAATAAACTAAAATCAAAAACTATGAATGATTTAAGTAATTATAGAAAATCTTACGAGAAAAGCGAATTATTAGAAACGAATATTCCAGAAGATCCAATTAATCTTTTTAACCGATGGTTTCATGAGGTGGAAGATTTTGGAGGAAGCGGGGAGGTGAATGCCATGACGGTTTCAACAATTGGATTGGATGGTTTTCCTAAATCGCGTGTGGTTTTATTGAAGAAATTTTCTGAAGAAGGGTTTATATTTTATACCAATTATAATTCGGAAAAAGGAAAAGCGATAGAAGCAAACCCAAATGTGTGTTTGTCTTTTTTTTGGCAGGAAGCAGAACGTCAGGTAATTATTAAAGGAATTGCGCAGAAAACATCTGAAGTTATTTCGGATAATTATTTTGATTCACGTCCTGATGGTAGTAAGCTAGGAGCAATTGTTTCCAATCAAAGCGAAGTGATTCCGTCAAGAACATTTTTAGAAGAAAATTTAAAAAAATTAGAAACCGAATTTGAAGGTAAGCCAATTCCGAGACCCGAAAATTGGGGTGGCTATATCGTGACTCCACTTCAAGTTGAATTTTGGCAGGGAAGACCAAATAGACTTCACGATAGAATTCGATATACAAGTCAGTCAGATTTTTCTTGGAAGATTGAAAGGTTGTCTTCCTAAAATTGCTTTTACGTAAGAATTTTATATACTAAAAATAAAAAATAGTGCATTTCATCGATTATTTTTGCACTTTAACGGTAAATTGAATACGTTTGGTATACAATAATACGAACGAATTTATTCAAAGATAAATTTAAAGGATTTGCCCCAACATTTACTTTAAACCGCTAAAATGCTGATGATTATGAAAAAGATAATGCGCACCATGTTGTTCATTGCGATTTTAGTCGCAATGAACGCATGTTCTGCCGACACCGCCGAAGCAAGCGCGGATACTGCCACTCCAACAGAAGTGCTTGTTGCTAATTATACTTATAATGACACCGAAATAGAAACAATGAGGTTAATAAACGAATACCGCGTGAGTATTGGTTTGAATGCCTTGGAGAGAGTTAATCATATATCTTTTAAATGCGAAGAGCATAATAAATATATGATTGAAAATAATGTGGTGAATCATAACGATTTTGTGGCAAGATCTAGTAATATTACTAGTGTATTGGGAGCAAAAAAAGTAGGCGAGAATGTTGCCTACAATTATAAAACTCCCGAAGCCGCTTTAAGAGCTTGGCTGGATAGCCCAGGGCACAAAGAAAATATAGAAGGAGATTATACTCATTTTGGATTGTCTGTAACAACGGATCCAGCTACAGGAAAAAAATATTACACTAACATTTTTGTTAAGATTTAAAAGTTTATTGAACAGGTTGGTTTTTTAGAAGTCGTTGCAATTCTTAGAAATGTAACGACTTTTTAAATTAAAAAAGCTGCCATCTAGGCAGCTTTTTTTATCTATTAAGAAATTTATAAAGCGGTTATAATAAATTGGCTTCGTCTATTGGCTTGATGTTCTTCTTCAGTACATGGTACGCCATCGGAACATTTGTTTACGAGCTCTGTTTCACCGTAGCCTTTTCCAGTTAAGCGGTTAGGAGAAATTCCGTTTTTAACCAGCCATTGTATAGTTGATTTTGCTCTTCGGTCAGATAAGGCTTCGTTGTATTGATTAGAAGCTCTACTGTCTGTATGCGAACGGATATCTAATTTCATAGTAGGATTATCGTTCAGAACAGCCAATATTTTTTCTAAATCTAATGCTGCTTCGGTTCTAATATTTGATTTATCGAGGTCGAAATAAATCATTTTAATTCCAAAACATTTTCCTAAATCATCACCCACAGTAACTTTGCAAGTTGATTTTTCTAGTGCAATAGGAAGGTTTGTTTTACCACTTGTTTTGTCTACAGTTATGCTAACTTCTTTTGTAGCAAATTCTGGTTTTTCTGCTCTTACATAATATGTTTTTCCGCATTCTACATCAAAAGAGTATAGTCCAGAGCCATCTGCAACGGCAGAATTTTTAAGTGCCATTCCTGCGTCATACAGCGTTACTTTTGCTCCAGGAAGCGGTACGCCAGTTTCAGCATCGGTAATTGTGCCATATAATACCTGAACGCATTTAAGCCTTCTAGTTTCTAAGAATTTATAAATATCATCTGAACCTTGACCTCCATCTTTGTTGGAAGTAAAAAATCCTCTTCTTGTTTCGGGATCAATAATGTAGGCAAAATCATCTTTTGGAGAATTGATATCTGCTCCAACATTCTGAATATTGCTAACTTTTCCGTTATTGTCAATATTTCCAACAAAAACATCTAAACCTCCCAAGCCTGGATGCCCGTCAGATGAAAAATAGATTTCATTTTCGCTGGTAACATATGGATAGGTTTCTTTTCCTTCCGTATTAATACTACTTCCTAGATTTTCTGGAGAGCCATAACCTCCGTTTGAATTGATGCTGACTTTATACAAATCTGACTCGCCAATAGTTCCTGGCATGTCAGAAGCAAAATACAGTGTTTTTTCGTCTGGACTCAAAGCAGGGTGAGCTGTACTGTAGTTATTGCTATTGAATGGAAGCTCTGCAATGTTGGTCCATTTGCCATCTTTCCCCAATTCAGCTTTGTAAAGCTTGATTAAGGTGACTTTGTTTTCGTCTTTTCCTTTTTTTCCGTCGATGTAGTTATTTCTGGTAAAATAAACTGTTTTTCCATCTTTTGTGAAAACAGGAGAAGCTTCATGGAATTTGGTATTAATAGCCGATTTAAATTTATTTACTTTTGATGTGCTACCGGTAGAAGGATCCAAATCAGCATTATAAATATTTGTAAAATATTCTCCTGTCCATTTGTGTTTACGTTGTGTAAAATTTCCTGTATCTCGCGCCGATGCAAAATAAACTTTATTGTTATACACAAATGATCCGTAATCTGAATATTTGCTGTTAATTCCAGCATCTTCTATCTGGTACCTCCCAGAGTTTGCTTTAATTTGATCCAGATAATTTACATCTTCTTTGTAAAGTTTTCCTCTGCTGTCATTTTTTGAGATAGCATTAAATTCATCCAGAAGTTTATTTGCTTTGGTAATGTCTCCAGTCGATTTTAGAGATTGTGCATATCTAAAATAATATTCTGGTTCAACATTTGTGTTCATTGCAAATAATTCGCCGTACCATTTTGCCGCATTCTGAAAATCTGAATTGAAATAATAAGCATTTCCCAGTTTTTTAAACATGTCTTCAGATTTGTAGCCTTTAGCGGCAACTTTTTCATAGGTCTTTATAGCATCGACATAAGCATAGCCGTCATATTTTTTGTCTGCAGTATTTATTTTAGACTGCTGTGCATAACTGCTAAATGAAAAAGCACCTAGAATTGTAAGGAAAAGTAGTGTATAGTTTTTCATGATACCTTATTTTTTAGAAGAAACGAGGAGTTGTCATTTTACCTTTGTTGGAGAAGAATTCATAACGAAGGAAAATTTCGTGTGAACCTGAATTGTAATTATTTAAATGAGTGGTTTCTCTGTCATAACCATAACCTAAATAAAGTCCGTCTGTAATCTGAAATCCGACCATAGCACTTAATGAAGCGCTCCATCTGTAAGCTACACCAGCCATGAATTTGTCGTAGAACATAAAATTGGCAGAAACATCAACTTGTAGCGGTGCACCTTCGACCATTTTGGTTAAAATAGCTGGTTTGAATTTAATGTATTGATATTTGTCTAGATCGAATACATAACCTGCCATTAAATAGTAATTGATTTTGTCTTTGTAAATTGCTACATCATTGTCGTCGTAACGATTTGTTTCAATAAAATTTGGAACAGATAAACCAATGTAAGCCTTGTCTGAATGCCAGTAAACCCCAGCACCAACATTAGGAGAAAATTTATTGCTTAAATCCTGAAACTGCGGATCACCCTGATCTGCCGGATTTAGTTTGTTTACATCCAAATTGAAGATATTTGCAGTTCCTTTAATACCAAACGAAAGTTTAAAATCTGCAGATGTCTGGACAGTATACGATAGATCAACTGAGATATTGTTTTCGTTTGTTGGACCAATTTTGTCGTTAACCAAAGAAGCTCCTATACCTAGTCTGCTATTGTTTAGCGGTGTATTAATTGAAAAACTGCTTGTTTCCGGTGCTCCGTCAAGACCAACCCATTGAGTACGGTAAAGACCAAAAACACTAAATACCCCACGAGAACCTGCATAAGCAGGATTTATATTTATTGTGTTGTACATGTACTGTGTATACTGAGCGTCTTGCTGTGCATACCCTGAACATGTAACTAACAGAATGACGAAGAAAAATAGCTTTGTTCTCATAGTAGATTATATTATTTTAATACTATTGACTTTTAAATCATTGTAATTCAATGTGCTCTTATTCAAGATTGATTCATTTTTTCAGTTTTAAATACGCTGTAAAAGAGCTTTTACAGCGTATTTTGAAAAGGATTATTTTGATAGATATAAATACCCGTCTAGTTTATGATCTTGAACATTGTTGTTTCCATCTAGAGATTTATAATTAATAATGTAAAAATAAGTCCCAGTTGGTAGTCCGTCAGATTGCTTAACAGTTGTTCTTCCTCTAGAAGTACCATCAAAAGCATTTGTTGTATTATTGTAGTTTGTAGTTTCAAAAACTAAAATTCCCCAGCGATTATATATTTCGACAGAATTGCTTGGATAACAAGTGGTGTCATCGATATTGTCAATTTTGAAGAAATCATTTTTGTTATCGCCATTTGGAGAAAAAGCATTATGAACTAATACGTCACCACAAGCTAAGACTTTACAATCATCATTGATTTCCATGTTTAAAACTATGCTTCTTGGACATTTTTCATCAGCTATTGCATATTCGAAAACGTAATTGCCTAATGCCAAACCAAACGGATTAAGAATTGTTCCCTGAAGGGCATTAGTATTATTTTTATCAATCCAAGTTCCTGTTGAAGGACTTCCTTCAGGAAGCAGACTGCTTAGATTTACCAATGTCGAATCATCGTTACAAGCTGTTGCACTAGTTTGAGTAACACCATTTGGAACAACTATAATCGTAACAGTTGCAGTATCACAATTTTCAGAACTTAGTTTGTCGCAAATTCTGTAGCTGTACGTATAAGTGCCGGCAGGTGTTAAACTTGATACTGTTACATTTCCAGAACCATCAAAAGTGATATTTGGATTTGATTTAGTGCCGGTTGCTTCAGTAAGAAGTGTAAAGTTTACTAATTCTAATGATGCGCGAGTGATTCCTTTCGTATCATTGCTCAATACATTTCCAACTAGTCCGAAAGAGTTACATCCAATATTACTGTACGTATCGTCATTTGCAACTACTGGTGTAGGTGGCGCTGGCGGATCTAGAACTACTACTGTTACAATTGCACTATCGCAGTTTCCAAAATCGGCTTTTTCGCAAATTTGGTAAGTTAACGTGTAAGTGCCACCTGGTGTGTTTGGTGCAACATTTACAGATCCGTCAGGATTTAATGTCAAGGCACCAGTTGGGTCAGGAACAGTAGTTGTTAAGGTAACATCGTTTATATTTACTGACGAACCATTTAATGTGTCATTAGTTAAAACATTCACTATGTTAGTTTGTCCTGCAGGTCCTGTTATTGGTGCTGGATTATCATAAGTTGCGACAATGGCAAATGTTGGTCTCGCAGTACAGAAAGGATCTGCTGGTGGATAACTAAGTGTGATAGTTTCACTAGGATTTACAGAAACGGTTAGGTTAGCAGTTGGACGTAATTTCTCAAATCCATCAGCGGCTTCAATCCATTTGTTGTTTTCAAAAATCCATCCAGGCCAATCAATTCCTTTTCCTTGCCCATCTACAACAGCTCCAGGCCATAATACACGACCGCTCAATGGTAAATTGGTCATTGTTGTTACGACATTGTTGTTGCTATCGGCCCAAGCAATTGTCACACCATTTACAGGAGTGAAGTTTACTGGCGTTACCACATAATCAACGTAAGGAACGTCGTTCACACATATTGATGTTGCTGTAACAGTCATTACTGGTGCTTCAATTGTAATTGTAACCGTTGCAGTGTCACAATTATCTGTCTGATCGGCTTCGCAAATTTGATATACCATTGTCAATGTTCCTACTGGAGCATTTGGTAACACATCAACAGAACCATCAGGATTTAGCTGTAAAAACTCGTTTGGAGTTACAGTCGTTATAATTACATCAGAGGCAGTTATCGCTGCTCCTTCTAAAGTATCATTTGTTAATACATTTAATACGTTAGTTGTGGTATGATTTACACCAGCAATAGGACCTGCACTGTCATCATTAGCAACAATATCTTTGTATTCTTTGCAGCTTACGCCGAAGTCAATGTCTAAGTGAACTAAATCCTCTGGCGTTACAGTTACTACATAACCGGCATCTGTTGTGGTTTGACAAACGGTATGCATTTGCATTTTGCTCGTTTTACCACTTATGTTTTTAGCAGATGAAGAAGGGATAACTTTCACTAGACCAGTAGCACCTAAAGCAGCAGCCACAGCATCGAAATTAGCATCTCTTACTAATTTTATTGTATAATCTCCATACGGATTTGCAGTTTCTGGACGTTCTCTCCAGAATCCTTCAATTCCGACAATTACATCTGCATGGTAGCCATTTGGACCATCAACAATTATATTAGAACTAAGAGCATTACCGAAACCTGCTGCATTTAGCTCTCCATTATTTTCAGGACCAGTATAGCTTCCATCTCCGTTAAGATCTATCCATTCCCATTGGCTGTAATCGATAGAGCCATTTGAATCTGGAATATTTTTAGTAACCACTCCATCATTATTGGCATCGTACCATTCATCTTGAATTCCATTATTATTAAGATCATACCAAACATAATCTCCAAGTACAGGAAGAGTAGATTTGCCATATTCGAAATTATGAGTCTGAACTTTACAATCTTCAAGAGTTGTAAAGAATAAACTAGAATCTACAGGATATAATTGATGTGCACTATTTAAGTTTGCATCTTGTACTTGTACCAAGTAACTTCCAGCAGGCATTCCAGAGAAACTGTACATTCCATCAGTTCCTGTAATACGCATTTGTATTGCTCCAGGTGTTGTTCCTTGCGGAATTAAAGTAACAGGTACATTGGCAAGAGGCGTATTGGTATCTACATTTATTACTTGTCCAGAAATTTTTACAGTATATTCTGGTTGAGAAATCACTACTGTAGCTGTAGCAGAACAAGTTTGATTTTCGCCGTTGACTAGTGCCGTTGCAGTAAGAGTATAAGTTCCAGCTGGTAAATTTGTATTACCAACTACTTCATTTCTCTCATTAGTAATTACTACAATCGAGCCAGGGCTATTGGTTACTGTAATTTTACCATCGCTTCCTCCAAAACAGCTTGTGTTTGTTGCAACTCCGCTAACAGTAACTTTGCTTTCAACTGTAAAGGTTTGAACCAATTCGGTTTTGTTTCCAGCACAGTCTGTTAAAGTATAAGTTCTTGTTAAGATATAAGGTGTTCCGTCGCAGCCGTTTCCTTCATTGTTAGTGTCCGAAACAGTGATATTTACAGTAGAGCTGCAATTATCAGCCGCGTCTTTAATATCTGACGGATTTCCTGCTGGTATTAAATCAATGCTAGCTAAGTTTGTTATACTTTCAGGAGCTGTTCCTGTTGGAGCAGTTTTATCTCTTACTGTAATAATTTGAACGTGAGTGGTTGTATTTCCACCGCAGTCGCTAATTTTCCAAGTGCGAGTTAAAGTATAATTAGTTGAACATTCATTCTCAATACCAGATTTTACCTCTGAAAATACTATTGGTAAATTATCATTGCAATTATCTGAAACATGCATTTCTGCTGATTCAGGAACTGCATCGCATGATACTTCAATATCTAGAGGAAGATCGCCAGTAAACATTGGAGCAGTAGTATCTTGAATTGTAATCACTTGCGTGAAAGTTTCAGAAGTATTGCCACAATCATCTTTTACAGTCCAAGTGTTGGTGTAAGTTCCTGCATTTGAACAATTTTCAGAAGCTACAAACTGGCCGCTTACTTTAGTGATGTTAGAGACATCAGCATCGCATGAGTCAGAAGCTATAGGAAACTGAGCCTGAGCTGCTGCAAGTCCTTGAGTATCGCTGCACTCTAAAGTTGCGTTCAGAGTTCCTGCAGCAGTTGTCCAAGTCGGAGCAGCTGTATCCTGAATTGTAATCACCTGAGTGAAAGTTTCAGAAGTATTTCCGCAGTCGTCTTTTACAGTCCAAGTGTTGGTGTAAGTTCCTGCATTTGAACAATTTTCAGAAGCTACAAACTGGCCGCTTACTTTAGTGATGTTAGAGACATCAGCATCGCATGAGTCAGAAGCTATAGGAAACTGAGCTTGAGCTGTCGCAAGTCCTTGAGTATCGCTGCACTCTAAAGTTGCGTTTAGAGTTCCTGAAGCAGTTGTCCAAGTTGGAGCAGCTGTATCCTGAATTGTAATCACTTGCGTGAAAGTTTCAGAAGTATTTCCGCAGTCGTCTTTTACAGTCCAAGTATTGGTGTAAGTTCCGGCATTTCCGCATCCTTCAGAAGCTATAAACTGTCCGCTTACTTTAGTGATGTTAGAGACATCAGCATCGCATGAGTCAGAAGCTATAGGAAACTGAGCTTGAGCTGTCGCAAGTCCTTGAGTATCGCTGCACTCTAAAGTTGCGTTTAGAGTTCCTGAAGCAGTTGTCCAAGTTGGAGCAGCTGTATCCTGAATTGTAATCACTTGCGTGAAAGTTTCAGAAGTATTTCCGCAGTCGTCTTTTACAGTCCAAGTATTGGTGTAAGTTCCGGCATTTCCGCATCCTTCAGAAGCTACAAACTGTCCGCTTATTTTAGTGATGTTAGAGACATCAGCATCGCATGAGTCAGAAGCTATAGGAAACTGAGCCTGAGCTGTCGCAAGTCCTTGAGTATCGCTGCACTCTAAAGTTGCGTTTAGAGAACCCGCAGCAGTTGTCCAAGTCGGAGCAGCAGTGTCCTGAATTGTAATCACCTGAGTGAAAGTTTCAGAAGTATTGCCACAATCGTCTTTTACAGTCCAAGTATTGGTGTAAGTTCCGGCATTTCCGCATCCTTCAGAAGCTACAAACTGTCCGCTTACTTTAGTGATGTTTGAAACATCAGCATCGCATGAGTCAGAAGCTATAGGAAACTGAGCCTGAGCTGCTGCAAGTCCTTGAGTATCGCTGCATTCTAAAGTTGCGTTTAGAGTTCCTGCAGCAGTTGTCCAAGTTGGAGCAGCAGTATCCTGAATTGTAATCACTTGCGTGAAAGTTTCAGAAGTATTTTCGCAGTCGTCTTTTACAGTCCAAGTATTGGTATAAGTTCCTGCATTTCCGCATCCTTCAGAAGCTGTAAATTTTCCGCTTACTTTTATGATGTTTGAAACATCAGCATCGCAGGCATCGCTAGCACTAGGAAATAAGGCTTGAGCCGATGCTAGAGCTTGTGTATCGCTACACTCAACAGTTTTATCTAAAGATCCTGTCTGAGTTGCCCAGATTGGAGCAGTATTATCTTGAACTATTATAGTTTGGCTTACAGGAAGAGAAATATTTCCGCAAGCATCTTTTGCGGTCCAAGTTCTTGTTTTAGTATAAGAGCCGGCACAATTCCCTTGTATAATAGTATCTTCGAAAGTTAATGAAGAAATAGTTCCATTATTGTCAGTTGCCGTTGCTTGTGCAAAAACAGGTACTGCTGGACAATTGATAGTAGTAACCTCAGGCAGCGGATTTACAATTGGTTTAATTGAATCTCCATCCAAAATAGTAAACGATTCAGAAAGTGTACATCCGTTTGCATCAGTAATAAGCACAGTGTAATTTCCAGCAGCAAGATTACTTGCAGTTGCAGTTATTTGTACAGGAACTGAGTTCCAAGAATAGTTATATTGAGCAGTTCCACCTGAAACAGTTACTGTCGCAGAACCATTATTTCCTCCGCCACAAGTAACATCTGTTTGACTTTTTATTGCACTTAATGCTTTTTGAGGTTGCGAAATTGTTACAGAACAATTTGTTGTATAACCTAATTTATCAGTAACAGTAACAGTGTGTAAACCGGCAGTTAAAGCAACTGCTTGCGCACTTGTTTCACTATTGTCCCATAAATATGTATACTCTCCGTTACCACCTACAGCAGTTACAGTTGCTTTACCAGTATTACCTCCAAAACATTTTACAGCGCTATCTTGAGAAATACTGCAAGAGAGTACATTTGGTTGAGTTATAGTGACAGTACAAGTTGTTGTACAGCCTTTTGAATCGGTAACTGTAACAGTATGTAATCCTGCATTTAATCCAAGTGCTTTTTGAGTAGTTTCGTTATTATCCCATAAATAAGTATAGCCAACATTACCTCCAATTGGTGTTACAGTTGCTTCTCCATCGCTTAATCCATTTGAAGTAACAGATTTGTTTTGAATAACTGAGCAGCTTAAAGCTATAGCTGGCTGTCCGATTGTAACAGAATTGGATTGAGAAGAACAGGAATCAGTGATTGTTAAAGTGTATATTCCTGCAGGAAGGTTTGAAACAGTTGCTGCTGTTCCAACCACTGCATTCGAACTGTTTGTCCAAGAATAGTTTACAGTTCCAATTGCGTTTGTCACGGTTCCAGCCGTTACAGTACCAGTGCTTGCTCCAAAACAGAAAACATCAGTTTTAGAAGACGTTCCTAAAGCTAAAGCTGCCGCTGGCTGTCCGATTGTAACCGAATTGGATTGAGAAGAGCAGGAATCAGTTACAGTTAAAGTATAAGTTCCCGCAGGAAGGTTTGAAACAGTTGCTGCTGTTCCAACCACTGCATTCAAGCTGTTTGTCCAAGAGTAAGAAACAGCTCCAACCGCATTTGTTACAGTCCCCGCTGTTACAGAACCAGTGCTTTTTCCGAAGCAGGAAGCATCTGTTTTAGAAGACGTTCCTAAAGCTAAAGCTGCCGCAGGCTGTCCGATTGTAACAGAATTGGATTGAGAAGAACAGGAATCGGTTACAGTTAAAGTATAAGTTCCCGCAGGAAGGTTTGAAACCGTTGCTGCTGTTCCAACCACTGCATTCGAGCTGTTTTTCCAAGAGTAAGTTATAGTTCCAACCGCATTTGTTACAGTCCCCGCTGTTACAGAACCAGTGCTTTTTCCGAAGCAGGAAGCATCTGTTTTAGAAGAAGCTCCTAAAGCTAAAGCTGCCGCTGGCTGTCCGATTGTAACAGAATTGGATTGAGAAGAACAGGAATCAGTTACAGTTAAAGTATAAGTTCCCGCAGGAAGGTTTGAAACCGTTGCTGAAGTTCCTACTTCAACATTGCCGTTTTTCCAAGAGTAAGTTATAGTTCCAACCGCATTTGTTACAGTCCCCGCTGTTACAGAACCAGTGCTTTTTCCGAAGCAGGAAGCATCTGTTTTAGAAGACGCTCCTAAAGCTAAAGCTGCCGCTGGCTGTCCGATTGTAACCGAATTGGATTGAGAAGAGCAGGAATCAGTTACAGTTAAAGTATAAGTTCCCGCAGGAAGGTTTGAAACCGTTGCTGCTGTTCCAACCACTGCATTCGAGCTGTTTTTCCAAGAGTAAGTTATAGTTCCAACCGCATTTGTTACAGTCCCCGCTGTTACAGAACCAGTGCTTTTTCCGAAGCAGGAAGCATCTGTTTTAGAAGAAGCTCCTAAAGCTAAAGCTGCCGCTGGCTGTCCGATTGTAACAGAATTAGACTGAGAAGAACAGGAATCAGTTACAGTTAAAGTATAAGTTCCCGCAGGAAGGTTTGAAACCGTTGCTGAAGTTCCTACTTCAGTATTGCCGTTTTTCCAAGAATAAGAAACAGTTCCAACCGCATTTGTTACAGTCCCCGCTGTTACAGAACCAGTGCTTTTTCCGAAGCAGGAAGCATCTGTTTTAGAAGACGCTCCTAAAGCTAAAGCTGCCGCTGGCTGTCCGATTGTAACAGAATTGGATTGAGAAGAACAGGAATCAGTTACAGTTAAAGTATAAGTTCCCGCAGGAAGGTTTGAAACCGTTGCTGAAGTTCCTACTTCAACATTGCCGTTTTTCCAAGAATAAGAAACAGTTCCAACCGCATTTGTTACAGTCCCCGCTGTTACAGAACCAGTGCTTTTTCCGAAGCAGGAAGCATCTGTTTTAGAAGAAGCTCCTAAAGCTAAAGCTGCCGCTGGCTGTCCGATTGTAACAGAATTAGACTGAGAAGAACAGGAATCAGTTACAGTTAAAGTATAAGTTCCCGCAGGAAGGTTTGAAACCGTTGCTGCTGTTCCAACCACTGCATTCGAGCTGTTTTTCCAAGAGTAAGTTATAGTTCCAACCGCATTTGTTACAGTCCCCGCTGTTACAGAACCAGTGCTTTTTCCGAAGCAGGAAGCATCTGTTTTAGAAGACGCTCCTAAAGCTAAAGCTGCCGCTGGCTGTCCGATTGTAACAGAATTGGATTGAGAAGAACAGGAATCAGTTACAGTTAAAGTATAAGTTCCCGCAGGAAGGTTTGAAACCGTTGCTGCTGTTCCAACCACTGCATTCGAGCTGTTTTTCCAAGAGTAAGTTATAGTTCCAACCGCATTTGTTACAGTCCCCGCTGTTACAGAACCAGTGCTTTTTCCGAAGCAGGAAGCATCTGTTTTAGAAGACGCTCCTAAAGCTAAAGCTGCCGCTGGCTGTCCGATTGTAACAGAATTAGACTGAGAAGAACAGGAATCAGTTACAGTTAAAGTATAAGTTCCCGCAGGAAGGTTTGAAACCGTTGCTGAAGTTCCTACTTCAACATTGCCGTTTTTCCAAGAGTAAGTTATAGTTCCAACCGCATTTGTTACAGTCCCCGCTGTTACAGAACCAGTGCTTTTTCCGAAGCAGGAAGCATCTGTTTTAGAAGACGCTCCTAAAGCTAAAGCTGCCGCTGGCTGTCCGATTGTAACAGAATTGGATTGAGAAGAACAGGAATCAGTTACAGTTAAAGTATAAGTTCCCGCAGGAAGGTTTGAAACCGTTGCTGAAGTTCCTACTTCAACATTGCCGTTTTTCCAAGAATAAGAAACAGTTCCAACCGCATTTGTTACAGTCCCCGCTGTTACAGAACCAGTGCTTTTTCCGAAGCAGGAAGCATCTGTTTTAGAAGAAGCTCCTAAAGCTAAAGCTGCCGCTGGCTGTCCGATTGTAACAGAATTAGACTGAGAAGAACAGGAATCAGTTACAGTTAAAGTATAAGTTCCCGCAGGAAGGTTTGAAACCGTTGCTGCTGTTCCAACCACTGCATTCGAACTGTTTTTCCAAGAGTAGTTTACGGTTCCAACCGCATTTGTAACGGTTCCAGCCGTTACGCTTCCGGTACTTTTTCCGAAGCATGAAGCATCGGTTTTAGAAGATGCCCCTAAAGCTAAAGCTGCAGTAGGTCCAGTTATGGTTACAGTTTTTGTAACTTGGCAAAGATTTGCATCTTTTACTATTACAGTGTAGGTTCCAGCAGCTAAATTAGAGGCTGTAGCTGAGGTTTGAACTGGAGTTGTGTTCCAAGAATAAGTGTAAGTCCCCATTCCTCCTGTTGCAGTAACGGTTGCAGAACCATTTGTTCCTCCATTACAAGTTAAATTAACTTGAGTTGTAGATGCGGCTAAACTAGTTGTAGGTTCAGTAATACTTATTTGTTTAGTATTACTGCAACCTTTTGAATCAGTTACAGTCACAGTATATGTGCCAGCAGACAAGTTTGTTGCTGTTGCATTAGTTTGAACGGGAGAAGTATTCCAAGAATAGTTATAACTTCCCGTTCCGCCTGATGCAGTTACAGTGGCTGAACCAGTTGCGGCTCCTTTACATTTGACATCAATATGCGAAGCCGTGGTTTCAGTTATTACAATATTGGTTTGACTTACCACTACAGGTTTGATATCAGAACAACCTGATTCGGCATTGGTTCCTTTAATGTAATATGTTCCAACAGGCGCAGCACTTGGCGTAGCGAGAGGAGTAGTTGCTGTAGAATTTGTCCAGTAAGTATAGGTTAGACCAGAAGTACTTCCTGCCGTAATAGCAGGCAATGTTAAGTTTGCTGTACCATTTGCACAAACTGGGGCTGGGTTTGTAATAACCAACGTATTTGTTGCAAAACTTTTTGCTTTTAAAAATACTCCAGCATCCCATTTTTGGTCAGATGCATCTGCAATTGCCATTTTTATTTTATAATTCTGTCCTGGTGTAACGGCATAAGTAGCAGTTAATACCACAGTTGATCCATCATACTCCATTGTGGCAGAACCAGCAGGATTGTTAGCATAATATGCAACGTTATGATTTGGGAAAGATACATTGTTGACATTTGTTCCTGACGAATGTATATTATTAATTGTAACTGCATCGCCATTTGGTAACTGAGCCAAGTTTATAGCATTGTTCGTATAGGGGCCATTAATTCCAGATCCGCTTAAGAAAAATCCAAAAGCATCATTATAATCTGTATGCACATATTCTAAATATTCTTCGGAAGCAAATACAAATTTAAACTCAACTAAATTTCCGTCGGGAATAAAATTAAATTCAAGTATTGCTGCGTCGTGCATGGTTTCACCAGATATATTGGTCAAATCGGGATCACTAGCTTCATTGACAAGTTCGTCTGATCTATTGGTATAACTATTCGGTCCCATAGCAGAGCTGATTTTCCCAGTAGATAAGAGAATACCTTCGTCTATAGGAAATGTTGAAGTTGCTTTATTGTAATAGCCTAATTGTCTGTCTCCAGCTGTTGTAGACCAGTTGTGGTTTACCCAATTCCAGTTATTATTGCTTCTTTTGTAATAACCAAAACGAACATTGCTTATACTAAGACAGCCAGAGGTTAAAATGTTGCGGACTAATAGGTCGGGGGTGTAGCCATTGTAGCCATATGAAGCATTTGCAACATCGATGGAACCAGCAGCGGCAAGGGCACTAACTGCAGCCGTCTTTGCGGTAGCTTTACTTGGAGACAATGTATTCCCAATTCGTGTAGGTATTTCTTGTGCATTTCCAATGAAAGTCCCACTTAGTAGCAGTAAAAATAAATAACAAAATGTTAAATATTGATAGTAGAATTTTTTCATATTGATAGCTTTTATCGGTTTATTGATATTTTAAATCAGATTGTGTTTTTGGATTGCCTTTTTATTAAACTATAAAATGACATTAGGGCTCGGTAAAATCAAAAGGGAGGTTTTTAATTCAGCAAAAGATGGCTATCATTTAAGTAAATCATTTTAGATGCTTGGTTAGAATTATCTAAATTGCTTAGGTGCGAATCGACATTTTCAGCATGAAAAAGTGTTATGGTTAAAAATGATAGTGCGCAAAAAATGTTTTTAGTAAAAATGTTTTTCTTCGAGAAAAAAATAAACTTACAATTGCTTACAAATTTTACTGCTTTTTCAAGAGTAGATTTTGTTTTCATAACTTAAGATTTAGTTTTAAAGTATTTATGAAATTTTAACAGAATCAAAGTTATATTAGAGTTTTTCTAATATTATTTTTTTATCTGTAACTAACCTAAAAACTCGTTGAAGTGTTGTTTTTTCATCCAAAATTGACTCAAAAACGCTTTTTTTTAACTCTAAAAAGTGAAATTTTTTCGTACATTTTTTTGCTTTATTAGCGGTAATTGGTTTATTTGAAATATTATAAATAACTAATAATCAAATAATTAGTTAAAATATTGCGAACTGTCACATTATCGACTAAATACTAATTTTATAGACGAAGTACATAAAATGCAATTTTTGTTTTTCTATGATTTTCCAATTGTTAACATTTTGAGAATTGTTTATTCTTGTTAAAATTTCGTTATAATGTTAACAGAAATAAAAAAAGGAGAAGGTTTAAAATATCTTTTGTAAATTAGAACTTAATTAAAAATAACCTGGACATCAGGTTTTTAAATTCTGCTGTTTATGAAAAATCTTATTTTAATTCGTCATGCCAAATCTAGCTGGGAAGCACCTTTAAAAGATTTTGATCGTCCGTTAATGAAAAGGGGAATTTTAGATGCGCATGATGTTTCATTAAATATTTCAGGGTATCTTCCTAAGACATATATAATGTGGAGCAGTACTGCTGCGAGAGCCTCAGAAACTGCTTTAATTTTTGCGCAAAACTTATCCTATCCTTTAGAGAGTATCATTTTTAGAGATGATTTATACACTTTTGATGAAAGGCAACTCGAAAAAGTTATTAAATCATGTGATAATAGTTTTGAAAGCGTTATTCTTTTCGGACATAACGAGGCTATTACAAATTTTGTTAATAAATTTGGGGATGTTTTTATAGAAAATGTTCCAACTTCAGGCTTTGTATCTTTACAATTTGATGCCGACAGCTGGGACACGATCCATAAGGGCAAAACACATAAAACTATTTTCCCCAAAGATTTAAAATAATTACAGTGTACGAACAGAAATATATCGATAGAGAAAAAAGCTGGCTAGCGTTTAATGCAAGAGTGCTTCAGGAAGCAGCAGACAATACAGTACCACTTTTAGACAGACTGCGTTTTGTTGGAATTTTTTCAAACAATTTAGATGAATTTTTTAGAGTTCGGTATGCGGCCATTCGAAGATTAAGCCTTTCTGGTATTTCTGGCGAAAAATATTTGGGTGGTATTTCTGCCCATCAATTAATTAAAGACATTACCGAAATCGTAATTCAGCAGCAATCTGAAAGTTTGCGTATACTTGGAAATATTGAAGCAGAGCTTGAATCTGAAAATATTTTTATTATAAACGAAACGCAGATTTCACCAAAACAAGAATGTTTTTTAAAAGATTTTTATACCCAAAAGTTAAGTCCAGAATTGGTAACCATCATTTTGAATGATTTAGCCGTTTTTCCAATTCTAAAAGATACCTTAGGATATTTGGCAGTTCGTTTAGAATTGGCAAATGATGAGGTTCGTTATGCTTTAATTGAGATTCCCAAAAACATTAACAGGTTTGTTGTTCTTCCTTCTGATGACGAAAAGCAATATGTCATTTTAATTGATGATGTTATTCGTTTCAAGCTAAAAAACATCTTTAATATATTTAATTATAAGAGCGTTTCTGCTCACATGATTAAAATTACACGCGATGCGCAGTTGGATATTGATAGCGATTTGAGTAAAAGTATGCTTGAAAAAATTTCGAACTCTGTAAAAGATCGCCGAATTGGAGAACCTGTTCGTTTTATTTATGACAATTTAATTGAAGAAGACACACTTCAATTTTTCTTGGATAAAATGAAAATTGTAGAAACAGATAGTATAATTCCAGGAGGAAGATATCATAATCGTCGTGATTATATGAGTTTTCCAAATCTAGGCAGATACGATTTATTGTATAAACCAAACGAACCATTGCCGGTTCCAGGTTTGAGTTTGGAAGGAAGTATTTTAGAAAAAATCTCTAAAAAAGATTATTTGGTTCATGCGCCATATCAGTCATTCTCCTATTTAACTAGATTTTTGCGTGAAGCTGCTTTAGATCCAAAAGTAACTAGCATAAAAATTACATTATATCGTTTAGCGAAGAATTCACAGATTATCAGTTCGCTAATAAATGCGGCCAAAAATGGTAAAAGGGTAGTAGTGCAAATCGAGCTTCAGGCACGTTTTGATGAAGCATCGAATATTTCGTATGCAGAACAAATGCAGACAGAAGGCATCGAACTTATTTTTGGTATCAAAGGATTGAAAGTGCACAGTAAGATTTGCGTAATTGAAAGAATGGAAGAAGGTAAAAACCGTCGTTACGGATTTATTTCAACTGGAAACTTCAATGAGTCGACAGCAAAAATCTATACCGATGTAACATTGTTTACATGCCATCAGGGAATTTTAAAAGACACATCAAAAATATTTGAGTTTTTCGATATCAATTATAGAGTTCACAGATACAAACATTTAATCGTATCGCCTCATTATACAAGGAGCAAATTCATAAAACTGATTGACCGTGAAATTCTGCATGCGCTTGCAGGTAGAAAAACACATATAAAGTTAAAAATGAATAGTTTATCTGATTTTAAAATGATCGATAAATTATACGAAGCAAGCAATGCCGGAGTAAAAATCCAATTGCAAGTTAGAGGAATATGTTCTTTGATTCCTGGAATTCCTGGAATGAGTGAAAATATCGAGGCTATAAGTATTGTAGATAATTACTTAGAACATTCGAGAGTTTATATTTTTGGAAATGCTGGTTTAACCGAAGTTTATATTTCGTCTGCCGATTTTATGACCAGAAATCTTGATGGAAGAGTCGAAGTAACCTGTCCGATTTATGACCTTGAAATTAAGAAAGAATTGATTGACAACTTCAATATTGCCTGGAAAGGAAACGTAAAAGTGAGATATCATTCTTATAAATTGGATAATAAATATAAGCCCAAAAATCATCATGCCCCATTTAGAGCGCAATTTGAGACCTATAAATATTATCAGAATAAAGTAGCGATACTAGATGAGGTTCCTCAAAAAATAAATTAATAATAAATACCAATTTCAAATCATTAAGTGAGCATGATTAATATTAGGAAGTTTGCAGCGATAGATATCGGTTCAAATGCCATGAGGCTTTTGATCGCTAACGTTGTGGAACAAGAAGGTAAAGAACCGCAGTTTAATAAAAGTTCCCTTGTTCGTGTGCCAATTCGTTTAGGACAAGACGCCTTCACGGTTGGAGAAATTTCACCAGAAAATATAGATCGAATGGTTGATGCGATGAAAGCATTCAATCTTTTGATGAAAGTACATAAAGTAGAACGCTATATGGCGTTTGCAACTTCTGCAATGCGGGAGGCATATAATGCTAAAGAAGTTGTGGCTTTAATTAAGAAAAAAGCCGACATTAAAATAGAGATTATCGACGGTAAAAAAGAAGCAGCAATTATTGCTTCTACAGATTTGCATCATTTAATCAAGTCAGACGAAACCTATTTATTTGTGGATGTTGGAGGTGGAAGTACCGAATTTACTTTATTCTCTGACGGAAAAATGATTACTTCAAGATCTTTCAAAGCGGGAACTGTTCGTTTACTGAATAATATGGTTCATGATTCAGTTTGGGATGAGATCGAAAAATGGATTAAAACCAACACGGCAGATTACGATGAGGTAACACTGATTGGTTCTGGAGGAAACATCAATAAGTTGTTTAAAATGTCTGGAAAACAGCAGGAAAAACCGCTTTCTTACATTTATGTTAACTCACAGTACGCATTTTTAAATTCATTGACTTACGAACAGAGAATTGCCGAATTAGGACTGAATTCTGACCGTGCCGACGTAATTATCCATGCAACTCGTATTTATCTTAATGCGATGAAATGGAGCGGTGCACGCCAGATTTATGTTCCTAAAATCGGACTTTCTGATGGTATTGTAAAAGCAATGTATTTCGGTAAAATTTAATATTTATATTTTCTTTGTAAATGAATAAAGGCAGACTTGAAGCTTTTAGTGATGGCGTTTTGGCAATCATTATTACGATTATGATTTTGGAAATCAAAGCGCCGGAAGGGCATGAGTTTTCAGATTTAAAACCTCTTATCCCAAAGTTTTTAAGTTATGTTTTGAGTTTTATTTACGTTGGAATATATTGGAATAACCATCATTATTTACTTCATGGATTGTCAAAAGTAAACGGAAAGGTATTATGGAGTAATCTACACTTTTTGTTTTGGCTTTCCTTAATTCCTGTTTCTACCGCTTGGATGGGAGAGCATAATTTTGAAAAGGCCGCAATGAGTTTATATGGAACTATTTTGCTGCTTTCTGCAATTTCGTATGTTATTCTGCAATATACCATTATGTGCAGTGAAGGAAATGATTCGGCTTTGAGAAGAGTGCTTAAAAAGGATTTTAAAGGTAAAATCTCCTTAGTTTTATATGTAATCGGAATTGTCACTGCATTTTATAATCAATGGATTTCAGGAGCAGCTTATTTTATTGTGGCTATGCTTTGGCTTATTCCAGATAAAAGAATTGAACGCGTTTTTGCTTCTGAGGATTAATTTATGAAAACTGTTTTCCAGTCCATTCAAGATTTTTCAGATGATGAATTAAGCCTTTTAGATGGTTTGATTACATTTCGGACATTAAAAAAAGGAGAACTTCTCTTGACTGAAAATCAGGTTTGCAACGAAATTGTTTTTATAGAAAAAGGAATTCTCCGTTCCTTTTTTGTCAATCACAAAGGCGACGAAATTACCAATTGTTTTGCTTTTGAAAATGAATTTATGGCTTCTTTTGCCAGTTTTATTACCCAAGAAAAAGCAGAAGAAAATATTCAGGCTTTAACCGATACAGAATTACAGATTTTAGACCGAAAAGGTTTAGAAAAGCTCTATCAATCAGGTTTTAATTGGCAGGAAACAGGCAGGAAATTGACTGAATTAGAATTTGTAAACCTGCATAAAAGAATGATTTCGTTTCAAAAATTATCAGGCGCAGAACGTTACGAAGAACTTTGCACAAATCATCAAAACTATATTCAGTTAATCCCGTTGCAATATTTGGCTTCGTATTTAGGAATTACTCCAAGACATTTAAGCAGAATTAGAAAGGCTATTGTTTTTTAGATTTAAAAAATCCTTTTAATCTGTGTAATCTGTGGCAAAAAAGACTTTTCAGGACATTTGTCCAGTAAAAGAAAATGTACTAATAGTATTTTTGAAAAAACATAAATATGAAAAAAATACTAATAATAAACGGACACCCAAATTCAGAAAGTTTCAATTTCGGAATTGCTGAATCTTATAAAAGCGGAGCAATTGCTTCTGGTGCACAAGTTGAAACCATCACAATTGCCAATTTAAATTTCAATCCAAATCTAAAATTTGGTTATCAAAAAAGAACAGGCTTAGAACCAGATTTATTAGAATCGTGGGAGAAAATAAAAAGAGCAGATCATCTGGTTTGGATTCATCCCGTTTGGTGGGGCGGACTCCCAGCGATAACAAAAGGATTTATAGATCGTTTGTTTTTACCAGGAATGACATTTCAGTATCGCGAAAATTCGGTTTGGTGGGATAAATTGCTAAAAGGTAAAACAGCTCATATTATCACAACTTTAGATCAGCCAGGCTGGTATTATCGCTTGTTTTTTGGAAGGCCAAGCGTAAACCAGTTAAAGAAATCTACTTTGGAGTTTTGCGGTGTAAAACCTGTCAGAGTGAGTTACGTCGGAATTATAAAAGGTTCTAACGAAGAGCAAAGAAAGAAATGGCTTGAGAAAGTCTACAATCTCGGACTCAAAAACAAATAAAACTTTGTTATAAATTACCAGAATGAATTGATTTGTGGTAGAAACAAGAGATTAAAGATTTATATCCAATCCAAATGTAGTGCGTAAAAGTTCAATGCTTGGATTGATTTCTAAGAAACGATTGTATCGATCTTGATCGTTAAGAGCTCTTACTGCTTTAATCTCTTCGTTTACAATTACTTCAATTGTAATATCATGATTATGTAAGTGACCTTTTAAATATCCTAATAAACCATTCATTTGACCTTCAAAATCCAATTTAGAACCTTCGTTTGGCAATTCATAAGAGATTGTTGTGCCATTCAGAACAGGATCGCTAATCAATAGAATCGATTCCATAATCTTAAGACCTTTTTGGCCTAAACGTTCTGCATATTTGTTCCAGTGAAGACGCATATCGGTTTCATTAAATTCTTCAGTTAAATAAGCAGAAGTAGGTTTAACATATGTCTTGCCGCTGGCTTCCATTTCTTTTTTCTTGCGGATACTGGCAAGAGAAAAAGCAGAAACTTTAGGAGCACCGTTTGCCTCTGTTTTTGGAGCTTCAGGAGTTTGAACTTTTGGAGTTTCAGTAGCGTGTTGCGGTTGAGAAATGGCAGTTTTAGTTTCAGTTACAGCTTGAGAAGTTTGATTCTCAGTTGCAACAGAACTTTCAACTTTAGGCTTTGGATTTTGGACTTCAACTATAGAATAACCTCCATTTTTAAAGTAAACGGGCGGAATTATGAATTGCTCAGCTTTTTTTTTTCTCCATCAAAGTTGATAGAGGCCAATTGCATCAAGCATAATTCAACTAAAAGGCGTTGATTCTGACTTAATTTGTATTTTAAATCGCAGTCGTTTGCAATGTCAATCCCTTTAAGTAAAAATTCCTGAGAACATTTCTGTGATTGAACGGCATACATTTGCTGTGCTTGTTCGCCAACTTCTAATAAAGCAATAGTCGAAGGCGTTTTGCTTACTAATAAATCTCTGAAATGTGAAGCCAAACCTGCAATAAAATGATGTCCATCAAAACCTTTTGCTAAGATATCATTGTATGCTAATAATAGTTTCGGAATTTCATTTTCCAAAAGTAAATCAGTAATCGAAATATAGGTTTCGTAATCTAAGACGTTTAGGTTCTCGGTTACGGCTTGGCGAGTCAAATTTGTTCCGCAATACGAAACTACACGGTCAAAAATAGACAAAGCATCACGCATGGCGCCATCTGCTTTTTGAGCAATAATGTGCAATGCATCGTCTTCAAAAACGATTCCTTGACTTTCGGCAACATCTGCTAAATGTTCTTTAGCGTCTTTTACCGTAATTCTTTTGAAATCAAATATCTGACAACGAGATAAAATCGTTGGAAGGATTTTGTGTTTCTCTGTTGTAGCCAAAATGAAAATAGCATGTTTTGGCGGTTCTTCTAATGTTTTAAGAAAAGCATTAAAAGCGGCCGAAGACAACATATGAACCTCGTCAATGATATATACTTTGTATTGTCCAGTCTGTGGCGGGATTCTAACCTGATCGATAAGATTACGAATATCATCAACCGAGTTGTTTGAGGCAGCATCCAGCTCAAAAACGTTAAAGGCAAAATCTTCGGTAGGATCATCATATCCAGGCTGATTTATTTTTCGAGCCAAGATACGAGCGCAGGTTGTTTTTCCAACTCCACGCGGTCCTGTGAATAAAAGAGCAGAAGCCAAGTGATTGGTTTCTATAGCATTTAACAAAGTGTTGGTAATGGCTTTTTGCCCCACAACATCCTTAAAGGTCTGCGGGCGATATTTACGTGCCGATACTACAAATTGTTCCATATTCTTTTTTATTCGATAGCAAATATATGACTTTTGTTTCGTTGTTTAAAACCGATTTTAGTTATTTAGCGAAATTCTTTTTCTTCAAAATAACAAAGAGTAAAATCAGAAATAATACGATGTTGACAATCAAAGAAATGATAATGTATCGACTGAAAGTTTCCAATTTTGCTTCTGTTTTTTCTTTATCAGAAATTTCTTTTTGCGTTTTTTTTTGAATAATTTTTAGAAGTTGATAAAAGTTAAATTGCTGGAAAATTTACAAATATCATAACAATATCATATAACTTGTTGATATTTAATTTGTTTAACTTTAAGGAGTTAATTATTAAAACCTATCATTATGAAAATTAGATCAATTTTATTAGGAATGAGTCTCAGTGTTTTTTTGGTGTCGTGCAAACCCAGTGATGCCGATATTGAAAAAGCAATTAATGAAAAATTAAATGATCCAGACATCCAAGTTACAGTACATGAAGGTGTGGCTACAATTACAGGTGTTTGTGATGATGAAATGTTCAAAAAAAATATTGGAAAAAGCGTAAAAGCAACCAAAGGTGTTAAATCTGTAGTTAATACCTGCGAAATTGAAAAAGCCAATCAGGAACAAGCTGCGGCTACTGTTGTTATTAATTCAGATGCCGATTTAGACAAGTCCGTTAGTAAAGTTGTAGATGCTTATGATGGTGTTAGTGCAACTGTTGTGGGAGGCGTTGTAACACTTTCGGGAGAAATTAAAAGAGACAAACTACAGCCTCTTATCCAAAGCATTCAGGAATTGAAACCTAAAAAAGTAGATAACAAATTAATTATAAAATAAGTTGTTATGAGTTTACAAGATAAATATAGAGAAGTGACAGATTTGGCATCCGAATTAGGAATTGAAAATTTGCAAGTAAGAGAGCAGGATAATGTGCTTTATATTGACGGAAAAGCAAAATCTGCGGCAGAAAAAGAAAAGCTTTGGAATGCTTATAATACTATTGATCCTGATTTTAGATCGGCCGATTTGGTTATGAATATTGAAGTGGAAGAAGGCTTTTCGAGAGAATATACAGTTGAAGTAGGAGATTCTCTTTCGAAGATTGGAAAAGCATACGGAGTTTCTTGGCAGGATATTTTTGAAGCGAACAAGGATATTATTTCAAATCCTGATTTAATTAAGCCAGGATGGAAATTGAAAATACCGACAGTTTAGCTTTTTTAGCTTTAAGGGGTTAAAGCTTCAAAAGAACAAAGGTTTTTATTTTATGTCATTCCTAAAAAACGAAAAAGAATTTCGGCTTCTAGGAATGACATAGATTATTTAATATTTTTTTTGTTCTCATTTTTTTACTTGATTTTCTAACGTCCTCGGATGCTTAAATCAAATAAAAACTTCGCTGTTTCCTGATCTGAATCGGCTGAAAAACCAGCGACATAAACTCCCTTTTTGCCCGAAGTTGATTTAATTCCGTATACAACTGCTTCATCTGCTGGGTCTGACTCACCCTCGTATCGATACACATGAACAATTTCAAATTTCTCAGGATTTTTTTTAATCGCGTCTGCATTTCGATTAAAGTCGCACGTAAATCCTTTCTCATTCAATTGATCTAAAGCCTTTGAAACAGTTGCGTAATGATACATTCTTTTCATGATAAACCGAATTTAAATTATAGATTTTTAAAGATAACTATTTTAAAATTAAAAAGTTATGATAAAATTCATAAAATCTGAAATTTAAAATTATTATTGTTAGTTCTTAAATCGCTACTTTTGCAGCGCAGACCGCCTTATCGTCGTTTCGTCCCGATAGCTATCGGGATCGGAAGGGAGGAAAGTCCGGACACCACAGAGAAGCATAGCGGGTAACGCCCGTCGGTTCCGAAAGGGATTAGGACAAGTGCAGCAGAAAGTATGTACAGGTAATGCTGTAGTGAAACCAGGTAAACTCTATGCGGTGAAATACCAAGTATATCGGCATTTAAGGGCTTCTCGTCCGTTGCCGAAGGGTAGGTAGATTGAGTTCAGTAGTAATGCTGAATCTAGATAAATGATAAGGTATTGTATCATTGCAAAATGAGACAAGAACAGAATCCGGCTTACAGGTCTGCATTTTTTATATATTTGTGAACTATCTAACTAATTCTCATGAATATTACTACTCCAAATCCTTCGCCAAAATCTAAAAAAAGCCTTTTTAGAGCCATAGTAACCAATCTTACTTTTTGGGTTTTAATTGCTATTATTTCGGGTGTTTTACTTGGACATTTTTCTCCAGAAAATGGTGTAAAGATGGAATTTCTGGGTAAAAAGTTCATTCAGTTAATCTCACTCTTTATTGGTCCAATTATCTTCCTGACGATCGTTCTGGGAATTTCGGGAATGGGAAATCTAAAAAAAGTAGGTCGAATTGGCGTTAAAGCTTTAACGTATTTTGAAGTGGTTTCGACCGTTGCTTTGGCAATTGGTGTAACTGTTGCTTATATATTTAAACCGGGAAAAATTGATAAATCGGGTCTGACTTTTGGAGATGCAAGCCAATATACAAACGGAGCAGCAAAGGATTTTTCGTGGTTGCAATTCTTCTTGTCCAACTTTACATTACAGGTTTTATTGGCTGCCATTATATGCGGAATCGCGCTGAACTTTTATCAGAAAAGAGAACAGACTATTTTAGTTTTAGAACGATTTTCAAAAGTCGTTTTTACTGCTTTAAAATATGTAATGTATCTTGCTCCAGTTGGTGCCTTTGGCGGAATGGCCTACACAATAGGAAAGTTTGGTCTTGCCACTTTGATTCCGCTTGGAAAACTGATGCTATGTGTTTATCTAACAATGGCATTATTTGTCTTTTTGGTTTTAGGAAGCATATTACGATATTATAAAATAAGTATCCTTTCGATTTTAAAATACATTAAAGAAGAACTTTTACTGGTTCTCGGAACTTCCTCTTCTGAGGCTGCTTTGCCAAGTATTATGGTGAAATTGGAAAGAATGGGCTGTAGTAAATCGGTTGTAGGTTTGGTGATTCCGACTGGTTATTCTTTTAATCTTGACGGAACTTCGATTTATCTTTCAATGTCGGTTCTTTTTATTGCACAGCTTTATGACGTGCATTTAACCTTTTTTGAAATCATGACCGTTATCGGAATTTTGATGATTACTTCCAAAGGAGCAGCGGGTGTAACCGGAAGCGGATTTATTGTTTTAGCATCAACCTTAACAGCCTTGCATAAAATTCCAGTTGAAGGTTTGGCATTTTTACTGGGTGTAGATAAATTTATGAGCGAAGCTAGAGCGATTACCAATTTAATTGGAAACACAGTCGCAACCATAATAATTTCTAAAACAGAAAGAGATTTTACAGAGTTAAATCTGGATCCTGTTTCGGAATAGTTATTTTTTAGGTTTAAAGGTCGAGAGGCTCAAAGGTACAAAGGATTTAAAACTTTGCCTCTTTGAGCCTTTGCCTCTTTGTACCTTTTTTTAACTTTCGTCCTTTGTAGTTCGCACCAGACTAATACCCGATGTAAAAAATACGATTCCGAGTATGCCGTAAATAATAAGCGATTTTATATCTCTAGTTTCTCCAGATGTGCCGGCAAAAATAACCGCAGTATAGATAAGTCCTATAATTCCGAGGATTGTAAGCAATCCGCCGAAAAATCTTTTTAGGTTCATGATTGTTAGATTTAAAAGTTCTCTAACAAAGTTAAATTTCAATAAGTTAATTGTTGTTATATAATTGATCTTGAAAAATTACATGATTTGCAGTGCCATAGATTGTTATTTCTAGTTGTAAGAAAATAAATTTGCTTTTAGTAGGATAATATACTTTTAATACTATTTTTGTCGCAACTAACCAATTGAAAAACAATGAAGAAAAATTACATTTTATTACTTCTATTTACTATTTCATTTACTGCAATTCAAGCACAAGAAGAAGCTTCAGTTTCTGTAAAAAATCAGTTTAAAATTAATCTGCTATTTCCAGGTTTTGTTTATGAACATGCATTGTCAGCAAAAAACACACTTTATTCGGAGGCAGCTTTAGGTTTGGGATATCGATACAACAGTTATTATGACGAGAGCAATGTCTATCTTTTCCCTTTAATTAATGAGCAGTTTCGTCATTATTATAATTTAGAAAAAAGAGCTAACAAAGGAAAAAGAACAGCTTTTAACTCAGGAAATTATATTGCAGCAAATGTACTTTATAGTTTTCCTTCGATTTCGACGAATGATAAATTCGGGAATTACGTAGGATCATTTACAGTTGCAGCATTATGGGGTTTGCAGCGAACTTATAAAGGAAGATTTAATCTCGAGTTTAATGTTGGACCAGGAGTGAATTTTGATAAATATGATACAGAATTTGTACCAGTAGGAAACTTTACTTTAGGTTGGGTCATCAAATAAAAAAAATAGAAAAAACCTTGATTCGTCAAGGTTTTTCTATTTTAAATTCTAATCCGATATTGCGAACGCTTTCTATTTTGATTTTTGGATCTGAATTAAAATATTTTCTAAGTCTGCTAATAAAAACATCCATGCTTCGTCCTGAGAAATAATCGTCTTTTTTCCAAACCGACATTAAAATCTGATCTCTCTTTAGTAACTGATTATGGTTGAGATAGAGATACTCAATAAGTGAAGCTTCCATCTCTGTAAGCTGTTGAACATGGTTTTTATTATTCAGAGTCAAACGTTCATTATCAAAAATATACGAACCAATTTCAATTATATTATTCCCCTCCAAACTTCTTTTTTGCTCTATTCTCTTTAGAATATTCTGTAAACGAAGAACCAGTTCGTCGACTTCAAAAGGTTTTGCGATATAATCATCTGCGCCAAGTTTTAGACCAATAATTTTATCTTCTTTGAGCTTTCTAGCTGTTAGAAAAATAAAAGGAATTTCTGGATTGATGTTAATTATTTTTTCAGCCAATGAAAATCCGTCCATTTTGGGCATCATGACATCAAAAATACAAATATCAAAAGCCTGGTTTTTAAAATAGTCCAAAGCTATCTCGCCGTTTTCTGCCCAGATTACTTCAAATTGATGCAGTTCTAGATATTGTTTTAAAATTGCAGCAAAATCAAAATCGTCTTCGGCTAAAAGTAATCTTTTCAAAATAAGGTAATTAAACTTTTAATAAAATAGTAAACTGAGTTCCTTTTCCTAACTCGCTAATAACGTTAACAGAGCCTTGATGTGCTTTTACAATCTGATCAACATAATATAATCCTAAACCTAAGCCTTTTGTATTATGCAGATTTCCTTGTTCAACACGATAAAACTTCTCGAAAAGAAATGCTTGTTTGTTTTTTGCAATTCCAATTCCATCATCTTCAAAACTAATAGAAAACTGGTTTTCTGCAATTCTTGTTTTTACCGTTATAGTGTTCGATCCGTATTTTACAGCATTTTCTAGAACATTTAAGAAAGCAGTTGTCAAATGAAATTTATCCAAAACCAGAATAGTTTTCGCTGTCTGAAAATCGGTTTTAAGATTGATTTTTGGAAAAGCAATTTTAAAATCATTGACAATAGAAAGCAGGAAATCTTCGGCATCTATTTTTTCCTTTTGCAATTCAATTTCATTTTCTGCTAAAGAATTCGCCATAACCTGATCGATTAGATTTTGCAGACGGTTATTCTGACGTGAAATTGTACTCACAATGGCATTAAAATTTTCGTCATTGTCACGAATGCTTTTTTGTGCTAAAATCTTTGTCGAAATCCCTAAAGTTGCCAAAGGCGTTTTAAGTTCGTGTGTAATATTGTTGATGAAATCGGTTTTTACATCACTCACTTTTTTCTGTTTGATTAAAGCTTTTAAGGCAATAACAAAAAGCGTAATTAAAGTCAAAATTGATAATAGAGACAGAATGAGAATAAAAGTCATTCGCTTCAAAATAATCATTTCCCAATCCATTACAGAAACGTACATGGAGTCTTCTGTCAGTAATTGATATTCCTGATTTTCAAAAGTTCCGTTGGTTGTTCCAACATAATTTCGCACTAAAAAAGCATGATTTAAAGAAGCCAGATTTCCGTACAACTTATTATGGATAAAAGGCTTTTCCGAGAAAATCGTATCGGCTTTTTTTGCACTTTGATACAAAATAAACTTGTTGAGAACAATCGCAAAATCAATTTTAAAATTAGGTAAATCTCTTTCAAATTTTCTTTGGATTTCTCGAGTTACAGCGCTCTGGTATTCATTTTGTAAAACGCCAATTTTAAGATCCAGTTTGGTGTTTTTTCCTTTTATATATTTTTCCGAAAGGCTTTTGTAAAGCATTTCTCTTTTTGCAACCAAAGCCGAATCAATATCGCTATAATTATTCGAAATCTGGGCAATTTCATTTTTAATCTGCGTATGAAACTGTGCCACTTTATATTCGTAGGCTGTTTTTACCAAATAACATTGTACTGTCATGAGCACAATTAGCGCAATGACAGAAAATGTGATTAATAAATTGATTCTTTGTTTCATACTCTTTTAAAATTCTGTTTCAAAAATACGGCTTTTACCATACAAATAGCAGATTAACCTTGCATTAACCTACGATTAACTTTCGGAACTAGATTTTCAAAGCATTTTTGCAGCACTACTAATCAATTTCAATTTTAAAATGAATCTTTATCTGCCTTTAAAACTTCTAATAACACTTTTACTTTTTTGTCTTTCATGTATTGCCAATGCTCAGAACGAAACACCAAAAGATTCTATTTCAAATCAATTAGATGAAATTGTAATCAGTCAGGAGAAAAAAACATTTACAAACTCAAACGGAAACATAAAAGTTGATGTTGCCAATTCGGTTTACAATTCAATTCCAAATCCGGTTGATTTGCTTTCGAGGCTTCCTTTGGTTCAGGTAAGTTCAAATCGCGAAAGTATTTCGATCGTGGGTAAAGGAAATCCGTTAATTTATATTGATAATCAGAAAGTCGGAATGAACGATTTAAATGCTTTAGCTGTCGCTGATATCAAAACAATTGAAATCATTCAGAATCCGTCGTCTAAATATGAAGCTGAAGGGCGTGCTGTAATTTTAATTACACGGAAACTCAGTAAAAAAGATAGTTTTAGAACCGAAATTTCAGAAACAGCTTCTTTCAAAAAGAATTACAATAATTATTTAGGTTTTAATTCTAGCTTTAAGAAAGGTAAATTAGAATGGAAAGCCAATTTCAATTATAATAAACTAAATCCTTGGGAAAGCCACAGTATTGCGTATCAAATTCCAGAGGCCAATATTGTTTCAGATTATAATGTTTCGGCGGTTACGTATAGAAATCAGTACATTTTTGGTGGAGGTTTATTTTATAAAATAAATGAGGAAGATTATTTTTCGGCAAATGTAAATGGGAAAATGCAAAGCGATACTTTCGATATCAATACTTTTACTTTTAATAAAAATCAAGATCAGATAAATAATGTTTTTACTTTTAGTGATAATTCGAGCGACAAAAATTTTATTAATTCATTTGTGAATTATTCAAAAAAAATAAAAGCTATCGATACAAAGATGTTTGTTGGTTTTCAAGGTTCCAATTTCAATCAACATTTATGGAGTTTGGTAGAGAACAATTATAATGAAACCGAATTGGAGCTGTCGCAGAACCGAAATCAAAAGTTTAATGTTGATGTTTTTTCTGGAAGAATTGATTTAGAGAAAAAGTTCAAGAATGATATGAATTGGGAATATGGTGGACTTTATTCATCGGCAAATTCCAAATCAGATTATGATGTTTTTGATTATGATAAAAACGAAAACACTTCTTTTGATTATCATTTTAAAGAAGCCAATTTAGCTGCCTATACACAGCTTTCGGGAAAAATTAAAAAATTCAGTTTCTCTGCTGGTTTAAGAATTGAAAATACCAATGTCAGTGGTAAATACAGTACAGATAACGCGTTTTTAGTTGATAAAAACTATACTAATCTTTTTCCAAAAGCGCAGTTTTCGTTTTCTATAGATAGCACCAAGAGTTTGACTGTAGATTATTCTAAAAGTATTTCGAGGCCTAATTATTCGTCTTTGAGTATGATTGCAACGTATATAAATCCGTATTTTATTTATGGCAGTAATATCAATCTCGGACCAACATTTATGGATGTGATTTCAACGGTTTTTCAATATCATGATAAATCTGTAAAACTGACTTTATATCAAAATAAAAATCCTATTTATCAAGATTTTGTATTTGACAATCAGAATAATGTTTTGACTCTTACCGAGAAAAATTTTCAGAAAGAAACGGGTTATAATATTGAATTTACGTTGCCGTTTACTTATAAAATTTGGACAAATACCAATTCTTTAGTTTTTGCGACCAATAAAATTGAGGATCAATCGGCATTGTTTAATTCTTCTAAAACCTACTTGTATTATTATTCGAATAACAGTTTCAAACTGCCAAAGGATTTTACTTTTGTTCTATCTTTTTGGGGTGCAACCAAACAAAAAGAGGGAGTTTTTGAAAGAAATGCAAAACTGATTTTTGATTTGTCTTTGGCAAAATCATTTGGTAAAAATTGGAATTGTACTTTAAATTATAATGATATTTTTAAAAATACAATTTATACTGAACGATTTACAATTAATAATATAAGTTCTAGAGCTAGATATTTAGTTGATGCTAACGAGATTTCTATTGCAGTTCGTTATTCTTTCGGAAAAATAAAAGATTCTGAATTCAAAGAAAAAAGCGTGAATGAAAGTGAAAATAGAATTAGATAAGGTTTGAAAAAAACAAAAAGAAAATTCCAAATTCCAATCCTGATGTTTCAGGCAAAATTGAAATTTGGAATTTGATATTTTAATATTTAAAAATTTATCCTTCGTCTTCTTCAGATTCTTTTTTAGAAGCATCGTGTGGTAATTCTTCATCATCGTCTGTCGAATTCAATTCAAAAAAACTAAAGAAAGAACCGCCATAACTTTTCTGGAAAGAAAAATTACTCATATGATCCAATTTGGTATATTTTGAATGCTCGATAATCATCATTCCGTCATCTTCCAATAAATCTCTTTCAAAAACCGTTAGAACAATTTTCTCAAAAGTTGCCTGATCCAATCCGTAAGGAGGGTCTGCAAAGATAATGTCGTAAGTGGTTCTGCAGTTTTCTAAAAATTTGAAAACATCGCTTTTGGTTGCAGCAATATCAAAATCATATTCTGACGAAACTTGCTTAATGAATTTTACGCATCCAAAATCGCCATCAACGGAGGTGATAGGAGCACTTCCGCGTGAAGCAAACTCATAACTGATGTTTCCTGTTCCCGAAAATAAATCTAAAACCTTTAAACTGTCAAAATTAAAATGATTATTCAAAACATTAAACAATGCTTCTTTACTCATGTCAGTCGTTGGTCTTACAGGTAGATTTTTTGGCGGAAAAATTCGGCGTCCTTTGTATTTTCCTGAAATGATTCTCATGATTGAAATAAGATATAATGTTTTTGATTTTGAGCAGTTGTAAAGCTGTTTTTCTCTTTTAGTTTTGATACATCCATAAAAGAAATATGGCGCACGTATTTGTAAGCTATGGCATAAAATGGATCGTTTTCTGAAATAGTTCCTAACAATTCTAATTTGAAACTCTCCGGATTCATGCTCATTTGTTCTGCTGTAAATAATATATAGTAGATAAAGTCTTCTGGGGTATTGTATTCGAATGAATTAAACAATAAAAGCTTCTGATTCTGCACCACGATAATTTCAAAATTACTTGGGTTAAAATTCACAATCATCTTTTTATCGTCGTTGTTTCTAGAATTGTCTAGAATTTTCTCGACTAAAATGCTGTTGGCATGCTTAGAATTAAAAGAACCTACATTATCAATCAGGAAATTGTTGATATTCACATAAGGAATATAAACTGAATTCATCTGATAATTCGGAATTTGATCAAAAGTAAAGTGATCTGTTTCAAATACTTTTGTAGTGTATTGCAGATAGCTTCCTAAATAATTCTCATCAAATAAAGCAGTCGGAACAAAAGTCGAAAAATTATTATTATGAATAACCATTACTT
Source organism: Flavobacterium luteolum (assembly GCF_027111275.1). NCBI lineage: Bacteria > Pseudomonadati > Bacteroidota > Flavobacteriia > Flavobacteriales > Flavobacteriaceae > Flavobacterium > Flavobacterium luteolum. The sequence continues at coordinate 396,697 of NZ_CP114286.1, read as the reverse complement.
CGTCGTAAGTCTCTTTTAATTCAGGATTTAGTTTGAAAGCGTTGCTGAATAAATCTTCAATTCGAGGTATTTTGTTGTTAGTGTCAAACTTTATTTCTTTAAAAGAAGTAATGACATTATTTAAAGTATCAAAACAGCAGTATGAAAATCCAGTCAGGGAAACCTGAATAGAAAGTTTTCTGTAATTTTTTGAAGTAATGTTAGTATTTTGTAATGACATAGTTGATTTACAATTCGTTACCTGTTTTAAATCAAGAAAGAATTTAAGCGACCACAAACTTACAAATTAAAAAGGAACAATTATAATTGCAATTTCAAAAAACAATTTGAATCTAAGTTTAATACAAGGTTAAGAAAAAGTATATTTATTTGAAAGTTAAATAGTTATGTTTGGTTTGTGCTAATTTGATTGTTTTCATTGAATATTTGGAGTTGTTGAAATTTGAAATTGACATTGAAATTGATTTTTGTCATTGCCATTAAAAAAGTCGACCTTTGTATTTCAATATTATTTTATGAATTCTGCACAGTTTTACGGTATTTTACAAAAACGATTTCCTTTTCCTCCAACATATAAGCAGGATATTTTTTTTCAGAAGATTGCAATTTTCCTGACTGAACCTCAAAACGACACCATTTTTGTCTTGAAAGGATATGCTGGAACGGGAAAAACAACCGTTATTTCTACTATTGTCAATAATTTAGGAGATATTAATAAAAAGTACGTTTTGCTTGCGCCAACTGGTCGTGCTGCCAAAGTAATTGCTAATTATTCGAATAATCCAGCTTTTACAATTCATAAAAAAATATATTTCCCGAAGAAGTCTTCTGGTGGCGGAGTCGCTTTTACCAAACAAGTCAACAAACATAAAAATACGATTTTTATCGTCGATGAAGCCTCGATGATTTCAGACAGTACTTTAGACAGCGGATCACTTCTAGACGATTTGATCAATTATGTGTATTCTGGTCAAAACTGTAAAATGATACTTTTAGGAGATACAGCTCAGCTTCCACCAGTCAATTTGGATGTTAGTCCTGCTTTAGATATTGATACTTTGGGTTTTCATTACAGCAAAGAAATTGATCATATCGAATTGGACGAAGTAATGCGTCAGGAAGAAAATTCTGGAATTTTATACAATGCAACCGAATTGCGTGAATTGCTGAAAGAGAGTTTTATAACTGAATTTAAGTTCAACGTAAAGAGGTTTAAAGACATTGTTCGCCTGACAGATGGCTATGATATTCAAGATGCGATAAATACGGCGTACAGCAATTATAGCATTGAAGATACTGCTTTTATTGTGCGTTCAAATAAACGCGCCAATCAATATAATGAACAGATTAGAAGCCGTATTTTGTTTAAAGAAAGTGAACTTTCGGTAGGTGATTTCTTGATGGTCGTTAAGAACAATTATTTCTGGCTAAAAGAAACCGACGAAGCGGGATTTATTGCCAATGGAGATATCATTGAAGTTCTAGAACTTTTCGGAATCAAAGAATTATATGGATATACGTTTGCGAAAGTAAAGATCAGAATGGTCGATTATCCAGAGCAAAAGCCTTTTGAAACGGTTTTGATTTTGGATACTTTAAAAAGTGAATCGCCTTCTTTAACTTATGAAGAATCAAATCGTTTGTATGAAGAAGTGATGAAAGATTATGAAGACGAACCGACTAAATACAAAAGATTCCAGAAGGTAAAGGAAAATGAATATTTTAACGGACTTCAAGTTAAATTTTCATACGCTATAACCTGTCATAAATCGCAAGGAGGACAATGGAATACTGTTTTTATAGAACAGCCATTTTTGCCTAATGGAATTGATTCTGATTACATTAGATGGCTTTATACCGCTATGACACGTGCCAAAAATAAGTTATATTTGATAGGATTTAAAGACGAGAGTTTTGAAGAATAAATTTTAGCCACTCCCGATAGCTATCGGGATAAAAGGATTAAAAAGATTTTTTTTTTTAATGCGTTTAAATTTCTCTCGCAGATTTTGCAGATTGAACGGATTATTAATTAAAAAAAATGCAATCAAGTAATCTGCTCAATCTGCAAAATCTGCGTGAAACAAAAATTAAGCATCCACCATTTTAACTTAAAATGAGTAAAAATCTGTGAAAATTCGTTTAATCTGTGGCAAAAAAACTTTTATAAAATGACAACACTAAACGACTTACATTCGATTTCATCTACGTTTTCGAACACAGATAAAATGCCTGTTCTATTTTTAGGACACGGCAGCCCAATGAATGCTATTGAAGAAAATCAATTTGTGACTGGTTTTCGCAATCTGGCAAAAACACTTCCGCAACCCAATGCTATTTTATGCGTTTCTGCACATTGGTTTACAAAAGGAACAAAAGTAACTTCGATGGAAATGCCAAGAACCATTCATGATTTTGGAGGTTTTCCGCAAGCACTTTTTGATGTTCAATATCCAGCAAAAGGAAGTCCAGAATTGGCAGTTGAAACTAAAAAGCTTTTAGATCCTGTTATGGTCGAATTAGACGAACATTGGGGATTGGATCATGGTGCTTGGAGCGTAATTAAACATTTATACCCGAATGCCGATGTTCCTGTAATTCAGCTAAGCATCGATTATACAAAATCTGGGCAATATCATTTTGAATTGGCTCAGAAACTGCAAGCGCTTCGTTACAAAGGCGTTTTAATTATCGGAAGCGGGAATATTGTCCACAATCTAAGAATGGTCGATTTTAGAAATTTTGATAAAGATAATTACGGCTACGATTGGGCTATAGAAGCACGCGAAACGGTAAATAATTATTTGTTAGATGGAAATTTTCAGCCTTTAATTGATTTCGAAAAAATGAATAAAGCTATTCAGTTGGCAGTTCCAACACCAGAGCATTATCTTCCGTTATTGTATACTTTAGGTTTGAAAGATAAAACAGATGATTTAAGCCTCTTTAATGATAAATTACTGGCTGGATCTCTGAGTATGACTTCAGTAAAATTGATGTAATAATCTTTGCGAATCTCTGCGAAAGCTTTGTTGGTCTCTGTGTAATAAGTTATACCGCAAAGTTGCACAAAGATTTACGCGGAGATTCGCAAAGAGATTATTTTTCCTTTCTCAAATTATAGGCATACAGATATCCATCTGCACTTCCGTAAAAAATAATATTATTACTGATGAATGGAGAAGAAACAATGGAGCCTAATTTGTAAAACTCACACATGACTTTTTGGTTTTCAGCATAACTAGATAAATCTGCCTGTTTGGTAACAAATCCAAAATCTAAAAGATTATTTTTAAGAGTGCTGCCCGCATATTTATTTCTGTTTTCTGTTGGAATGATGTTCGATTCTTTTCCATTAGAAAGCAAGTTTAAGTCAAAGAAATTCCCCGTAAAATCTCCAAAATAAATCGTGTTTCCTGCAATTGCTGGCGAAGAATAAATATATCCGTTTCCTTTAAATCGATATTTTTCTTTTCCTGTTTTAGCATCCAATGCCAATAAAGCGTAAGTATCTGAAGTTCCAACATACAGTATATTATCTTTGACAACAGCCGTACTCAAAATCCAAGAATTTTCGGCGTTGTATTTCCAGATTACTTTTCCTGTTTCGGCATCTAGTGCAAACAAATAAGGATCTCTTGCGCCAAAATAAACGATTCCGTCATGAACAGTGGCAGAAGCTTGAATTCCCGTGAAGCCCGTTTTGATTTCAGTAGAAAATTTCCATTTCTCTTTTCCTGTTTTGCAGTCTAAAGCATAAAAAACGCTATCCCATCCACCAAAATAAACGGTATTTTTTTCTAGTACAGGAGTGCTGTGTATAGCCGCTTTTGTTTGAAAATTCCATTTTAAACTTCCATTTTTAGCATCAACAGCATATAGATTTCCGTCGCTGCTTCCAAAAATTGCCAATGCAGAATTATGGTCTACATAAACAACGGGAGTAGAAAGATAAAAATCCCATAAATCGGCCATAAGAAGATCGCTAGGTTTCATACCCCACATTCCAATTTCGCTATACCAATGTTCTCCTTTGGTTTTAAATCTCCATATTTCTTTTCCTGTTTTTGCATTTACAGCATAATAATATCCATCAAAACTTCCAAAATAAACAATATCATTATAAAGGCTTGCAGAACTGTGAACGGCTCCATTGGTTTTAAATTTCCATTTTAGAATCCCAGATTTTTCATCGACAGCATAAAAATAACCATCTTCACTACCAATATAAACTGTTCCGTTTTGTGCAATTGGAGAAGAAAAGATTTTTCCTTCTGTTTTAAATTTCCATTTTAAATTAGTCAATGGTTGGTAACCTTTGCCATCAAAAATTCGATTTGTAAATGCATTGATGGTTTCATTTTGAGAAAAAGCATTGGAGGTAAATATTAAAAAGAAATAGAGCAGGAGAGAAGTAAAGTTTCTTTTCATAGTTTTTTATATAAAAATAAAAATATTCTAAGAAATTAAATAACAATGCTTTAATGAAAATGTTATAAAAATATTTTAGAAAACTCTTTGTGAAATGTGTATTTGTTTTTGTGTGAAAATAGAGAAGAACTGGTCAAAGTTTTTCCAATCTTTTTCCATTTATATGGTATTGGTTTAAAAGTTATAATCTAGACAGTTTGTTTAAAAAGTAAATTTTAGGAGATAGTAAAATGTTTCATCTAAATTTTGTTTATTTTTGCGTAAGTAATTGTTTGTCAGTTGATTATTTGATATGTATCTTCTTTTTAAGTAGTTTTTTTAAATGCCTTTTATGATTAACTGGTGATCATTTAAAAAACGATAGAAGGTATTTGTAAATTAAGTTAAAGTGCGGCATCAGCACTATAATCACTGATAAAACTAAGATGAATCCAAACAAAGCATTATGGGAAAAAGGCGATTTTACGCGTATTGCAGAATCTATGAGAGAAAGTGGTGCGGAATTGGTTGCCAAAATTGGAATTAAAGAAAATAACAACGTTCTAGATCTAGGCTGTGGCGATGGTACTACTGCAATACCTTCGGCAAAATTAGGAGCCAATGTTTTAGGTGTTGATATAGCAAGAAATTTAGTTGAAGCTGGTAATCTTCGAGCAAAAAAGGAAGGATTAGATAATATTGTATTTAAAGAAGGTGACGCAACCGATTTGAATGAATTGAAAAATCAATCTTACGATGTTACGATGAGTATTTTTGGAGCAATGTTTGCTCCAAAACCTTTTGATGTTGCTAAAGAAATGGTTCGTGTTACACGGCCTGGAGGTAAAGTTATTATGGGTAATTGGATACCGGGAGATCCAACGTTGGTTGCACAAATCTTGAAAATTAGCTCAGAATTTACGCCACCTCCTCCTGAGGGTTTTGTAAGTCCAATGCTTTGGGGGATTGAGGATAACGTAGTTGAAAGATTCACAAATGCTGGTGTTCCTAAAGAAAATATTTCTTTTGAGAAAGATACCTTTACATTTAAAGCAGCATTCCCACCTTCGGAGTGGCTAGATCGATTGAAAAATTATTATGGTCCAACTATGAATGCTTTCGAAGCTGCTGAGCAAAATGGGAAAACCTCGGATTTGTATGCGAAACTTGACGAATTAGTCAATAGCCAAAACAAAAGTAATGACAAAAATTCTACATTAATTCCCGCAACTTATCTTCGTGTTACAGTTTTGGTTTAATTTTTTGTCTTAATAAATAGCACGAGAAAGTTGCTAATAACAATCAATGTGTTGTTTGCTACTAGGCAGAAAATTTATGAACATGATTTTCATCCCTTACAGAAATAGAAAAACAGAAAATTTAAAAGTAATTTTTGCATATTTGTAAACACTTAAAAGAAGTGAAAATTAAATTACTAATTTTTGAGTTTTTAAACTCAGTAAAATATAAGAATGAAAATAATAGCAGTAATTCCGGCCAGATATGCTTCAACACGTTTTCCTGCAAAACTAATGCAGGATTTAGGTGGAAAAACAGTAATTTTAAGAACCTACGAAGCAGCAGTTTCTACAAAATTATTCGATGATGTTTTTGTTGTAACTGATTCTGATCTGATTTTTGATGAAATTGTTTCCAATGGAGGAAAAGCCATAATGAGTATCAAAGAACATGAATCTGGAAGCGATCGAATTGCTGAAGCTATTGCCGATCTCGATGTTGATATTGTAGTGAATGTACAAGGCGATGAACCATTTACAGAAGCTGAGCCTTTAGCTCAAGTATTATCTGTTTTTAAGAATGATTCAGATAGAAAAATTGATTTGGCTTCGTTAATGCGTGAAATTACCAATGAGGACGAAATCAATAATCCGAATAATGTGAAAGTGGTAGTAGATCAGTCACAGTTTGCATTATACTTTTCACGTTCTGTAATTCCGTATCCGAGAGAGAAAAATGTTGGAGTAAGATATTTTCAACATATCGGAATTTATGCTTTTAGAAAACAAGCGTTATTAGACTTTTACAGCCTTCCAATGAAATCTTTAGAAGCTTCTGAGAAGTTGGAGCAGTTACGCTATTTAGAATTCGGAAAACGTATCAAAATGGTCGAAACAACTCACGTGGGAATCGGAATTGATACTGCGGAGGATTTAGAAAGAGCGAGAGCTATGTTGCGAGATATTTAATTAGTTTGAATAATATTATCCATAATCTTGTCATTTCGACGAAGGAGAAATCTCCGCAAGAAACTCCACAATGCTGATCAATCTTTGTAGAGCTACTTACGGAGATTTCTCCTTCGTCGAAATGACAAAACTGTGTGGACACTTTGGGTAAAAACAAAAAAAAGCTCCAAAATCTTGGAGCTTTTTTAATATCTAAAATTCTTAATTACTGGTATAAAGCAGGATATTTAGAAGGATTAACTTCGTGCATCATATCGTACACTTTCTCGTAAATATCTTCTGCAGAAGGTTTAGAGAAATAATCACCATCAGTTCCGTATGCAGGTCTGTGTGCTTTAGCAGCTAAAGTTTGTGGTTTGCTGTCTAAATGTTTGTAAGCATCTTGCTCTTCTAAAATCTGCTGTAAAATGAAAGCTGAAGCTCCTCCAGGAACATCTTCATCAATTACTAAAAGACGGTTTGTCTTAGCAATACTTTTTACAATGTCTTTACTAATATCAAAAGGAAGTAAAGATTGAACATCAATAACTTCACACTCAATTCCTTTTTCTGCCAATTCATTAGCTGCTTGCATCACCAATCTTAATGTTGATCCGTAAGAAACTAAAGTAATATCAGAACCTTCTCTTAGAGTTTCTACAACTCCAATTGGTGTTTTAAATTCACCGAAGTTCAAAGGTGTTTTTTCTTTTAAACGGTATCCATTCAAGCATTCAATAACCAAAGCAGGCTCGTCACATTCTAGCAAAGTATTATAAAAACCAGCAGCTTGTGTCATGTCTCTTGGAACCAAAACGTGAATTCCGCGAATAGCATTGATGATCATTCCCATTGGAGAACCAGAATGCCAGATTCCTTCCAAACGGTGTCCACGAGTTCTAATAATTAGTGGCGCTTTCTGTTTTCCAACAGTTCTATATTGTAATGTAGCTAAATCATCACTCATGATCTGAATAGCGTACAATAAATAATCTAAATACTGAATTTCAGCAATCGGGCGTAAACCTCTCAAAGCCATTCCGATTCCCTGACCAATAATAGTTGCTTCACGAATTCCGACATCGGCAACACGAAGTTCTCCGTATTTTTCCTGCATCCCTTCCAAACCTTGATTTACGTCTCCAATGTTTCCAACATCTTCGCCGAAAATTAAAGTTTCAGGATATTTTGCAAATAAAGCATCAAAGTTATCTCGTAAAATCATTCTTCCGTCTAAATCTGGTTTTGCGTTTTCAGCATATTTAGGAAGAACTTTTTGTACAGAATATACATTTTGTTCAGATTCAGAATGTAGATTGCTGCTGAATTTTTCTTGTGTTTCTTTTAAGAATCCTGTGATCCAATTAGATAAAAGAACTTTGCTATTTGGAACTTCAATAAAACGAAGAATCTTTCTTGCATAAACCAATAATTCCTTTTTAAGTGGTGCTTTAATGGCAGCCAATTCAGAAATTAATTTTTTGATTCTTTCTTTATGATTGATGCTTGCCTCGGCAATTTGCTCCAATAAAGCTAAAAGATTCTTTTGTTCATCAATAATTGGATTAATAAAGCTATTCCAAGCTTCTTTTTTAGCTTCTAAAACTTCTTTCTTTAATTCGAAATCAAGTTCTGCTAATTCTTCTGGAGAAGCGATATTAATTGCAATCATCCACAAACGCATTTGGCGAATACAATCAAAATCTCTTTCCCAAGCCAGTCTTTCTGAACTTTTGTAACGTTCGTGAGAACCAGAAGTAGAGTGGCCTTGTGGCTGTGTTAATTCGTTTACGTGAATTAAAACTGGTATGTGTTCTTCGCGTGCAATGGCTCCAGCTCTTTCGTAAGTAGAAACCAGTTCTGCATAATCCCAGCCTTTAACTCTAAAGATTTCATAACCTTTAGAATCTTCATCACGCTGATATCCTTTTAAAATTTCAGAAATATTCTCTTTCGTAGTCTGATGTTTTGCATGAACAGAAATTCCGTATTCATCATCCCAAACGCTCATTACCATCGGAACTTGTAGAACTCCAGCAGCATTTATGGTTTCAAAAAACAAACCTTCAGAAGTACTTGCGTTTCCTATAGTTCCCCAAGCAACTTCATTACCATTTACAGAAAATTTGTCTTTAATAGTAATTCCGTCTACGTTTCGGTAAATTTTTGAAGCCTGTGCCAATCCCAATAATCTTGGCATCTGACCAGCAGTAGGAGATATATCTGAACTTGAGTTTTTTTGTTTAGTTAAGTCTTTCCAAGAACCGTCTTCGTTTAAACTGTGCGTTACAAAGTGTCCGCCCATTTGTCTTCCCGCAGACATTGGATCAAAAGCTAAATCAGTATGACCATATAAACCAGCGAAAAATTGCTTAGCATCCAATTCGCCAATAGCCATCATAAAAGTTTGATCGCGATAGTATCCAGAACGAAAATCTCCATTCTTAAAAGCTTTAGCCATTGCCAACTGTGGCACTTCTTTTCCGTCTCCGAAAATACCAAACTTAGCTTTTCCGGTTAATACTTCTTTTCGACCTAAAAGACTACATTCACGGCTTGTTACCGCAATTCTATAGTCATTCAATACCTCAGTTTTGAAATCTTCAAATGTCAGTGTAGTATTGCTTTTTTCTTTTATCATAATCTTGCAGGGTCATGTTGTTTATGTCGCGAAATTACTTAAAAACAATCAATAATCATAATTCTTTGAAGTAAATATAATTTAATTATTTGTATTCAAATCTAAAAACTATGTATTTTATTTATGTTATTTTTATGTAAAATTTAATTTTATTGATAATTTCGCAACTTTTTGTTTAATTTTTATTTGATTAAAACCATTTTCTAGTAAAAAGTGTGACTAACGTTTTTGGTGAAAAGGTGATTATAAATCGTATTTTTTCATTGTATTTAGGCTGTGATATTTCCCATCCATTATTTGAATAAACAGGAAAATAGAGTTCAAAATAATCAGGAACCATATTTAAACGCACTCCAGTATCGTAAGCAAAAAACTCGCTTTGGTGTTTATTTTTCAAAAAACCAATGTCACCGTAAAGTTCTACCCAATTCCAGATTGCATAACTCGCATTTAGAGTGGCCATCCATTGATTGGCGTAGGAAGGTTCTATTTGCGATTTGAAACCTCCTTCGGCAATAACATACTGCTGACTGAAAAATCCTGTGCTTTCTGATCTTCCAAATAAATTATAATCAAATAAATAATCAGTCGGACGGTCTAAACCAAAACTAAAATAATCTGAGTTTGTTGTATTGTAGAGGAAACTTCCAGCGTATAATCTTAAATTTAACTTTTTGTTATTTTCAAATAATCTTCTGTATTCGACTTCACCAGAAACTTTTCCGAATCCTCCAGAAAACTGCAGATCAGTCATAAAACTAAAATGATCAATCAATTCTGTTTTTGTATTAGAATATCGAGCATTAAATACCGAATAATTAGGTTCTGAATTATCTGTTATATAACTGCTAGCTTCGCGATTTACGATGATCTCACGAAACATGATCGCTTGTTTTCTATTGTCTCTGAAATCTTTTTCGCGAATACGAAACACTACCATAGGATTTAATCTCAAATATGTAGCATCTGGAGCATAATGGTAATAATTTTGACTGATAGAATATCGAACATTGAATAAAGTACTGTTACGATAGTATTGATTCCAAGAAAAAGCCGATGAGCCAGAAATGGTTCCTGCCTTTATTGAATAAGCGGGATTAATATCAAAATTAAAAGGTTTGTCTAGAATGGTTTTATTATGAAAACGAATTCCAGGTGTAAAGCCATCATAATAATTATAATTTAATGTTGGAATGTATAAAATTTGATTGTAATCTGGGTCTTCTAAATCTTTAGCAAAATTAAATTTTACAGGACGATTTAGTGAAACATTTTTTAGAGATCTCCAGTTGTTTCGTTGGTTATATTCTGGAACTTCGTTATTGTAATTGATAACGATTTTGTCCGCATTTTTTCGGCTGAATTCATAAACAGAATCTTTTTTAGCAGGCTCAATCCATTCTTTAAATACGACTTCTTTCTTTTTAATTCCGTAAATCGGAATAGGAGCGTAAATTCCAGTTTTATTTTTTACCGAAAATGTTATGCTGTCTGCTGTTCTCGAAACATTAGTAAATTTATAATCGATTATATCTCTAGAATCGATAATAGTTTTAAAGAACCAATCGATATTTTTTGGGCTTTTTTGAATTAAGATTTTTTCAAAGTCATAACGATTAGATTGTCCAAATTGGTTGAGGTTGTAAAATTCCTTCACGCTTTTAGGAACAATATCATGATTAAGATAATCGTCTAAATAACTCAAACTTAAACCCGCACGATATTTACTAGCAATTTGTTCGTTAAACTTTATCAGCGTATTTTTAGGATCTCCAAGAGGCTGATCCAGATTTTTACGCGCCATTAGCATGTAATAATAACTATATTGCTCATTAAAAGTCAGATTGGTAATGTTATAGCTTTTAAAGAGTTTCATGTCTGAAAGTTTTCCCAGCATTTTTTCATCCTGATGATGTTCTTCCATATACTTCATCATGGTGTAAATCTGGATTCCATCATAAATCCAATTGTCTTTTCTTGGATCTAAGCGCAAACTGTTTTTGAGATAATTGTTTAAAAAAGTCTTTAAAAATTGTATTTCAAAGATGAAATCATCTTCAAACGGACTGATAAACGATGGCAGCTGATTTAAACCATAAAATGGATTTCTATCATAATCTATCTGCGAAACTGTGATTTTTTCATGCGGATATTTACCTATAAATTTCTCAGCATAAGAAACTACGCGATTAATAATGATCGCCTTCTGATACTCGTCTATTTTTTTGTTTTTTAAATTCGTTAGAACCACCAAAGAACCATTGTCGTATGCTCTAAAACTATTTTGCTTTTCAATATAAAGACTAAAATCGGTTCTATTTTGCCCTGAATAAGAATAAATACTGTAATTCTGATTGGTAGTATCTTTTGAAACCGAATTTAAATCGGTAGCAATAGCATATTGATTTGGGATTTTGATTTCAACATCATAATCACTCACTGCATTTGCAATATCATCCAAATTGAAATTATTGTACTTTACAAAAAGACCATTTTCAAAACGGGCAGGACTTAAAAACCAGTTTTTTAATGCCATTCCGCCATTTTGATCAAAACCAAAATGAGTGAATTTGTCATTCGGTATTTTTACAATGTAATTAATATGTAAATCGATTTTTTCGTTTGGAAGAAGTTTACGATTCAATCGCACAGTAATATAATCAGGATTTTCGGCACTTCTTTCCCATTCTAAAGCTGAAAAATTGGTGTCAGTTAGATTTATAATCGTAGTTTTTCCTCGGTCTGCAGCTTTTGCTAAATGGAAACCTCTGTAAAATTCGTCAGAAAAACGTTTAGCCAATGGTGTGTTTTTGTCTGCATAAGCATTATTCCAATCATTAAGAACAATCGAAACCAAAGTGTCGTTTGTATTATTATGATAGGTAATATCCTGTTTTATGTTAAGTGTTTTAAGCTCGAGATTTACCGCCACTTCCATCTTAGATTGATGTTGTGCAGTTAGTTTTATCGAAAATGATAAAACCAAAACGAGGCAAATAATTTTATAAAGTGCTTTCAAATATTGGCTTAAAAATTATCAGACATACTTATGTTACGATGTATTGAAGTTACGGATTTTTGTAAAAATAGTATAAAAAAAGCTGTTTAAAAAAACAGCTTTCAATTTTTGCGTATTTGCAGTATATTTTAACCATATAAGTGATATAAGTTTATTTAAAAAGATTGCTTTAAACGCTACGCTTATATGGTTCGGAAATTAGAAATTCGGACTTAAATCGTACTTTTTGTAGAATTTATCCAATGCCTCAACAACTTCGTCTTCAGTATCTACAATTTTAAATAAATTCAAATCTTCAGGGCTTACTGTATGCATTTTTTCCACCAAAACAGTTTTAACCCATTCAATCAAGCCAGACCAGAATTCTACTCCAACCAAGATGATTGGGAACTTTCCAATTTTCTTAGTCTGAATCAAAGTGATAGCTTCAAACATTTCGTCTAAAGTTCCGAAACCTCCTGGCATAACCACAAAACCTTGCGAATATTTTACGAACATTACTTTTCTCACAAAGAAATAGTCGAAATTCAGGTTTTTATCATGATCAATATACGGATTAAAATGCTGTTCAAACGGTAGCTCGATATTTAAGCCAACCGAAGTTCCTCCGCCCAAATGCGCTCCTTTATTTCCAGCTTCCATAATTCCGGGACCACCTCCTGTAATCACACCGTAACCTGCTTTACTGATTTTGTAGGCAATTTTTTCTGCCAATTGATAATATTTATCTTCTGGTTTTGTTCTCGCCGATCCAAAAATTGAAACACAAGGACCAATACGTCCCATTGCTTCATAACCATTTACAAACTCAGACATAATTTTAAAAATTGCCCAGCTGTCATTGGTTTTAATTTCATTCCACGTTCTTTGTTTCAAACGATCCTGAATTACTTTATCTTCATCATTATCAAAATCTTCTAATCTCATTTTAGGTATTTTAATTTATTATTTTATTTATGTTTTTGTCCCTGTATTTGTCATCCTGAGTATAGTCGGAGTTAGGAGCTGTTTCCCGCTGTCCACTATATCTTTTGTGGCGAACCCCGCCACAAAAGGATGCCGCTCCCATCAGGGCTAGGGCAGTTGCTTTCAAATAAACATTCAGTTTAATCGAAACATGTTTTCTTTAAAAAGCGTGAATTTTTCAAAAAAAGCGGACACTAAATTAACGCTTTTTTCTAGAATTGTTATAAAAAACAGGAATTATAATCCAAAAGTAATGTTGCGATAATGATGAATATGGGGTTTTTGTTTCATTATCAATGAATTAAATTTGAATCAAAATTAATTATAATTTCAAATATGATCTTCCGTAATTTCAATAAATGATTGGATTGTTGACCTTTTATATCAAAAAAAAATACTATTTCAAATTTTCTATTGTAATAGTACGGAACGTATCACAATAGGTATTTTTAGGAACATTATTTCTTTTGCCGGGTTCTATTGTTTCATTAAAGGATAATATAACACGATCAATTTCGTCTTTAATCACTTTGTTTGGTGCAATAGAATTTACGTTTATAATTTTTCCTTTGCTATTAATTGTAAAACGTGGTCTGAATATGATTTCACCTCTTAATTCTTGATTATTAAGCGTTTTTAATGAAATGTTTTTTAAAATGTAATCATATAATCTGTCGTAAAGACATTTATTTAATTGCCAGTATAACGAAGCATCTTCACATCCTTTTAGTATTGGAGGTACATCAACTACAGCAAATTGACTTGCTTTTATAACAACTTCATTATCTTCCTTAGTAAATAGCTGCACGCTGATTTTTCCTAATTTATCACTCTCTTTTATTCCCAGTTTTTCTAATGGAAATTTTTTGAAAACTTCGATAATGTTTTTTTCTAATTCTTTGTCTTTGGTATTGATACGGCAGTTTGTTGCTTTACCTGTTTTGCTTAATTCAAAAGTTAATCGAACGCTAAGAGTTGTTTTATTCTTTGAAATTTCTTTATAAAAAGCAGACCACTTAATTGTCGAAAAATCTATTTTTTTGAGAAGTCTTTTTTCCAAGTAGACCTTGAAATGATTTGCTAAATCACTATTTTCACTTGGTTGAGCTAAAGCCAGAAAGGTATTAATTTCGTTTTTATAATTGTCTTCGAGTTCTTGCTGGCTGTAATAGGGGTTTTCGGATTGATCTTCCTCTATGTTTTTAATTCGTTCTTGAACAACTTTATTGAGGCTGTCTTTTTGAGACTGAGAATAGGAGTTAAGTGAGAATATCGATATTATAATAAATAATACGGTGGTTTTCATATTTCGCTTTTTTAAAGCTAAAATATAAAATAATTATTGTTAAATTGTTAAAATATTTAAATATTTGTCAAAGTTTCAAACTTTGACAAAGATATTCTTATTACTCTAGCTCTTTTTTCAAAAACTTAGCTGTATAGCTCTTTTTATTCTGAGCCACTTCTTCTGGAGTACCTTTGGCAACCAATTGTCCCCCGCCTTTTCCACCTTCTGGACCAATATCAATAATATAATCGGCAAGTTTTATAACGTCCATATTGTGCTCGATGATCAAAATAGTATTTCCTTTATCAACCAATTTATTGATTACTTCCATCAACACGCGAATGTCTTCAAAATGTAAACCTGTTGTTGGTTCGTCTAGAATATAAAATGTATTTCCAGTATCTTTTTTAGACAATTCTCCCGCCAGTTTTATACGTTGCGCTTCACCGCCAGAAAGAGTTGTGCTTTGCTGACCAAGCGTAATATAACCTAAACCAACATCTTGAATGGTTTTGATTTTTCTGTAAATCTTCGGAATATTTTCAAAAAACGGAACCGCTTCATCAACTGTCATATCCAAAACATCAGAAATTGATTTTCCTTTATATCTAATTTCTAAAGTCTCTCTGTTGAAGCGTTTTCCTTGACAAGTTTCGCATTCTACATAAACGTCTGGTAAAAAGTTCATTTCTATTGTTCTTACACCAGAACCTTCGCAGGTTTCGCAGCGTCCGCCTTTCACGTTAAAGCTGAAACGACCCGCTTTATAACCTCGAATCATACTTTCAGAAGTCATGGTAAACAGATTTCTAATTTCTGTGAAAACCTCCGTATAAGTTGCTGGATTCGAACGTGGTGTTCTTCCAATCGGACTTTGGTCAATATCAATAACTTTATCAATGTGTTCTAAACCTTCAATCTTTTTGTAAGGTTGCGGTTTTTTTACACCATTAAAATAATACGCATTTAAAATCGGATAAAGCGTTTCATTAATCAAAGTAGATTTTCCGCTTCCAGAAACTCCCGTAACGCAGGTTAATTGCCCTAACGGAATTTCAATCGAAACGTTTTTAAGATTGTTTCCTGTTGCACCAGTCAGTTTCAAGAATTTACCATTTCCTTTTCTTCTTTTCTTCGGAATATCAAACTTCATTTTACCGTTCAAATATTGAGCGGTTATAGTGTCTGAAGCTAAAGTTTCTTTAGGAGTTCCTATACTGATGATTTCTCCACCGTATTTTCCGGCTTTTGGGCCAATATCAATTACATAGTCAGCCGTTTCGATCATGTCTTTATCATGTTCGACCACAATAACTGAGTTTCCGATATCGCGTAATTGTTCGAGAGAATGAATAAGTTTTTCATTATCTCTTTGGTGTAGACCAATACTCGGTTCATCCAAAATATAAAGAACTCCAACCAGCTGAGAACCAATTTGAGTTGCTAGACGAATACGCTGTGCTTCACCTCCAGAAAGCGATTTTGAACTTCGGCTTAAAGCTAAATAATTCAAACCGACATTCATCAGGAAGTTCAAGCGGTCTTTGATTTCTTTTACCACTTCAGAAGCAATTAAAAGCTGTTTGTCTGTCAAATGGCTATTTAAATCTTGAAACCAAGCAGTTAAATCTGAAATATCCATATCACACAATTCGGTGATATTTTTTTCATTTACCCTAAAAAATAATGCTTCTTTTTTAAGACGCGAACCGTCGCAAACAGGACAATTAATTTCGTCCATAAAATCTTTTGCCCAACGTTTTATGCTGGTTGTAGCACTTTCATCGTATTGATTTTTAATGAAATTGGAAATTCCTTCAAAATCGATTTTATATTCTCTTGTAACGCCAAGATCTTTTGAGTTGATAGAAAATTTATCTTTTCCGCCATACAAAATCATTTGCATCGCTTCTTCCGGAATTTTCTCGATTGGATCGGTTATTTTAAATCCGAATTTTTCTCCAATGGTTTCCAATTGTTTAAAGATCCAAGAAGATTTATATTCTCCAAGGGGAGCAAAACCACCAGCTTTTATAGATAATTTCGGATTTGGAATAATCTTCTTAACATTGATTTCGTGTACCGTTCCCAATCCGTTGCAATGTGGACAAGCTCCTTTTGGAGAGTTGAACGAAAATAAATTTGGTTCTGGATTTTGATATGAAATTCCTGTTGTAGGACACATTAAATTTCTACTGAAATAACGAACCTCATTAGAATCCTGATCTAAAATCATCAAGACATCTTCACCGTGATGCATCGCTGTATTGATACTTTCAGATAATCTTTTTTGAGTATCTGGATTGTCCTCAATCACCATTCTGTCCACCACAATTTCGATATCGTGCGTTTTGTAACGATCCAGTTTCATTCCGGCTACTAAATCCTGAACGTCTCCGTTTACACGAACTTTTAAGAATCCTTGTTTGGTAATCTGTTGGAAAAGCTCAGCATAATGACCTTTTCTGGCTTTAATAACTGGAGCAAGAATATTAATTCGTTTTCCGTTATAATCCTGAATAATCAGATCTTTAATCTGTTCATCAGAATACGAAACCATTTTTTCGCCTGTGTTATAACTGTAGGCATCTGCGCCACGTGCGTATAAAAGCCTTAGGAAATCGTAAATTTCAGTAATAGTTCCAACTGTAGAACGCGGACTCTTACTGGTTGTTTTTTGTTCAATCGCGATTACAGGAGAAAGTCCATCTATTTTATCTACATCAGGACGTTCTAATCCGCCAAGGAATTGTCTGGCGTAAGCTGAAAAAGTTTCAACATAACGACGCTGACCTTCAGCATAAATAGTATCAAATGCCAAAGAAGATTTTCCCGAACCTGATAAACCAGTAATTACAACCAGTTTTTCACGCGGAATGGATATATCGATATTTTTTAGATTATGAACTCTTGCGCCAAGAACTTCAATAGTATTGTCTTTATCTAACATAATTTTGAGCAAAACGCAAAGTTACCACTTTGATTTGTTCTTTTAGTGCTCGATAGCAAAACTTTATGTTACAATTAGTAACAAAAAACGCTAGTTTAAACTAGCGTTTTCTTTTTCGGGTTGCCATATAGTTTTCTATTGCTTCTTTGGTGGTGTACCAGTTTCGGCCTTCTTTGTAAGCATCAATTTTGCCTGTTCTGGCCAATAAACTTACATATTCCTGGCCGTAAGGCGTATTTGGTTCACTAACAATATTTTGAATAGATTGATAGTCATAAGTGCTTCCTGGCATCGCACCCAGATAAATATTGAGTGTTCTTTCGAGGGCTTGGCACATTAAAAGGGTTAGTTTCTGATAATTACCGTTATTAGCTTGATTAAGCGCTTCGTAATATTTTTTTCTGTCATTTTTAAGAATAATAGCTGGCGGAAAACCACATCGCATCAACAATAAATTCATGCTTAAACGAACTGTGCGCCCATTTCCATCAAAAAAAGGATGAATCCAGACTAATTTGTGATGATATATTGTAGCGAGTTCAATATCATTTAAACCAAGCGGATTTGTATTAATAAACTCAATTAGTTCGTCTAAATAATCGGAGACTTTATTGGCATTTGGAGGCATAAAATTAGCTCCTGAAATTCGAACTCCTCCGTTACGAATTCTTCCTGCAAAATCTTCTTCGATAGAGCGCATTACCAAACCATGAATAGAAAGAATGTCTATACTTCTTAGTTTGTAATTTTCATCTACAATGGAGTATAGGTAATCAATGGCTTTATCATGATTATGAGTTTCAAAATGTTCACGAAGTGATTTTCCTTTGATGGTAATTCCTTCTTGAATAACCATTTGAGTTTCTCTGAGACTGAGTGTATTTCCTTCAATGCTATTAGAATTATAAGTCCATTCTAGAGAAAGGCTCTCTCTTATTTTATTCAAGGCGATATTGGGCAATGGTCTGCTATTTTGCAGTTCTTGCCTTTTTTGGTACAATCGATGAAAGGTTGATTGAAATTCTTCTCGGTATGTTAGGTCAATATTAAGCATAATCCTACAAAGGTACTTCTTAATATCGGATAAATAAAATTTTTAACGTATCCGATATTAAGATTATTCAATCGTCATAGAACGAAGTTTTGTTCTATAAGCTTCAAGTGCTATCGATTTTGAAATGAATCCGTGGTATTTTCCATCTCTTAGAACAGGTAGAAAAGCAGATTTGGTAGTTTCAAATTTACGCATTACGATTTCCATACTGTCAAGTGTAGAAATTGTGGCAGCTGGTGCTTTCATTACATCTCTAATGAAAGTATATTTTACGCGGTAAGAATTAAATATAATTTCTCGAATATCGTT
Organism: Flavobacterium luteolum; assembly: GCF_027111275.1. Taxonomy (NCBI): domain Bacteria; kingdom Pseudomonadati; phylum Bacteroidota; class Flavobacteriia; order Flavobacteriales; family Flavobacteriaceae; genus Flavobacterium; species Flavobacterium luteolum. The sequence continues at coordinate 377,874 of NZ_CP114286.1, read as the reverse complement.
AAAATGAACTACTCCGACCAAATCTTTATCATTGTTTACTACTGCAAAAACTACTTGGTTAGAATGCGAAATAAGGTCTACCAACTTGCTCATATTTTCATCTGGATGAACAGTCAGATAATCGCATTGAATAATTGAGTCGATATCTAAAGTCGATAAAATATTAGAATCTTTATTGCTTGTAAAGGCATGGCCTTTTTTGGCTAATCCTTTTACGTCAAGCGAATATTTTTCAAAACGTTTAGAAATGGCAAAACTGATTGAAGAAACGATCATCAGCGGAATCATTAATCCGTAACCTCCTGTAATTTCTGCAATTAAGAAGATTGCAGTTAAAGGCGCGTGAAATAAACCACTTAAAATTCCAGCCATTCCGACCATAGTAAAATTACTTATAGGAAGTTTTGATAAACCTATCATCGTAACTAGCTTAGAGAAGAAATATCCTAAATAAGATCCTAAGAATAAAGAAGGAGCGAAGTTTCCTCCATTTCCACCACTTCCTAGGGTTAATCCTGAAGCAAATACTTTAACCATCATAGTGGCTCCAATAAATAAAAGTAAAACCCACTGATTATTTCTGAAATCAGCAAATAATGTGTTGTCCAATAATTTTCCTGGATCGGTTTCAGATAAGGTTTTGATACTTTCGTATCCCTCACCAAACAGAGTCGGAAAAATAAAAATTAATAAAGCTAATAGAGATGAACCAATTAAAGCTTTTCTATAAGGATTGATTTGCTGTTTCGCAAAATAATGCTCTACTCTCTGAAAATTTCTTGAATAGTAAATTGCTGCTAATCCAGTAAGCACACCTAAAATAACATAAAATGGAATGTTGTGATAATCAAATGTTTCTTGTTTTTTGAAACTTAAAAGAATGCTTTCATCCAAAACAATTGCTGAAACCAAAGCGCCTGTCGCAGCAGAAATCATAATGGGAGTAAAAGCAGAAATACTGACATCTACCAATAAAACTTCAATAGCAAAAAGAACTCCTGCAATTGGGGCGTTAAATGCTGCTGCGATTCCAGCCGCAACTCCGCATCCAATTAATAAAGTTCGATCCTTATACTGCATCTTATAATTCTGGGCATAATTGGAACCAAATGCTGCTCCAGTAATTACGATTGGACTCTCTAAACCAGCAGAACCTCCTAAACCTACCGTTAACGAACTCGTCACAATTTGGGCATACATCTGCTTTCTTGGAATAATACTAGCTTTTTTGGCAACTGCATATAAGATTTGTGAAGTCCCTTTTTGGATACTTCCATTAAGAACTTTATTTACTACGAAAACCGTTAATGTAATACCGATGATAGGCAGAATACTGTTAATGAAACTCAATTTTAGGATTCCATTAATATAGGTGGCAAAAGAGAATACGCTATGTGCGAAAGTTTTAAGCACGATAACCGCAAGGGAACAAGATATTCCGATAAGAACGCTTGACAAAAAAAGAAACTGCTTTGGAGTCATTAAGGATTGTGCCAAAGCAATGATGCTTTCGAGTCTTCTGAAATATTTTTTTAGCATTCTGTTTTAAAATTATCGTTCTTACAAAATTAGGTTATAATGTTAGATTAAAAAAATAAAAACTTAGGACTATTAAAAACCAACGGCTTTATCGTCGCCTCTAAAGTCAGCTCCTCCTTCTAATTTATTGTCAGGTAAAACCAAAATAGCATCTACTTTTCCTATAATTGGAGTTGGTTTTTCGTTGATAATGTAACTTTTAGCTTTAAGGTTATCTATGGTTTTGGATGCAAAAGTATTAGGCTCGAAAGTAATTAAATCTGGAAGCCACTGATGATGAAAACGCGGAGCATTAACTGCTTCTTGCATACTTAAATTATATTCGTAAACGTTTAAAATAGTCTGCAAAACTGAAGTTATAATAGTTGAACCTCCTGGTGTTCCAACTACCATAAAAAGTTTTCCGTTTTTTTCTACAATTGTTGGCGTCATAGAACTTAGCATTCGTTTTTGTGGAGCAATGCTGTTGGCTTCATTTCCAACCAGACCAAACATATTTGGAGAACCAGGTTTAGCACTAAAATCGTCCATTTCATTGTTTAAAAAGAAACCAAGTTCATCACAATAATATTTAGAACCATAACCATCATTTAAGGTTGTTGTCGCAGCAATAGCATTTCCGAATTGGTCTACAATCGAATAATGTGTAGTTTCAGTACTTTCGGCATAATTTACTTTTCCTTCTTTTATTTCGCTAGACAAAGTTGCTTTTTCCGGATTAAAACTAGCCATTCTTTCACGAAGATAGTTTTCATTTAATAATTCTTTCATCGGAATTTTGACAAAATCTGGATCGCCTAAAAAATAACTCCTATCGGCATAAGCTCTTCTTTCAGCTTCGACAATTACCTGAATTGCTTCTGCAGAATTATGTCCCATTTTGGCTAAATCATAGGGCTCTAGCATTTTTAAGATTTGAGCCAGACAGATTCCGCCGCTGCTTGGCGGAGCCATTGAAGTGATTTTTAAATCTTTATAAGTAAATTGTAAAGGTTTTCTCCATTTGGCTTCATATTTGGCTAAATCTTGCATGGTAATAATACCGCCTTTTTCCTTAAGATAATTGACTAAGATTTTTGCCGTTTCACCTTTATAAAATTCGTTTCTTCCTTTTTTCTGAATTCTTTTTAAAGTTTTGGCTAAAGCTGGATATTTGATGGTATCGTTTTCTTTGTAAGCTTTTGATGCTGGAGAATCCTCTCCGTTTATTTTTACAATGCTTTCATGATAATCCTTTAAGCTTTTCTCTTGTTTTTTGGTCACTACAACACCTCTTTCTGCCAAAGCAATTACGGGCTCAAGAATTTTAGAAATAGGCATTGTACCGTATTTTTTATGTACAGCAAAAACACCTGCAATAGTTCCTGGTACACCAATGGCAAGTGCTGTTTGAGTGCTTTTTCCTTTTATAACATTTCCTTCACTATCTAAAAACATATCTTTTGTAGCAGCTAGCGGCGCTTTTTCGCGATAATCCAAAGAACCGACTTCGCCATTTGCTTTTCTATACACCATAAATCCGCCACCGCCGATGTTTCCCGCAAACGGAAAAGCAACTGCAAGAGCTAACTCTGTTCCAACCATAGCATCAAAAGCATTTCCGCCTTTTTTCATAATATCAGAACCAATTTTTGAAGCTTCTTCGCGAGCCGAAACTACCATCGCTTTTGTAACTACCAATCCAGTCGGATTTGGAGCTGTCTGTTGTGCATTACTGCTGCTTATATATAAAAGGGCGATTAAAATCGTAATTTTTTTCATGTGTAATAAAATTAAATTGACTTAAAGAGAGAGTAGTTTTTCTTGAGCCTTCTTTCTCATTTCCTCAAAAAAAAGTGTGAATTCTTCTTCAAATTCGTCATAAAATTCAGTAAGCTCTTCAACGGCATACTGCATCTGCGAAATATTTTTAGATCTTCTATCCATTTGAGTCAAAATATTCTGGATTCCTTCAGTGGTTCGATAACTCAAAAGCCAGTTCCTTTCAATCATATACGGCATTAAACCTTGTGTTTTTTCGGTTAAAATATCATAATTATCATGTAAGGAATTGTAAAAACGTTTCACAAAAAGCGCTAATTCTTCATCAGAATATTGTGTCCAGTTTTTAGCTAAGAAATGATCGTAAACGATATCTACAATAACTCCCGCATAATGATGGTATCGCTCATGAAGACGTTTAGTGCTTTTTCTAAAGATATCATGAGAATCGGTATAAGTGTCAATGAATCGATGCAGTAGAATTCCCTTTTGGACATCTTCAGGAAAATGTTCAAACTGCTTACCGCGAATTCCATCCGCCATAAAATTCCCGATTTTAATTAAATCATTGTCTCCAGAAAGATATATATGGGCTAAGAAATTCATTTTTTAAAGTTTCTAAGAATCTAAATGCCGTAAAGATTCTAAGTTATTTAGTAAATGTATAAAAACTTTTTTAAATCATTTTGTTATAAAAACAACAAGATGCAAGTAGGTTCTTACAGGTTAAATTTAAAATCTTAGAAACTTAGCACCTTAGTAACTCAGTAACTTTTTTATATTTGTAAAAAAATAACCCTAACTCATTAAAATGACTCTAATAAAATCTATTTCTGGAATCCGCGGAACGATCGGAGGAAAAGTAGGAGATAATTTAACTCCTGTTGATGCTGTAAAATTTGCATCGGCATACGGAACTTTCTTAAAAAATAATATTGCTAAAGATAAATTGACAGTTGTAATTGGCCGTGATGCTAGAATTTCTGGACCAATGATTCATAATTTAGTAGTTAATACTTTGATTGGTTTAGGAATCGATGTGATTGATCTTGGACTTTCTACGACGCCAACTGTTGAAGTAGCTGTTCCTTTGGAAAAAGCTGACGGCGGAATTATCTTAACAGCATCTCATAATCCAAAACAATGGAATGCTTTAAAATTATTAAATGCTAAAGGTGAGTTTTTAAGCGGAGCCGACGGAGCAAAAATACTTGAAATTGCTGAAGCTGAAGCTTTTGATTTTTCTGACGTGGATAGTTTAGGTGAAGTTATTTCTAATGACGCTTACATGGATATTCATATCGATGAAGTTTTAAACTTGCCATTGGTAGATATCGAAGTAGTAAAAGAAGCTAAATTTAAAGTGGTGGTTGATGGTGTAAATTCTTCTGGAGGAATTATTATTCCGAAACTGCTAAAATTAATGGGAGTTGAAGTGGTTGAATTGTACTGCGAACCAAACGGACATTTCCCGCACAACCCAGAACCATTAAAAGAACATTTAACTGATATTTCTGAATTGGTGGTAAAAGAAAAAGCTGATTTTGGAATTGTGGTAGATCCAGATGTAGATCGTTTGGCTTTTATCAGTGAAGACGGTGAAATGTTTGGTGAAGAATATACTTTGGTTGCCTGTGCAGATTATGTTTTGAGCAAAACTCCAGGAAACACAGTTTCTAATATGTCATCTTCTCGTGCTTTAAGAGATGTTACTAAAGCGCATGGCGGAAGCTACGAAGCAAGTGCCGTAGGAGAGGTGAATGTGGTAGAATTAATGAAGAAAAACAATGCGATTATTGGTGGTGAAGGTAACGGTGGAATTATCTATCCTGAGTTGCACTACGGACGTGATAGTTTGGTTGGAGTTGCCTTATTTTTAACGCATTTAGCAAATAAAAAAATGCCGGTTTCTGCTTTGAGAGCTTCTTATCCAGAATATTACATGAGTAAGAATAAAATTGAATTGACTCCGCAAATTGATGTTGATGCGATTTTAACTCAAATGACAGAGAAATACAAAAACGAAGATATTTCGACAATTGACGGTGTAAAAATTGATTTTGCCACAGAATGGGTTCATTTAAGAAAATCAAACACAGAACCAATTATTCGTATTTATACTGAAGCGCCTTCTCAAGATGCAGCAGATAAATTAGCACTAAGAATTATTGATGAGATTAAAGTAATTGCTGGAATCTAAAATTTCAGTTTCTTAATAAATAAAGCCTCTTTTGAAAGTTTCAAAAGAGGCTTCTTAGTTTTATGAGTTTAGCTTTTAATTTCTTTTAAGATATTACTTAACTCTGTGTTTCCATCTTTTATGCGTCCATAAGTAGAACTCAGGTTTTGCAAGAATTTGTTTCTCGACTTCTTTTAAATACATTTCTGTAATCTGGAAATCTTCAAAATCTTTCGGATTATCGGCAAGAGAGACGAATGTTGCTTCGTAAAAACCTCTTTTTACTTTTTCTACTTTTACCATTATAACCGCCAAATCGTATTTTTTGGCTAGCATTTCTGCTCCCGTATGCACAGGAACTTCAATTCCCATAAATTTCATCGAATGAAAAATTCTATCCAATTTAGGAGATTGATCGCTTGCTAAACCGTACATGCTTAAAACTCCATTGCGCTGGTTTTGTGCCATTGTTGGAATCGCTTTTCGAGTTTCGATCATCTCTGTATTGTATTTCGAGCGGATTTTTCGAACCAATTTATCAAAATAAGGATTGGCTAGTCTTTTGTAAACAGCAACTCCCTGAAATCCAAGTTTAGGATTTATGGTTAAAAGCCATTCGTAACTGGCATAATGAGAAGCAACTAGAATAACGCTTTTTCCTTTTTTAGCATAATCGCGAACAAGATCAATATTGGTCACCTGAAATCTCCTTTCCATTTCTTCAGGAGACATGCTCATGGTTTTAATCATTTCTAAAAACATATCACACATATGCTTATAGAATTTCTTTTCTATATCTTTTCTTTCAGCATCGCTTAAATGTGGTAAGGTTAAAGCCAAATTTTCTCGAACTACTTTTTTACGGTATCCAATAACTCTATAAACCAGAAAATATACAAAATCTGAGAATAAGTAGAATATCGGAAATGGTAATATAGAGATAAGCCAAAGTAGAGGATAGGCTAAAATATAAACAAGAAACTGCATGTAAATTTTTTTTACAAAGATAAATTAAAAATGATTAACGACTGCTATTTTGCTTTCGTGCTAACTTATCTTTAAGAATGATTATATTTACAATTCTGAATTCACAATATACTATTACTTATGAATATTATTTTAATAGCGATTATCGTTGCGAACGTTGTTATTAGTTACAAAGGATTTAACGATCTTTATTTTTTTAGAAAATACGAATTTCATGTAGGAAGTATTCGCTCTGGAGAACAGATCAGAATGCTGTCTTCGGGCTTTTTGCACGTAGACATGATGCATTTAATTTTTAATATGCTGACTTTGTATTTTTTTGCACCCGTTGTTTTAAACTGGCTCGGAAATTTTTCTTTTGTTCTAGTCTATTTTGGAAGTTTAATTTTCGGAAGTCTTCTTACTATGTTATTCCATAAAAACGATTATAGCTATAGAGCCGTTGGAGCGTCTGGCGCTGTAACCGGAGTTTTGTATTCTGCAATATTGCTGCAGCCTGACATGATGCTAGGAATATTTTTTATCATTCCGATGCCTGCTTACCTTTTCGGAATTTTGTATTTATTGTACTCAATTTATGGAATGAAAGCCAAAAATGACAATATTGGGCATACAGCGCACTTTGGGGGCGCTATAGGGGGGTATTTGATCACTTTGATAAAAATGCCATCATTAATTACAGACCATACAATGATGGTGATCCTCCTTGCAATACCAATTTTGATACTTTTTGGAATGGCAAAATTGGGGAAATTGTAATGTTGGCACAACTTTTGAAAAGTTTCAATTAAATATTAAAATATAACAAAAATGAAAAAACTAGTATTATTTTTAACAATCATGTTTATGACTATGTCTTACGGCCAAGAAATCAAACAAGTTCCTCTAATCAATGTTAATGGGGAAGGAAAAGTAAAAGTAGCACCTGATCAGGTTTGTATTTCAGCTTCGGTTGAAACAAAAGGGAATAATGCTAAAGACGTCAAAAAGCAAAATGACGAAAAGATGGATGCTGTTCTAAAATTCATCAAAAAAATGAATATCCCAACAGCAGATTTTAAAACAAAACAAGTAGCTCTTAATCCGCAGTACGATTATGAGAAAAAGAAAACTTCTTACAATGCTACACAAACTGTAGAAATCGTAGTAAAAGATTTGGCTAAGTATGATGAGTTAATGGAAGGTTTGGTTCAGCAAGGAATCAACAGAATTGACAAAGTTTCTTTTGAAACATCTAAATTAGCGCAATACGAATCTGAAGCTAGAAAACTAGCTATGAAAGATGCTAAAACAAAAGCAGAAGAGTACGTTTCTGTTTTAGGACAAAAAGTAGGTAAGGCGTTTACAATTTCTGACAACTCTCAAATTTACCGTCCACAGCCAATGTATGCTGCTATGAGAATGAAAGAAGCAGACTCAATGGGAGGAGCTGCAAACGAAACTTTAGCAATTGGCGAAATCGAAATTACAGCAAATGTTAGTGTAAGTTTTGTATTAGACTAAACTTTTCTAAATTCTAATATTAAAAATCCAAATTCCAATTCAAACTGGGATTTGGATTTTTTTTTGTTGAAGATTGAAATTTGGATTTTAATTTAAAAGTAGTGGAAGTGTAAATTTAAATGAACTTCCTTTCCCCATTTCACTTTCTACCCAAACGGTTCCTTCATGAATACTTACGAACTCTTTACAAAGCAACAATCCTAGTCCGCTTCCAAGTTCATTTTCTGTTCCTTTCTGCAATACCTTTCCGTTAATTTTAAATAACTTTTCTTTTATCGCGTCTGGAACTCCAATTCCGTTATCTGTAATAGAAATTTCTACTTTTTGATTTGCTTTCAGCAGTTTGACTTTAACCTCGCCGTTTTTGTCCGTAAATTTTATGGCATTGCTCAGCAGATTTCGTAAAATCGTACTGATCATATTTTGGTCAGCTGCCGTTTCTACAAGTTCATCCGATTCAAATAAGATTGAAATATTTTTATTTAAAGCCACATTTTTGCTCAATTCGATATTCTCCTCGATTAAAGCATTTAGCAATATGTTTTTAGGATTAAAAGTAATCATTCCGGTTTGGACACGCGACCATTCCAATAAGTTTTCAAGCAATTTGTAAATGTTCTTATTTGAATCATGCAGCATTTCCGATATTTCCTTAATTTCTTCACGGCTGTATTGGTCTATATTTTCAAGCAAAATCTCCGATAATGAAACCGATGATCCTAAAGGACCTCTTAAATCGTGAGAAATAATAGAGAAAAATTGGTTTTTATCGCTTAAAAGCTTTTTGATTTTATTATCCTGTCTTTCTTTCACCAAAAGCAAAAAACCTACGATTCCAATTAAGGTCAAAAGAAATAGGCAAATGCTGTACAAACTATCCAGAGTGTCATTTGAAATAATTAAGTTTTGCGGATAAAGATACCTGTGAACCGCTCTTATTGCGATTAAAACTTCAAATGCCATATAACACATAACATAAAAAGTCTTAAAAAAGCTTTTTTCTTTTTCTGTAAAATAAGTTATAGTAGGCAATAAATAAATGGCAAATATACCAACGCCACCAATAATTACTCGAGTATTCATGCTTGCATCAAAAAGCGTAGCAATATTAAAAAATAATATTGCCACAGTGGTAATGGCAATCTGGATCTGAAAAAGCCTTTTTGCTTGCGCTTTAATGAGCGATAACATGGCGATCGTTTCAAAGCAGCAGGCTCCAAAAATCATGGAATTGGCAATATTGATAGAAACAAAATCTGGAATGATATTGCGTAAAAGAGCCATTATCCAAGCGAGCGTAAGTATTAATTTGCCTAACCCAAACCATTTTAGTATTTTCTTATTATCGCTAGTGGCATACGAAAAAGAAAAACTAAAAATAAGGATGCAGGTAAAAAAATTACCCCAGAAATAAAGTTGAAAAATAGTTTTTGGATCTACTTGTAAAAGTTCAAACATTTATTGGATTTTGCTTTTTAGAAATCGATTTTACAAATATACGAATAAAGTAAACATTCAAACCCGCGATGAGCGTACGTAGAGCGCTGTTTCTCTATATTTAACAGTTAATTTTTAGTTGAATCTGTTTTTGTATTCTAAGGTTTTTTTAAATTTACATAGAGATAAATTATCTGAAAAGAGAGAAAAATAAAATTAAGAATAAAATTACATATTGATTTCTTAGATTTGTAATAAGTACCATAAAAACGCTTTGTTATGCCACTAATTGAACAATCAGAATATATTTCTCCTTCTATTATTCATCGCAATAGGCATGTTTCTACTATTTATGCTGCTTTGTTTAAAAAATTTGAAGTTCCCAAATATACAAGAGATAAACATGAGTTAAATGACGGTGATTTTATCAATATCGATTATATTTTAAATGATTCTAAGAAAGCAGTTATTTTATGCCACGGCTTAGAAGGAGATTCGCGCAGAACGTATAATAACAGTTGTGCGGCCTATTTTCTGCAAAAAGGTTTTTCGGTTTTTGCATGGAACAATCGTACTTGTGGCGGAGAAATGAATCGTCTTCCGAGATTGTATCATCATGGCGCAATTGACGATCTTGATGAAGTGGTTCAGTTTGCATTGCAAAAAGGATTTGAAGATATTTATTTAATAGGATATTCAATGGGAGGTGTTCAGCTTCTTAATTATTTAGGATGGACAAAAATCGATGAACGTATAAAAGCAGCGGTTTCTATTTCCGTTCCTACTCATATTGCGACAAGCGCAGAAGTGCTTAAGCAAGGTTTTAACAGAGTGTATCTAAAGAATTTTACTATAGATATTAAAAAGAAACTGAAATATAAAGCAGCGCAATTTCCCGATTTCATCAACCGTGATCAAATTGATAATATTTCAACTTTTGATGAAGTAGATCAATATTTTACGGCTCCTTTGCATGGATTTGCTAGCCGTGATGATTATTACGAACGTGTTTCTCCAGAGTTTTCACTTAAAGATATTACTACTCCAGTTTTGATTATAAATTCGCTAGACGATCCTTTTTTGGGCGAAAGATGCTATCCGAGAACTATCGCCAAAAACAGTGCATTTGTTTATCTGGAAACTCCAAAATATGGTGGACATTGTGCTTTTCCACTTCGTGATTCTGAATATTCTTATGCCGAGAAAAGAGCTTTTGAGTTTTTTGAATCTTTTAAATCTAATGATACTTTTAATTTAGAAAATCTTTAATTTATTCATCTCCAGAATTCTCAATCTCAGAAGGTGCTTTTTTTCTAATGCTGGTACTCAGATAAAAAAACAATCGTATCGTGTGATTCATATCATATTGATAGCCAGAATATTTTTGCTGATAGACATTCATATATCCAAAATCATAACTCCATTTCGGATTGATATTTTTTTTGATTCCGATAAAAAATCGGTTTTGATCAAAAGTATTGTAAACAACTTCTTCTCCAAAATGCAGCAAAATTTCATCTGAAAGAACCATTTGAGGCCACGATTTTTTATCAGAAATTCGGAAAGTGAAACTCATCAGATAGCGAATTCTATCGGTAAAGCGCCAATCGCCGCTGGATTTATCATTGACGATTTTTTCCTGCCAGCGCTGTTCATTTCGCAAACGCTGCAAAATGCTTACATTTCCAAATTTTGTATTTAACTGAGCCTGCTGATAAATCCTGTTTTCATCTGAAAAAGTACTCCAATCGGGATTTGATGGAGCAAGCCACATGTGCGCATATCCTAGATTTAGAGAAATGTTTGAATTTGGTATATAACTGATACCGCCTCTTATAAAATAAAAACTCGGATCGGAAACAAAATCATTCCGTCTGATATGAAAATCACCAATCACACCCCAATGGTCTGCAAATTTGGTAACCGTATTGATAGAAACCCAAGTCTGAAGCTGTTGGTTAATGTCTTTTTTTTGAGTTTGTCCTAATGTGCTTAAAGAGAACAATATAATTAGCAATCTGATAAAATTGTTTTTCATATTAAAAACGCTAGAAATTAGTAAAAAACAAATTTCTTTTGAATCAGTCTAAGGCAATTATGGAAACAATTAGTATAAGTAAAGATATTGTTTTTTAATGAGAATATTCGAATTAAATATAAAGTTTAATACTCTTTAAATCAGTATTTTGTGTTTTTGTTTTTGGAATTTAAAAATGTTTTTGGCTTACTGATTTTACACATTAATCAAAATATTTAATCATTTGATTAAAATTATTGTTTAAAGTTTTTTAAAATAATTTATATTTGTATGTAAATCATTAGAAATGAGTGTTTCAGAGAAAAAAGATTCAACCACAGAAGAAAAAATAAAAACGGCGGCCAAAACTGTTTTTTATAAAAAAGGCTTTTCAGCAACCCGAACGAGAGATATTGCTGAAGAAGCCGATTTGAATCTTGCTTTGCTTAATTATTATTTTAGAAGTAAGGCTAAACTTTTTGAAATCATAATGACCGAAACTTTATCTGGTTTTATAGAAAGTATGAAAGTGATTTTGAATGATGAAAAAACTTCTTTGGAGCAAAAAGTGCAAATTATTGCCGAGCGATATATTGATTTCATCAGCGTAGAACCAGAAATTCCAACCTTTATTTTAACTGAAATCCGCAATAATCCAGAAGGACTTTTAAAAAGACTGCCAATTAAAGAAATTGTGAATGAATCGTTTTTTATTCAGCAATTCCAGAAAGCAGTTCAAAATAAAGAAATAGCAGAGCCGAATCCGTTGCATTTTATAATGAATGTAATGGGATTAGTTGTTTTTCCATTTATAGCAAAACCAATCATTATGGGAAGTAAAAATCTTGAAATTTCTCAGTTTCATGCTTTAATGCAAGAGCGTAAGAAAAAAATTCCAATATGGATTAAAATGATGTTTACAGCTGTCTAATACTAACTAGAAGTTAATTTTATATACGATGAGGAAATTATACTTTAAATATATAGGAATCTTGTTCTTTATAACTTCACAGGCACAGACTTTGACAATTGATCAGAGTTATCAGCTTGCCGTTGAAAATTATCCTTTAATCAAACAATATGAGCTAATAGAAAAAAGTAAAGAATATACTTTGAGTAATGCGAATAAAGCCTATTTGCCTCAGATAAGCTTAACTGCTATTGAAGGATATGTTTTTGGAGATTTTCCAAGTTTGGGCGGTTCTGGTAATGACAGCAAATTTAAGTTTATTGGTCTCGGGCAAGTCAATCAAGTTATTTGGGATGGAGGTGCTACTAAGACACAGAAAAAGATAATTAATGCCTCTTCAGAGATTGATAAAGCGTCTGTAGAAGTTTCGCTTTACGATTTACGTTCTAGGGTAAATCAGCTTTATTTTGGCGTATTGCTTATAGACGAGCAATTGAAACAGCTACAGATACAAAACAGTATTATTGCCAATAATATTGATAAAGTTAGAAAACTTCATGAAAATGGTTTGGCATACAAAACCGATGTCGATGAAATGAAAGCCGAACAGCTTAATCTCAGCAGACAGAAAAAAGACTTTGAGTATACTAAATCGGGCTATCAAACCATGCTTTCTTATTTGATTGGGAAAAATATCAATCAGGAAAAATTGGGAAAACCTTTAAATTCTTCCAGTATTGACACCATAATCAAACGTCCCGAGCAGCAGCTTTTTGCCAATCAGCGTAATCTGGTAAATGCACAATCCGATATGCAGAAAGTAAGTCTTATGCCCAAAGTTGGATTACTAGGAGCGGGTATCGCATTGGCACCAGGAATTAATTTAGGCGCTAATAAAATTTCTACGGTTGGCGTTGCCGGATTAAGCGTTGGATGGGACGTAAACGGGCTGTATAAAAACTCCAATGAAAAACAGCTGAAAGAGCAGAATTTGAAAAAAATAGAATTGCAGGAAGAAACATTTTTATTTAATACGAGATTTCAAATGAATCAAAAAACAGCAGATATCGAAAGACAAAAAGCCATTTTGAAAGACGATGATGAAATTGTAAAACTTCGTCAGACTATTCGCGAAGGATATCAGCTGAAATATGACACTGGCGCTGGTCCGTTGATCGATTTGCTGAATGCAACCGAAAAAGAGGGAAATGCACGTGCAGAAAAAGCATTGCACGAAATTCAATTGCTTATGACAGAATACGAGTATCAGACAATCAAAGGAAATTAATACTATACATTATGAAAAAGATAAAGCTTTTATATTTTCTTATTCCAGCAATATTCATGTTTTCCTGCAATGATAAAGAAAATGATTTTGATGCTTCAGGTTCTTTTGAAGCTGTTGAAACCATTCTGTCAGCAGAAGCAAATGGGCAGATTTTACAATTAAATGTAGAAGAAGGTCAGCAATTAGAAGCAGGACAAAAAGTAGGTTTTATAGACAGTACACAGCTTGCTATAAACAAAATGCAATTAAGGCAGAATGAAAAAGCGATTCTTAGCGGTAGGCCACAAATACAAATTCAGACCGAAAGTTTAAAAAGACAGCTTGATAATGCCATTTTAGACCGAAATAGAACTGAAAAATTGGTAAAAGGCGGAGTGGCTTCTCAAAAACAATTAGATGATATAAATTCTAAAGTCGCTGCTCTACAAGCTCAGATAAAGGCTCAGAAAAGTTCATTGGAAACTACAAATGAAAACTTGACTCAACAAGGAAATACGGTTGGAGTTCAGTTAAAAGGAATTGAAGATCAATTGAGTAAAAGTGTAATTGTGAATCCGATAAAAGGAACCGTTTTGGCAAAATATGCAGAACAGTATGAAATGGCGGTAATTGGAAAACCGTTATATAAAATTGCAAATCTAGAAACGCTCGACTTGAGAGCTTATATTACAGGAACACAATTGCCTCAAATAAAAATGGGACAGCAGGTAAAAGTGCGTATTGATCAAGGCGAAAAGAAATACAAAGAATATCAGGGAACAATTGGCTGGATTTCCGACAAATCGGAGTTTTCTCCAAAAACGATTCCGACAAAAGACGAACGCGCCAACTTGGTTTATGCCATAAAAGTAAGGGTGAAAAATGATGGATATTTGAAAATTGGTATGTACGGAGAAGTCCTTTGGTCCAAATAAAACAATAATTTATGCCGGCAGTTATATTAAAAAATATTACTAAAAAGTATGGTGATTTTGTCGCTGTAGATGAGGTGTCTTTTGAAGTGAAGAAAGGAGAACTTTTTGGGCTAATTGGCCCAGATGGTGCAGGAAAAACTTCAATCTTTCGAATCTTAACCACATTGCTTTTAGCTGAAGGAGGCACAGCAACTGTTGAAGGTCATGATGTTGTAAAAGAGTTTCAGGAAATTAGAAATAAAGTGGGCTATATGCCAGGTAAATTTTCCTTATATCAGGATTTGACAGTAAAAGAAAACCTAGAATTTTTTGCCACTATTTTCGGTACTACAATTGAAGAAAATTATGATCTGATTAAAGATATTTACGATCAGATAAAACCTTTTAATGACAGACGTGCTGGAAAACTTTCGGGAGGAATGAAACAAAAATTGGCTTTATGCTGTGCGTTAATTCATAAACCTGAAGTATTATTTCTAGATGAACCCACTACTGGTGTTGATGTAGTTTCAAGAAGTGAGTTTTGGGAAATGCTGGCAAAACTTAAAAAGCAAAATATCACAATTGTAGTGTCAACTCCTTACATGGATGAAGCAAAATTATGCGACCGCATTGCTCTTATTCAAAACGGAAAAATAATGACAGTCGATGAGCCGCAGCAAATTATAAAAAGTTTTCCTAAAACGCTTTTTGCGGTTAAAGCAAAGAATATTTACAAGCTTTTACAAAATCTTAGAACTGAAAAAGAAATCGAGAATTGTGATGCTTTTGGAGAATTTCTTCATCTTACTTTAGTCTCAGAAAAAGCAGATGAAGAAAAAATTAAAACGATCGCTCAAAAATACAATCCAGAAGATTTAGAAGTAAAAAAAACAGAACCTACTATTGAGGACAGTTTTATTCGTCTAATGCGAGAACAAGACAATTCTAGAGAACCAAAAGAAATGCTAGATGGAAAATAAAGCTATAATTTGTAAAGATCTAACCAAGCAATTTGGAGATTTCAAAGCAGTTGATAAAATTAGTTTTGAAGTGAATGAAGGCGAGATTTTTGGTTTTTTAGGTGCCAATGGTGCAGGAAAAACAACTGCGATGCGAATTCTCTGCGGACTTTCTTTTCCAACTTCTGGAGAAGCTCATGTGGCTGGATTTGATGTTTACAAACAGCAGGAAAAAATCAAGAAGAATATTGGTTATATGAGTCAGAAGTTTTCGCTGTATGATAATCTGACTATTTTGGAGAATATTGAATTTTTTGCCGGCGTTTATGGAGTTTCAAGATCTGAAATTAAAGAAAGAAGCAAGGATCTGATTTTGACTTTAGGACTGGAAAAAGAGGCGAAAAAAGTGGTTGGAGGATTGCCTTTAGGATGGAAACAAAAATTGGCTTTTTCTGTTGCAGTTTTTCATCGTCCTAAAATTGTTTTTTTGGACGAACCCACAGGAGGCGTTGATCCAATAACAAGACGTCAGTTTTGGGAAATGATTTATCAGGCGGCAGCTGACGGAATTACGGTTTTTGTCACCACGCATTATATGGATGAAGCCGAATATTGTGATAGAATCAGTATAATGGTTGATGGGCGTGTAGCAGCAATAGATTCTCCATCGGCCTTAAAAAAACGCTTCAATGCCGTTTCTATGGATGAGGTTTTTTATGAATTGGCGCGAAATGCCAAAAGAACATCAGATTAGTATGAAAAGATTATTGGCTTTTATCCGAAAAGAATTTTATCATGTTTTCAGAGATCAAAGAACGCTTTTGATTCTCTTTGGACTTCCTGTTGTTCAGATTATTCTTTTTGGTTTTGCTTTGAGCAGTGAAGTCAAGAATATCGGAATTGCCATTCAGGATAATTCACACGATCTTCATACTGAAAAAATGATAAGAAAGATACAGTCCAGTTCTTATTTTCATGTCGAAAATCCGATCTTGAATTACAATGATATTGAAAACAGATTTAAAGATGGAACGATAAAATGTGCAGTTATTTTTCCATCCAATTTTGGTTCAGATGTGCAGCGTCTTGGAGGAGCAAAAATTCAGGTAATTGCAGATGCATCAGACCCCAATACGGCAACAATTGTGACCAATTATCTGAACGCCATTATTAGAGATTATCAGCAGGAACTAAATCCGTCTGCGAAATTAAATTATCAAATAATTCCTGAGTTAAGACAGCTTTATAACGAAGAGCAAAACGGTTCGCTTAATTTTATTCCAGGCGTAATTGCCTTGATTTTTATGATTGTTAGCACAGCTTTGACTTCTGTTGCTGTTGTGCGTGAAAAAGAGTTAGGAACTATGGAAATTTTACTTGTGTCGCCTTTCAGTCCCATAATGGTTCTAATCGCTAAAGCAATTCCGTATTTAGTGCTTTCTATAATCAATTTCATCTTGATTATTCTTCTTTCGGTATATCTGCTGGATGTAGAAATTAAAGGGAGTTTCTTGCTTCTTTTTGCAGAGAGTATTTTGTTTATTATCACTTGTCTTTCTCTTGGTTTGCTTATCTCAAACGT
Organism: Flavobacterium luteolum; assembly: GCF_027111275.1. Taxonomy (NCBI): domain Bacteria; kingdom Pseudomonadati; phylum Bacteroidota; class Flavobacteriia; order Flavobacteriales; family Flavobacteriaceae; genus Flavobacterium; species Flavobacterium luteolum. The sequence goes on along the minus strand of NZ_CP114286.1, from coordinate 360,816 downwards.
AACCGATTCGCAACAGACCGCAATGCTTATATCCATGATGGGAATGATGCTGCCAACTTTACTGCTTACAGGATTTATGTTTCCGTTAGAAAATATGCCTTGGATATTTCAGGCTATTTCTCATTTAATTCCGTCTCATTATTACTATATCATTGTAAAAGCTGTAATGCTCAAAGGTTTGGGGTTTTCTTACATCTGGAAGGAAACTTTAATATTGGCTGTAATGACTGTTGTATTGCTGACAATATCTTTGAAGAAATTTAAAATTAGACTGTCATGAAAGTGCTGGGTTTTATATTACAGAAAGAATTTCGCCAGATATTTAGAGACAAAACCATACTGGCTATGATGTTTTTTGTTCCGATTTTTCAGCTCATTATTTTGCCTTTGGCTGCTAATTTTGAAGTGAAAAGTGTAAACATTGTTTATGTAGATCACGATCACAGCTCTTATTCTCAAAAATTAATTAATAAAATCGGTTCTTCAGGATATTTTCATATTGTTGGAGCTCCATCTTCTTACCTAGAAGGCTTGGAGTTTATTGAAAGAGAAGATGCGGACTTAATTTTAGAAATTCCTTCTGGATTTGAACGAAACTTGGTAAGAGAAGGCAGTCAGAAAGTAAATATCGCCGCAGACGCCATTAATGGAACGAAATCAAATATCGGAAATGCTTATTTAAATGTTGTCTTGGCAGATTTTAGCAACGATCTTGATATACGGTATAAATTACCGCCACAATCTGCTTCTGTTTCACCATCCTTAATTACTTTGAACAGTACAAATTGGTACAACCCGAGAGCAGAATATAAGTACTATATGGTTCCAGGAATCCTAGTTTTACTCCTCACTTTGATTGGCGGATTTATTACGGCACTAAATATTGTAAAAGAAAAAGAAATTGGTACAATTGAACAGATTAATGTAACGCCAATTCAGAAATGGCAATTTATTCTAGGCAAACTCATTCCTTTTTGGATTGTCGGAATGATTGTATTTACAGTAGGCCTTATCGTAATGTATTTGATTTATGGAATTTTTCCGCAAGGAAGTTTCTTAGTATTATATCTTTTTGCGGGAGTTTATTTAACGGCTCTATTAGGATTAGGACTTTTGATTTCAACATTTGCAGATACACAATTGCAAGCTATGTTTATTGCTTATTTCTTTATGATGATTTTTATGCTCATGAGCGGTTTCTTTACTAGTACCGACAGCATGCCGAATTGGGCAAGAATTTTTTCAGAATTTACTCCTGTTACGCATTTTATAAAAGTGGTTCGGCTTATTGTTTTGAAAGGAAGTGGATTACAAGAAGTGGGGACAGAGCTTCTGTACTTGCTTATTTTCGCCATTGTACTAAATGCATTGGCTATTTATAACTATAGAAAAACAAGTTAAATTAATTTTTAGGAATTTGTTTAAATCAATAGTAAGCGCTTCCTCAGCAAGAAATGTTATAGAAAAACATTGAAAATGATTTTTTTTGATTTTAATTCGTAAGAAAAAAAAGGTAAAATTTAATGTATGATGTTGTATGTTAGTGTATTATCTTTTTCTTTTTACATGTTTTTACATTGTAGTACGGGAAACCGTATTTAAATTATAATTTTAAAAACTACTTTTGTTTTTTTAACATAGAAATAATTACATCTTATGCCCCCAAATATGTATATTTTTTTCTTCTTATTGTTTGTATCGTTATCCTATTCACATACCAAAAGTGCTGCTGTTATCGTAAATACCAGAGCACAAAAGGATAGAATCTTAATTCGCTGGGCTGTTAATTCTCCAATCGAATGGAAGAAAGCAAATAAAAAAGGATTTACAATTACAAGAACTACAGTTTTATGTGACGGAAATGTTCTGTCTCAACCAGAAAAAGTCCATCTTACCTCAAAACCATTAACTCCAGAATCATTAGATTCTATAATTGACTTTGTTCAGAAAGATAATAAGTCTGTCGCAAATCTTAAATGAGGATAATTTTTCTCTGCTAGTGCAAGTATCTTTTTCGTGACCACAAATGAATAGATAAATTATAAAAAGACTGTTGATTACAATAAATGAAAATGATATTGAATAATACTTGAAAATAGAACATCATATTAATAACAGACAATGAATTTTCGTAGTTAAAACGAAAACATTTTTTAAAAACAAAAACTAAAAATTTAAACATGAAAAAAAATCTTTTAACTCTATTAGTAATATTAATTGGAGCATGCAGTTTTGCACAAAAATTAAAAATTGACAAAGGAGAAATACAGCTAGATGAAAAAACAATTGGTTTTGTAGAGGGGAAAAAACCACTTTTTACCATTTTTAGCTTAGATAAAAATTATTCAATTACAGCAGAACTAAAGAAAGCCCCAAACGAAGAGTCTTTGGTATTGCCATGGATTGAACTTAAAGATCTAGCGACAGGAAAAACTAACGAATTAGAATTTAAGAACAAAAGCAGAAAGTTTAGTGCCTTCAATTATGATCGCAGTATTATCTACGAACTATTAGACAGAGGAATGATAGGAGCAGAAGGTTTAAACAAAGAAGCAGTTGAAAGTTTTATCAACGGTGAATCAGCAGGTATAGCCGCAAAACGTTTAGGAGTTCAAGGAGAAGTAGACAACGCTAATAAAATTGCAGATACGTACCAATTAACAATTGATGATTCAGGAACTATTTATAGTGTTAAAGCACAAAATCAAAATCCAGACGACAAAAGAATTGGGTTTGTAAGAGTGACATCACCTTCTTCAAATGGAGATTTAAAATATGAAGTTTTAGACCTTAATAGTAACTTAATCGGAACTTGGTTTGCCAGAGGAGGAATGTTCTCAGGATATGATAAACTTCTGAACGAACAGGTAATCACTTTTGACAAAAAAGTACTGAAAGCAACCTTTGATAATAGAGGAAATCCTATAGGGTATAAAATGAGTAAAGACATTACAGCAATGAATATTGTTAGGGTATTAGTTGGAAATGGCTATACTTTAGGAAGTCAGGCTAAATAAAATAATGAATTAATATATAAAATGGTAAAAATGAGAAAAGGTATTTTATTAGTAGTACTACAGTTTTTTTTAATACTAAGTAGCTGTTCAGGTCCAGAAAGTCAGCCGGGAGGAATGCCCGAAGAAAAAGGGGAAATAAAAGCAGATTACATTACAAGTTTCTTTATCAATGACTTTGTTGTTGGCGCTGATAATACACTTTATAGTATTGGGCAAACTAACGACGAAAAAGGATATTATGTAAGTTTAAAAAAGACTGATCTTGATGGTAAAGAAACTACGCTTAAAAATCTTGATCTTGCAACTTACACATTTGCCAGACTTGCTTTGGCAAACAATGGAGATCTTCTATTGGTTGCAAAAGGGAATAATGAGCCAAATCAGGATAAGATAATGCGTTTCGAAAATAACTTTTCGGAGTTGAACCCATTTTATACTATGAAACCAATAAGTTCTCCATTTGCTAGTAAGATTAATCTTTTTCGTATCTGTAATAATAACGATAATACTTATTTTGTTTTTGACTTGAGTGCAAGAAATATAAAACGAGTTTTACCAGAGTTAAACGGAGATGTTTTTGTTGCTGGTTCGGGTAAAGAAGAAATAAAAGATGGTTCAGGGTTAGAGGCAAGTTTTGCTGCTGTAACAAAAATAATTAGCTTGAATAGTGTTTTGTATTTAATTGATGAAGTTTATGATCCAAGTACAGGGACTTACAAAAACTCTGCGATTAGAAAATTAGAATATGTGAACAATGAGTGGAAAGTAACAACTCTAGTTTCGGTAACAAATGGTGATCATTTTACTGATCTTACTTTTGATACAAAAAATGAATTATACGTTGTGAATGCTGGAAAAGGAATCTTTAAATTAAATCTTCAGAATAATAGTCTGTCTCTTTATAAAGATGGAGATTTAAAAGTTAGAACAGCCGGTAGAGGGGTTTACTCTTCTTTCAAATACACTGAAATGCTTAAGTTTAAAGGGAATGATATTTATTTGCTGGTGTCTGGTAACTTAATTAAAATCTCTGATTTCCAAGCAAAATTTGCAGCTGCAGAAAAATAATATAAAAGAAAGCACTGCGGTTTTGTAAATAACTGCAGCGCTTTAAAATACTCTGAACGAAAAATACTTTATTACTATTTATTGCTTTTACTTCTTGTTATCAAGAAACTGCTATAGCCATAGAAAATGAATTACGACTTCGTATGCTGTCAGGTAAAAACAAAAACCCGTTTGAATATTTTCAAACGGGTTTTTGTTTTCTATAATCTAATTAGGATTTTTCTTAATTAAGTTTTTTTTCTTAATTTTCATAAGCTATAAATCGAGTTTCTATCTAAAACTATATGATGCTAAACGATAAAGAAGAAAAAAAAGAGCAAAATGCGGTTCGTCTGCTTCCTTGGGTAACAGCAATTGCCATGTTTATACAATCATTAGATGGCACTATTCTTAATACTTCGCTTCCTTCAATAGCTGGAGATATGGGATATTCCCCAACAGAAATGCACTCTGTTATTGTAACTTATACACTTACATTGGCAATGTTTATTCCGCTTTCTGGATGGCTGGCAGACAAATTTGGCACAAGAACGATGTTTATGATTGCTGTATTTTTATTTATTATGGGATCTTTATTTTGCGCACTTTCTACCGATTTAAAATCTTTTAATATGGCTCGAGTGTTGCAAGCAGTTGGAGCTTCAATGATGGTTCCAGTTGCACGATTGGCTATTTTATATCAATATCCGAAAAGCGAACTGCTCAAAACGATGAATTTTATAACCGTATTTGGATTGTTAGGAATGGTTGCGGGTCCAAGTCTAGGAGGGTTTCTTTCTGATAATTTAAGTTGGCATTGGATCTTTTTGGTGAATATTCCTATTGGTATTATCGGAATTTCGATGGCATATCGAATAATGCCAAATTTTAAACATGCCGTTGGAAGGTTCGATTTTAGAGGTTTGATGTATTTTAGCTTAGCGCTGATCTCTATCACTTTGGTCTTAGAACTTATAGGAGACGAAAGAACTCACATGATTGTCATTTTAAGTTTATTATTTCTATCTGGGCTTCTTTCACTTTTTTATTATATCCATTATAAAAGAACTGAAAAACCTATAATTGATTTACATCTTCTAAATATCAGAACTTTAAAAATTGGATTAATTGGCAGTTTGATCACCAGATTAGGAATAGGCGGATTACCGTTACTATTGCCACTTATGCTCCAGACAAGTTTTGGCTATTCGGCTTCTGTATCGGGACTATTGCTGTTGCCTTCGGCCTTGTCAAATGTAGCTGTAAAACCATTTATGGTAAGTATTATAAAGTTTTTTGGTTATAGAACAGTATTGATAAGCAACACCATTCTGTTGGGAATTATATTGATTGTTCTAGGTTTTGTAACAAAAGAAACGCCACTTGGCTACTATATTCTACTGATGATATTTTATGGAATTTTTACTTCTGTGCAAATGTCGGCAATGAATACCATAACACTTTCAGATTTGGATCAAGACACAGCGAGCGGAGGAAATACAATGCTGGTAATTATGCAGCAGCTTTCGGTAAGTTTTGGAGTTTCTGTTTCTAGTCTTGCACTTTCGTTATTTCAGACAGGTATTTTTGATTTAAACACAGACAAAGCATTTAAATATACTTTTATTACATTGGCTATTTTCACCATTCTGTCTAGCTATACCTTTTCTAAATTAAGTAAAACAGATGGAGAAGGGTATATGTAATTGTGGGGATTTTATAAGTTTAAAAAAGTAATCGTAAAATTGGAATAATAAATACGTTGCAGATTAATTTAGAGATATTAGAAAGTCGTTAAACATACCAAAAATAAAACCTTAAAAGAACCTATAGAATTCTTTTAAGGTTTTTTTTGAATAAAGATAAAGTTGATTTATTTTTCATCATCTTCATCAGGTCTTTAATGTTTTCTCAGATTTGTTTTTATCTAATTCTTATAAATTTTAGATCATCGGTAGTGGTTGTAATGATTAAATTAGATTTTAATAACTTATATTTTCCTTTTAGATACTCTTTTGTTTTATTCTGTTTATCCTTTGCTTTTAAAGTTAAAGAATCTTTTGTAAACGAGTATTCTCCATTTACGGTGCTTTTTAAATGATCTGCTTTGTTAAGTTGAAAATTATTCAGATTCTCAAAATGCAATCTTTCTTTTGTTTGAAGATTTTCCCAAGTTCCATAAAAATCATCCTGCGACATGTATTCTTTCTTCAAAATACTGAACATGATAAAGAAACCAATGAATACAGCGGGAATATAAATGAATTTAATGATGCTAATCTTGTTTACCCATTTAGGTCTGTCGCTATTCTGGAACAATGGTGGTTCTTCTAAAAAATATTTGTAAAAAACTTTGTAATCAGAGAAAAATACAAACAATGCCATTAGAGTTAATGTTATTGCAATTTCTTTTGCATTAATATCATAAGCATAATCTGTTAGAAGAATATTGATCATAAAACTTAGGAAAAGAACAATTCCAATTCTGGTCGTTTTTCTAAAAAAGAGTAGGAGTGAGCTTATAATCTGCGTAACGGCAATAACAATTGGGTACCAATAGCAGTAACCATAATAATACCAGGTAAGACGGAAACCATCTAATGAGCCAATTGGCATATCGTATACGCTTGGCTGTGATACAAATTGGGTTTTTAATATTTTGCCATAAGCATATAAAATTATAATTGTAGCTAGAAAATATCGACAGAATGTGTGTAAGTAAAGATGGATTTTTTGCCAGTTCATGTTTTTTGGGATTTTTTTATTTCATATAGATTTCGAACTTGGTAAAAGTAGATTAACCCAAAATTGTAGAATTGTACAAATGGAAACTGTTTAGACAAACAGCCAAATATTTTCTTTTTCTGTATCTATGTTTTTGAAAAATATTTGGGGATTCCTATTAGTTAATTCTTTAAAATTGCGAATAAAATGAGATTGATCATAAAAATCATACTGAGATAATTCGGAAAAATTCTTGCTTTCTTTCTGTTTAAGAATTGAATTTCTAAAGCGGTGTATTTTTCGATATTCTGAAGGCGATTTACCAATGTGTTTTGTGAATATTTTATTCAAATATTGCCTGCTTATTTGGTGCTTTTGTGCAATTTCTTCAATCTTCTCATCAGTTTCAATGGCCTCAAGTATTTTTTCAATTAAAGAAAATTTTTTGATTTGTAATTTAGAAAGCAAATAATTTTCAAGTTCCTGACTTTGTCTGTCTTTGGGTAGACTGAAAATTTCAATCATTTTATCATTAAAGTCAGGTATGAAAGTAAAATCTAAAATAGTTCCTTCTGAAAAAATATTTTTTGAATTGGGTAAAAACTGACTTATTCCTAATGGCTTAAAGTAAATAGTAACTTCATTTATAAGCTCTTTATAATGTATTTTCATTGGTTTGGTATAACGAGAAACTACACATGTCATTATGTTTTTTATTGGCGATGACTTTATAATAACTTCGTTGTTTTGTACTTCAACGTCTAAATCTTCATTTGTGGTTAAAATGCAGAAATTATTAGGGAAAGTGAAATATTGTACAGATCCTGAATTTTTATCTTTTGAAATAAAGTAATATCCCTCAATATATTTTTTTAAAGTTTCATTTTTAGGCTGATAAAAATTCAGGTTCATTTGATTCTCTTTTGAGATAATTATTAAAATTTGGCTTTTTGAAAGGTATTGATAAAACTAAAATAACAAAAAAAACTTGTATAACTAACTTTGATGGCATAGTAAGTAGATTTACTTTTTTTAGTATGTATTATTCTGCTTTTCGAATTGAAGACTACTTCAATAGAATTTTTTTTTGATTTTCTATCCAATGAACAATATTAACGAAGTAGATAATTGGTATTATATTAACCCTAATTTGACCTATATTATCTGATTGTAGGTGAAATAGTATTGCGATAAAATAATCTTCTATTTTTAGTGAAATTTCAACAAAATACATGGAACCAATACAATTTATTTCAGATCATTTCATTGAAGAAAAATGCAATTTTAAAGAACTTATAGAAAGGCTTCGGACTGGGTTTTCGACCCCAGACATCAAAGTGCCTATGCGTCATCATCATGATTATCCTAATCCAGAAGAAGGTAAAGATTCTACACTATTGTTAATGCCAGCGTTTCAGGCGGGTAAAGATTTAGGAGTAAAAATAGTCACTGTAAGTCCTAATAATGGTAAATATGACTTGCCTTCAATTCAAGGAACTTACATTTATCTCGATGGGCATAAAGGAAATATAAAAGCAATTCTAGAAGCAAAATCACTGACAGGTAAACGCACTGCGGCAACATCTGCTTTAGCGAGCAGTTACCTCTCGCAAAAAGATGCTTCGTCTATGCTAATGATTGGTACAGGAGCGCTGGCTATTAATTTAATTAAAGCGCATGCAAGTGTTAGGCCTATAAAAGAAGTTTACGTTTGGGGAAGAACTATAGAAAAAGCACAAATGGTGTGCGATGCATTCAAAAATTCTTCACTGATCTGTACACCAGTTCCAACAATAGAAGAAGTTATTTCTCAAGTAGCTATTATTTCGACAGCAACTTTATCGCCCGTTCCGCTTGTTTTTGGTAAATGGCTCAAACCAGGACAGCATTTAGATCTTGTTGGCGCATATAAAAAGGACATGCGTGAGGCCGATGACGAAGCAGTCTTAAAATCAAGTCTTTTTCTTGATACATACCAGGGCGGACTAAAAGAAAGCGGCGATATCTTGATTCCGCTTACGAGTGGAATTATCACCAAAGAAACAATCAAAGCAGATTTGTTTGAACTGTGCAGCAATACAAAGCAAGGCAGAACTTCGCATACCGAAATCACTTATTTTAAGTCTGTTGGACATGCTTTAGAAGATCTTGTTGCAGCAGGATATTTTTATGAAGAATATAATTTAAAAACACAAAAAAATGTCTAATACCTACCAAAATATTTGTAATAATATAGATTATAAAGCAGACGCCTCTGTACTGCAAATCAAAACAATCGATATGCATACAGGTGGCGAGTCTTTGCGCGTAATTGTTTCTGGTTTTCCAGAGCTTAAAGGAAATACCGTTTTAGAATACCGAAGAGATATAAAAGAAAACTACGATTATTTAAGAACTGCATTGATGTTTGAACCTCGCGGTCATGCTGATATGTATGGCTGTATTTTGCTTCCGCCAAACGATGAAGATGCAGATTTTGGAATTCTTTTTATGCATAATGAAGGATACAGCAGCATGTGTGGTCATGCGATTATTGCGATAAGTACTCTTGCAGCAAAAATGAATTGGATCAAAGTAAAAGAAGGTGAAAATGAATTAAAAATTGATGCGCCATGCGGCCGAATTTTTTCATTTGTGACCGTATTAAATGGAGAAGTAATAGGAGTGAGGTTTCATTGTGTGCCAAGTTTTGTCGTAGGTTTAGATCGTGTGGTCAATGTTCCGGGCATTGGTGATGTTGTTTATGATTTGGCTTATGGCGGCGCTTTTTATGCTTATGTGGATTTGAGGAAAAATACACGTTTGAATTTTGGTTTAACCGAAGAGAATTACAGAGCGATTATTCAAAATGGCGTCGACATAAAACATGCCGTAATGAATCGTGATAAAGAAATTGAACATCCATTTGAAGAAGATTTGAGCTTTTTATACGGAACTATTTTTATCGATGAACCGATGAATATTTCAAATCATAGCCGAAATGTTTGTGTGTTTGCCGATGGAGAAGTTGATCGTTCTCCAACAGGTTCTGGTGTTTCTGGAAGAGTTGCGATTGAAAAAGCTAGAAATGCTATAAATTTAAATGAGTTTATTACCATAGAAAGCATTACCGGAAGTACTTTTAAAGGATCTCTTGTTAGAGAGGAAAAATTTGGCCCTTTTAAAGCTGTAATTCCACAAGTTGAAGGGACAGCTTTTGTGACAGGCATAAATACATTTTTGATAGATCCAAAAGACCCAATGAAAAACGGTTTTATACTTAGATAAATAAAAAAAACTGCAATCTACTTAGGATTTGCAGTTTTTTATTTTTAGTTCCATTCTACAAAAAGTCCTAATCTCTGACTAGGATTTTTTGCAGTGAGATGAAGCTTCTTTTTTAATGTTTTATTAGCTGCATATTAATTATTTAGAATATTACATTTTAATTTTCCAATTGTTTTTCCTTCTTCTATTTTTTACTTTTAAGTTGGAAAATATATAAATGTTTGATTGAAGAAGAAAGAGGTTCAATATTACAATTGTTCTTTTTTTTCTGGAATACACGACACACTTGAAGCTCTTATTTTGATTGCAGCATCTAATATTATGGTTTCGTTGATAACCGAATTGTTGGCTATTTTTTTGAGTATAATCTCAGCAGCTGTACGTCCCATTTGTTCCAAAGGTTGTTCTACAGTAGTCAATTGCGGGTAAACAAGCGTTGAAAGTTTTGTTCCTGAAAAACTCGCTATAGCAACTTGTTGTGGCACCGTGATATTTTGTTCACGCAAATAATTCATTGCTCCGATTGCCAATGTGTCTGTAAAGGCAAAAATACTGTCAAATTCGATTTTATTTTCGAGCAAATGTGCCGCAGCCCTCATTCCGTCTTCAAAAGTTAGTCCAGCTTGAATAACCAGAGAAGGATCATAAAGAATTTTATGTTTCTCCAATGCTTTCTGATACCCTTTTAATCTTTCAACAGAATTATATATAGACGGAGGAGCTTTTAAGTGAACAATACGTTTTCTACCTGTTTCGATAAGGTGTTCGACCATAAAAAGCGATTTTGTATAATCGTTTACCAATACTTGAGATACATCCATATCCTTCGGAATCCGATCGTAAAAGACCAAAGGAATTCCGCTATTTTGAATTTTTAAATATAAATCATTATTTAAAGTCTGGTCACAAAGACAAATGATGATGCCATCTACTTGAAACTGTTCCATAAGAAGAATGTTTTTATACTCTGTCTCCGGATTTTCATCAGATTGTGCTACAATTACGCGATAACCCTTTGGATATAAAATTTCTTGAATTCCTTCTAAAACCTGAGATGCAAAAGGTGTAATCATTTCAGGAACAATCACACCTATACTAAAAGTTCTTCCTGACTTTAAGTTTACTGCCGTAAGATTTGGCTTGTATCCCAATACTTTGGCAGCTTCTAAAACTTTATCACGGGTTTCTTGCCTGATATTTTTATTATCGGCTAAAGCTCTTGATACTGTCGAGATTGATAAAAATAAGTGTTTTGATAAATCCTTGATTGTTACGGGTTTCGATTTCATAATCGTGTGTAATTTAGTACAAAAAAACAAATATAGAATAATAATTTATTTCTGTTGCATGCAAACGTTTGCAGATTTTGCAAACGTTTGCGGTAACGTTTGCAGGCTGTTTTAGAAACGCAACTATAACGTTTTCATTTATTGTCTTATAAATTAGCTTAAAATTAAAGAAAAGATACATAAAAAATATAAAAATGGAAATACAAGTCACTCATTACGAATACGAAAGAGAAAATGTACAGACTGGAATAGTACATATTGGAATTGGTAATTTTCACCGTGCACACGAAGAATTTTATATTAATAAACTGTTAGCAGATCCTACGCAACAGCAATGGGGAATTTGCGGCGTAGCACTTTTGCCTTCGGATGAAACGATTGTAAAAAAACTGAAAAACCAAGACGGAGAATATTCACTCACAATTTGCGGCAGAAACGGAATAGATGAGGTTATTAAAATTGGTTCTCTCGTAGAATTAATTTGGGGAGTAGAAAATCCAAATGCTATTTCAGATAAAATCGCAGACGTTGCTACAAAAATAGTGACACTTACCGTTACTGAAGGTGGTTACAATATAGATAAGGCCAGTGGCGAATTTATTTTGGAAGATAAAAATGTGCAGCACGATCTTGCTAATCCATCTCAACCAAAAACTGTTTTCGGTTTTGTTGCCGAAGGTTTGAGAAAGCGTAAAGCCAATGGAAATGGAGGAATCACAATCCTTTCCTGTGATAATCTTCAGCATAATGGAAACGTGACCAAAAAAGCGTTTACAACATTTATCGAAGCACAAGACAAAGATCTTGCTGCTTGGGTAAAAACAAATGTAACGTTTCCAAATAGCATGGTTGACAGAATTACGCCTGCTACAACGCCCGCTGACGTAGAATCTCTAAATAAAAAAAGCGGTTTAAACGACCAAGCGCCAGTATATTGCGAAGACTTTATTCAATGGGTTATCGAAGATAATTTTGCTGCAGGAAGACCGGCTTTAGAAAAAGTTGGTGTTGAGTTTACGCAAGATGTTACGAAGTACGAAAACATGAAACTTAGTTTGCTGAATGCTTCTCACACATTGCTTTCTTATCCTTCTTTATTGTTTGGATACAGAAAAGTAGATGATGCGATGCACGATCCGATATTCAAGAAATTATTAAAAGATTTTATGGATATTGACATTACTCCGTACGTTCCAGCGCCTGAAAAAACAGATCTTGAGCTTTACAAAACCACACTTATCGAACGATTTGCAAACAAAGCCGTAAGTGATCAAATAAGCCGTTTGTGCTCTGATGGAATATCCAAATTTCCGGTTTATGTTGTTCCGAATCTTACCAAAATGCTAAAGGATGACAAAGATTTAACAAGGGTAACTTTCTTGATTGCTTCGTACCGTCATTACCTGAAATATAAAGTAGATGACAAAGGTATTTCTTATGAAATAAACGAACCTTGGTTGACTCCAGATGATCAAAAATTAATCGACAGCGACAATGTACTAGACTTTTTAGAGTTGTCTGCTTTTCAAAATGTCAAATTGAAATCATATGAGCGTTTTGTGAGCCAGTACAGCGCTTTTGCAGAAAATATCAAGACAAACGGAATAGCAAAAACATTAGAAACTATTTAACAACCAAACCATAAAATTATGAAATCAACTAATAAATTAATGCCTTTTGTTATTGTTACGTTTATCTACTTTATTGTAGGTTTTTTAACGACAATCAACGAGCAGTTGCAGGCACCACTAAAAGGAACTTTTTTGACGGAAGCAGGTGATATAAAAAATACACTTACCACTTTAATATCCTTCTTTTTCTTTCTTGGTTACCTGGTAAACGGAACGCTCGGAAGCAGATGGGTGAACAAGTACGGATACAAGAAAACCATCATAAGAGGTTTGATGTTTATCGTGCTCGGACTTTCAGTTTATCTAACTTCAACAATAATAGGGCATAATTTTCCGCATTTTAACTTAACGATTGGCGCGGTCACAATTCCGTATGGCTATTTAATTTTCCTTTGTGGTTCATACATCATGGGTTGTTCGGCGGCGGTGATACAAGTTGTTGTAAATCCGTATATAGCTTCATATGATTTGCCTGGAACGCAACCTGTTCAAAGACTGAATATCACTACGGGTATCAATTCTATCGGAACAACATCGGCTCCATTCTTTGTTACGGTAATTATGTTCAGCGGAATTTCTATCGAAAGCATCCAAATCAAACAATTGATAACGCCGTTATCGATTTTGATACTTTGTATTATTGCGGTTATATTTTTGACCAAAAAATTAAACATTCCAGATTTGCCTCATACGCGTGTTGCAGAAGGAGAAGTGTTGGAGAGAAGCGTCTTTTCATTCAGACATTTTACACTTGGGGTAATGGCGATCTTCTTTTATGTGGGAACAGAAGTTGCAATTGGTGCAAACATCAATTTATATGCTTTAGAAAGAATTAAATCAGGAAATCCGATAACTTTTTTCGGAAGAGAAGATATGATTATTGGAGGAATTGATTTCGGTGTTCACGCATTATTATCAACACTTTATTGGGGAGGATTTCTTGTAGGTAGAGCAATCTCAAGTTTCTTTAATAAAATTCCTGCCCAAGTACAGCTGGCAGTAACCACGACAATCGCAACGATTCTTATTCTGACTTCTATTTTTCAGGAAAATTTATGGTATTTAGTTGCTGTAGGACTATTCCACTCTTCAATGTGGAGCTGCATCTTCTCACTTGCCATAAAAGATTTGGGCAAATACACCTCAAAGGCTTCTGGAATATTTGTTTCAGCGGTATTTGGTGGAGCGGTATTTACACTGGTTCAAGGAGGTTTAGCTGATTTTTTTCACTCTTGGAGATACACTTGGCTGCTAAATGTAGCTTGTGAATTGTTCATGCTGTCTTATGCATTGTTTGGTTATAAAATTAGAACCCAAGACAGGCAAATAGTCACAGGAAAACAAGAAGAAATAATTCACGCATCGCATTAAAAGTCAAAATCAACAAAAAATAATAATGATAACTATAAGCCATTTAAAAAGTAAAACAGCCTTACAAACAATAATATTAACGATTTTTCTTTTGTGTACAAATGTTCAGGCTCAAAACGATTCTATAAAAGATAATTTTATAAACCAAAATCTTCATTCCGCTTTGCAGATTAGAAATTCTCATCTTTGGAGAGGGTTAGAAGTGGCCGCAGGATTGACATATACTGGAAATATTTATTTAGAGTATGATCACTTTTACGGCGGATTTTGGGCAGGAGGAACTGCTGATGGTTCATACAAAGAATTCAATAATTATGCAGGATTCAAAGCGGGGAAATTCTCTGCGGAATTGTGGGATATCTACAATTTTTCTCCAAAAGCGACGTATAACAACAAAGAATATTTCAATTATAATGCTAGTGAAACCGGACGTTTTTGGGATTTGAGAACGTACTATACAGTTAGTAAAAAGTTCCCCTTAGTGTTGAGTTGGAACACTGTCGTTTTTGGAAGAGATAGAAATCTTGCCAACACAGAAAACAGATATTCTACGTTTGTATCGGTAGAGTATCCTTTTTTGAAAAGCGGCAAATGAAGCATCAGCGGGCGTGCTGGTTACAGTTTTGCTCTGAATAATAGCGAAAATGAGACAAGCAACTTTTTTGCAAGTAAAGCTGGTTTAAACGAAGTAAGTTTGATGTTTTCGAGAAACACAAAGATTCAAGGCTATAAACTGCCTTTGGGTTTATGGGCGATGTGGAATCCAGTAGATAATCATGCGTTTTTACAGTTTTCTGTAGAGGTATACTCTTTTTAGGGCGTAAACCAGCTTACAATAAGTAATTTATGATTAACAAGATCTTTTTGGTCTTGTTAATTTTTTATATTAATAATTAAAAATCGATATGATGAATACCGAAAATAAAGTTCAGGTCGTTTGTTTTGGAGAAGTATTATGGGATATTTTCCCAGGAAACAACCGAAGAGCCGGCGGAGCTCCTTTTAATGTTGCCTATCACTTATCTAAAATGGGTATAAAAACAAGAATGATTAGTGGTGTAGGAGAGGATGTGTTGGGAAAGGAACTTATTGAGAAAATAAAAAATTGGAATATTTCTTCAGACGGAATACAAATAATCAAAGAACACCCGACTAGTACGGTAATTGCTGAAATAGATGAAAATAATGAAGCGCATTACACGATTACTGAAAATGTGGCATGGGATTTTATTCAGTCAAGCCAAAAGAATATTGAGTTTGTCAAAGCAGCAAATGCGCTTGTATTTGGTTCTTTGATTGCTCGGAATAGTGTTTCACGCAAGACCTTATTTGAGTTGGTTGAAAACAGTTCTTTTAATGTTTTTGACATTAATCTCAGAAAACCACATGATGATATCAAACTCATCAGCGAACTTTTGTATAAAACGCATCTCGCAAAATTCAATAAAGCTGAGTTAAAAATTGTTCTTGGATCAATTGGAAAAGAATACACAAACGAAAGTGACAGCATTAAATATATTCAGGAGAAATTTAATATCGATGAAATAATTGTTTCAAAAGGAAGCAAAGGTGCTTTATATGCTAATGAGGACGCTATTTTTCAATACCCTGCTGTTCCTATAACGGTTGTTGATACGGTAGGAAGCGGTGATTCATTCCTCGCCGGACTTTTATCCAAACGATTATCCATAACAAATGATGTTCATTCTATAATGCTGCAAGCCGTTTCGCTCGGTGCTTTTATTACTTCAAAAGAAGGAGCTTGCCCGGAATATAGTTTAAAAGAATTTGAAGATTTTAGAGGCAGACAAAACATTGCAGCTATATCTATTTAAGGACTGAATTTATAATTCAAAAACAATTGAATCTATTATTGGATTAAAAAGCAATTAAAAAAGCTCATATTAAGCGTTATACGTTTGTTTTGGTTGCTTCAATAAACAAGAGTTGTTAGCTTTCTTAATTTCTGTGGTTGCTGTGTTTAGGTATAATTCTGTGGCGCATTTTTCCGAATGTTAAATGTGCCACGATACCACCGTAGAGATTTTGTACGTTTTTAGAAAAATTGAAAAGCACAAAAAAATAAAAAAGATCGATTTAATGCCATTAGTGTTAAAGTGTAAAAAAAAAATAATCTAAATAGTTGATTATCAATATAAAAGTTTTAGATTTGTAAGAGGTTTAATACTATTATTGAAGTTTGTCAACTTTTGTAATCAGAGATTTTATATAATAGTATGATTGAGCGAGTAGATTAACTACTCAAATTTTAAATCTTTAGAGATCTTAAAATTATTTTGTTTGATTTTTTCTTAATGCAGACTGTTAACCAGTTCTCATTTTAAAAGAAATGATATGAGAACTATCTGACTTGTTTTATCTGATCAATAAAATAAGTTTTATTCAAGTGAATTTTTGCCCTAAGTTTTATTGCCTACCCCATCATAAATCAATTCATGATAAACTTAATTGGTTTGTCATCGATTTTTGGCCCCACTTTTTTTGAGTCATTTTGTACTTAAAATGTAAGATTCTTTATTAGCCAAACCAATTGAAGCCTTATAATAAAGTGTTGATACGCTTTATATTTTCCAAACCGGATATTACACTCCTGTAATTTTTATCATTTCCCTTTGATTTAGTCTTTAAGATTCCAATAAAGCTATTGGAACTAATTTGACTAATCAGACATGTATTTTATTGATTTTGTTGAAGAGCGTCAGTTCTTATGACTAATTCGTCATGCCTTAATGTTAAATTTAAAAATTTGAAAGATGAGGAAAAAAATACTTTTTTACATATTTCTATTTGGATATTGCGGCAGTTATGCACAGCAGGACGCACAGTATACGCAATATATGTACAACACAATAAACATAAATCCTGCCTATGCCGGTTCTCGTGGCGTGCTTAGTATTTTTGCATTGCATCGCGACCAATGGGTAGGGTTAGATGGTGCACCAAAAACAAATACAATTTCTGTAAATACTCCGATAAACAATAGCAATATTGGAATTGGCGCGTCTTTAGTCAATGACAAAATTGGACCTACAAATGAAAATGAATTTTCTGTAGATTTATCTTATACTATTCCGACTTCCGAAACTTGGAAACTTTCTTTTGGGATTAAAGGCTCGGTAGATGTCTTTAATCTTGACGCAAGTAAGCTAAATCCTGAAAATCAAGGTGATCCTCAATTTCAAAACTTAGACAGCGATGTGTCTCCAAATATAGGAGCTGGAATTTATTGGCATTCAGATCGAGCTTATATTGGATTGTCTGTCCCCAACTTTATTCAGACCAACAGATATGACGACAATGATGTAGCAATTTATAAAGACAAAATAAATTACTACTTGATGGGCGGTTATGTTTTCAATTTTTCTCAGGAAATAAAATTTAAACCAGCATTGTTGACAAAAATGGTAGAGGGAGCGCCGCTTCAGGTTGATGTATCCGCTAACTTTTTATTCTTTGAAAAACTGACATTAGGAGTTGCCTATCGTTGGGATGCCGCTGTGAGTGCCATGGCTGGATTTCAAATCACAGATGGATTATATATTGGCTATGGATACGATCAAGAAACCACCCAATTAAGGAACTATAATTCTGGCTCGCACGAAATATTTCTGCGCTATGAATTCTTCATAAACAATGGCAAAATCACAACTCCTCGTTTCTTCTAAAAAAAAGTATCATGAAAAACTATACACTACTTTTCCTTACAGCTGTAAGTACTTTTTCTTTTGGCAGTTATGCGCAGCAAGCCAAAGTAAATTCTGGAGATAAAAAATACGATAACTACGCCTATATCGATGCCATAAAAACATACGAAAAAGTAGCCAACAAAGGATACAAGTCTGAGGATATGTTCAAAAAGCTAGGAAACTCCTATTATTTTAATTCTGATTTCGCAGGCGCCTCAAAATGGTACGGCGAGTTGTTTGCAATGAATACAGCCGTTGAACCAGAGTATTACTACAGATATGCACAATCACTAAAATCAATAGGCGAGGCTGACAAAGCAAATACGCTTATGGATGATTTTTATCTGAAATCAAAAAATGATAATAGGGGCAAGCTTTATAAAGAAGATGTCAATTATTTGGATATTATTAAAGCAAATTCTGGTCGATATAAAATTGAAGATGCCAGGGTAAACAGCAAATACTCAGACTACGGATCATTTGTTTACAACAACAAACTTTATTTTGCTTCTGCTAGAGATACCGGAAATTTTACACAGCGAAAACATAAATGGACCGGCGAATATTTTACGAATATCTACAATGCAGATCTTGACGCTGAAACCGGAAAATCGACAAAAGTAAATAAGTTTAAATCTGCGATTAATACCAAATTTCACGAAGCTTCTCCCGTTTTTACACGTGATGGAAAAACGGTTTATTTCACTAGAAATAATTACCTCAATGGAAAAAAAGGAAAAGATGAGAACAAGACTACCTTTATAAAAATCTATAAAGCCACGTTAGATAAAGATAATAAATGGTCAAATATTACTGAACTTCCTTTTAACAGCAATACATACAGTGTGGCGCATCCTGCCTTAAGTCCCGATGAAAAAACACTTTATTTTGCTTCTGATATGCCAGGTACAATCGGACAATCTGATTTGTATAAAGTCAGCATAAATTCGAACGGTGGCTATGGTACTCCAGAAAATCTTGGTAATACAATCAACACAGAAGGAAAAGAAACATTCCCGTATGTAACAAGTGAAAATGAGATTTATTTTTCATCAGATGGTCATCCCGGTTTGGGAGGTTTGGATGTTTTTGTTGCTAATATTGATTCAAATGGTAAAATAAGGAATGTTCAAAATATAGGTTCAGATGTTAATTCACCCAAAGATGATTTTGCTTATATCATTGACCCTACGACCCGAAAAGGATATTTTAGTTCAAATAAAGATGGGGGGCATGGTTCTGATGACATCTATAGTTTCTTAGAAACTAGAAGACTTAATTGTATTCAGGAACTTTATGGAGTCATAACCGATGTTCAAACAGGAGCAGTTTTGCCAGAAACTAAGGTTACTTTGTTTGACGATCAAATGGCTGTTAAAAATACTACCATTTCAGACGATTCAGGAAATTATTCTTTTTCTGTAGAATGTGGTAAATCGTATCAGGTTCGAGCTGAAAAAGCAGAATATGAAACTAAAGAAGTAGCCATAACTATTCCCAAAAATAACGGAAAAACCAGCTTGCCAATTGCTTTAGATAGAAGCATTTGCCAGGTAACTGTTGGCGATGATCTAGGAGTTTGTTTTGGTATAAAAATGATCTACTTTGATTTGGACAAATCCAATATCAGAACCGAAGCGGCTATAGATTTAGAAAAAATATTAGCGGTATTGAATGAGTATCCTAAAATGAAACTTGATATTCGTTCACATACCGATAGTAGAGCATCACATCAATATAATGAAGCTTTATCTGACCGAAGAGCAAAATCAACAATTAATTGGTTGATTAAAAATGGCGTAAAAGCCGACCGCTTGACTGGAAAAGGATACGGAGAGACACAACTTGTCAATAAATGTTCAGATGGGGTTCAATGTACCGAAGAAGAACATCAAGCCAATAGACGAAGCGAATTTATAATTACTGCTTTGTAAAGTCGGCTACAACTTATCTGAAAGAAAAAAATATAGCACACTAAAATTTATCGATAATGAAAAATACAGTTAAAATCTTATTAGTATTTATTACAGTGTTTTTAATAACAAGTGTATCTGCTCAAACGAATTACAGTTTTTCAATTGCTGATATTTTAAGCTCAATGCCAAATGGAAAAAGAATGCCTGATGGAACTATTGTAAAAGCACAGATGATAACTACAGGTAGCGCCACACATTCTACAGGAGCCGCGGGTTCAGGAACTGCGGGACCAGATATTGGAGGATTATTCACTGGAATCACGCTTCCTGCTTATGTTGGAGATAAAACACCAACAAATTTCACTAAAATTCAAATGGCGAATACCCAGAATGCCGATAACGGAATGGGAAATAATTGTACGAACAGCATTGGTTTTAGAATTTATTTCAGCCGACCTATTTCCAGCATTAATTTTCTTGCTTTGGATATTGATGGTGTTCATGGAACACCAAATGGAAACGCTGAATGGGTTGCTTTTTTTGGTTATGATGGCAATACGTATGTTCCATATATTATTGGCGGGATCACTGGACAGCTTATCAATCAATCAATCAATACTTCTGCTGCAAATCACAGTTGGAGAACTTTAGTAAGTAATTCAATTGGAGCAACAGCGGCGGCGGCATTACCTAATAATATGACTATCAGAAGACAGACAACTAGTGGAGGATCTGGTACTCCTGATGATCTAAACCATCAGGTACTATTCACTCCACCATCAACGACTACTAAAGTAACTGATTTCTTTTTGATGACAGGAATTTGGAGTGTTACTGGTCAAGCCAATGTTCAAGCATCAGGCTTAAGTCCGATCGTAATTACGATTAGTTCAGATTTTGGAGACGCACCAGACAGTTATAAAACATTGCTAGCTTCCGGTGGGCCATCTCACGGCGTTGTTGGAACACTTATTTTAGGAGATACTAATTACACTGAACCCGATGGTTCGCCATCTGTATTGGCAGACGCTTCTGTTGATGATGATGGAATACAGACCATTCCGCCATTGACAAACAATGGACAATTAATCAGCAGTTATACAGTTTCTACTACTTTTCACAATAATACAGGACTGCCCGCAAATTATGTGGCGTGGATTGACTGGAATAATGACGGCGTATTTCAGCCGTCAGAAGGGACTACCGCAACAACGCCGGCAGGAACATTGACAGGAAGCGTTAATCTTACTTGGAATAATGTTACTTTGACTAATACAGCAGGTCATGCCAGAACTTATTTAAGAGTAAGAACAACGACAGAAGCAATTACAACTTCTGATACAGGCGGTGCATTTATGGATGGAGAAGTAGAAGATTATGCAATTGGACTTCCAGCTGCTTCGCCAGATGTAGCTTGTTTCAATGTAGGAAGTCCTTCGGGGGCAATAAATATTTTGTCCAATGATACTACTGGAAATGCAATTGTACCCTCAACTGTAAGTTTGGTTAATCCGGGAACAGGGACAAATATTATTACCGATGGAGAAGGGGATATTGTTTCAATAACTATTCTGGGAGAAGGAGTTTGGGAAGTTAATTCAGCTGGTCAAGTTACTTTTGAACCTCAATCCAGCAGTGTAATAGCACCAACTCCAATGGCATATAACGGCAGAGATGCTGATGGGAATATTTCAAATAATGCATTAATTACGTTGACTGCTGCAAGCGTACCAGTCAATACAACAGTTGCCTCTCAAGGATGTTCTCCAACCACGCTGACAGCAACTGCGAGCGTTCCTACAGGTCAATCTGTAGTTTGGTATGATGCCGCGACTGCTGGAAATATTGTAGCATCTCCAACACTAAGCACAGTAGGAACCGTAACGTATTATGCACAGGGAAATAATGGCAGTTGCACAACTTCTGTGCGAACTCCGGTAACATTGACCATAACAGCGCCTCCAAATGCTGGAAATTTGTCAGGAACACAAAATATTTGCCAAGGCGCAACAACAACTTTTAGTTCTGATGGTGATGCGGGTGGCTCATGGTCAAGTCTCGACACAACGATCGCAACTGTTGACAGCAGTGGTATAATTACCGGAATATTGCCAGGTACAACAACAATAACTTATACAGTTAGTGGAACAGGAGGTTGTACTGATGTATCGGTTACAAGGTCAATTACAGTAGAAGACGCTGCAGAATCAGGTATAATATCTGGAAATCAGGATATCTGTGTTAACGGTACTTCTGCATTAACTTCGACTGGAACTCCCGGCGGATTATGGGAAAGTGAAGATATAACAATTGCGACAGTTGATGCAAGTGGTGTAGTAACGGGCGTTGCACGTGGTACAACAAATATAAAATACACAATAATACAAACCGGAAGTTGTCCGGTTATACCTTCTGTTTATTCTGTAAATATTATTCAAGCTAATCCGGGGACTTTATCAGGAAAACAGAATTTATGTCCGGGAGATACAACCCTTTTTACTACTGATGGCGACCCGGGCGGACTTTGGAGTACAGATTTTCCTGGTATTGCCACTGTAGATGCAAATGGGGTAATTACTGGTAATGGACCGGGAACTGCAACAATTACCTATACGATAACTGGCTTGAGTGGTTGCCCATCAGCTGCAACAACAAGAACGATTACTGTAGATGTTAATGCCTCCGCTATCGCATCTGATATTACGGGTGCAGACAGTGCAGTCTGTCCCGGCGGTAGTGCTACGCTAACAGTAAGTACATTGACTATCGGTAATCCTACCTTTACATGGTATCCTGATCAAACCAGTACGACAGCAATTAATACTGGTACAACGTATACTGTTTCTCCAACCTCAACTACAACGTATTATGTAAGTGTAAAAGGTAATGATGTCTGTGAGAATGAGATCAATAATAGAAAACCCATTACAGTAACAATAAATTCTTTAGGGCTTGATTCTGATATAGTAAGTACAAACGCAACAATATGTGCTGGTTCTTCTGCAGCACTGGCAGTTTCATCAACTACCGTGACAACGCCCGTTTTTAGATGGTATGCTGATCAAACAAGTGCTACAGTTCTCTTCACTGGAGATACTTATACTGTTTCTCCAGCCGTAACTACAACATATTACGTAAGTGTAAGCGGGGATGGAGTTTGCGAAAATGTATTAAATACAAGAAAAGCAGTAACAGTAAATGTAAATACTTTGGCTTTGGATTCAGATATCGCTGCTGCGGATGAAACAATTTGCGCAGGATCTTCCGTGAGTCTTGTTGCCTCAACAACCAATGTTACCACGCCCGTTTTTAGATGGTATGCAGACCAGACAAGTACAACAGTTTTGAGTACGGGAGATACATATAATGTTTCTCTGGCATCAACGACAACTTATTATGTCACCGTGAGCGGTGACGGAGTCTGTGAGAATGCAATTAATACACGAAAAGCCGTTGTTGTGAATGTTGATCCTTTAGGAATTGCTACCGATATCACCGCTGCTGATACTACAACATGTCCAGGCGAAGCTTCAGTTCTTAGTGCTTCATCAACTGTCTCTTCTCCAATTTTTAGATGGTATGCCGATCAAACGACAACAGCAGTATTAAATATTGGAGACACTTATACAGTATCTCCAACAGTAAATACAACTTACTTTATAAGTGTTAGCGGAGACAATGTTTGTGAAAATGCACCAAATACAAGAAAACCAGTAACAGTTACAATGAATCCTTTGGCGACGGCAGCAGATATTGATGCTGCTGATCAAACTATTTGTTTAGGAGACGTCGCAGTTTTAACCGCATCATCAACAATCAGTAATCCTGAATTTTTTTGGTATGCTGATCAAACTTCTCTGGATCCGCTATCAGTCGGAGCGGTATATGATCCTTCGCCACAAACCACGACTACCTATTATGTTAGTGTGAGAGGAACTAATATTTGCGATAATGCCATCAACACCAGAAAAGCGGTTGTAGTAAATGTCAACAGATTAGGCTTGGATTCTGATATCACAGCCTCCGATGCTGTCATTTGCGCGGGTTCATCAACTACACTTACAGCTTCAGCTACTGGAATAACAAATCCAGTTTTCAGATGGTATGCTGATCAGACAAGTACCACAGTATTAAATACAGCAGATACTTATACTGTAACACCGGCAACAACGACAACGTATTACGTCAGCGTAAGTGGTGACGGAGTCTGTGAAAACGCGATCAACACTAGAAAGGCGGTTGTGGTTACTGTGAATAGATTAGGTTTGGATGCTGATATCACAGCTTCAGATGCATTAATTTGTGCGGGTTCATCGACTACGCTTACAGCTTCAGCAACTGGAATAACAACCCCAGTTTTCAGATGGTACGCGGATCAGACAACAACTACGGCACTTTTTACAGGGGATACTTATAATGTAACACCTGCAGCAACGACAACGTATTATGTCAGCGTAAGCGGCGATGGCGTTTGTGAAAATGCTATTAACACCAGAAAAGCGGTTGTGGTTACTGTGAATAGATTAGGTTTGGATGCTGATATCACGGCTTCAGATGCAGTAATCTGTGCAGGTTCATCAGCCTCGCTTACAGCTTCAACGAATATTACAACGCCAGTTTTCAAATGGTACGCTGATCAGACAACGACTACGGCACTCTTTACTGGAGATACTTACAACGTAACTCCGACAACAACGACAACGTATTACGTCAGCGTAAGCGGCGATGGCGTCTGTGAAAACGCTATCAATACCAGAAAAGCAGTTGTGGTTACTGTCAACAGATTAGGTTTGGATGCTGATATCACGGCCTCAGATGCTGTAATCTGTGCGGGTTCATCAACTACACTTACAGCTTCAGCTACTGGAATAACAACGCCAGTTTTCAGATGGTATGCTGATCAGACGACGACTACGGTACTTTTTACAGGAGATACTTATAGTGTAACACCTGCAGCAACGACAACATATTATGTGAGTGTAAGCGGTGATGGAGTCTGTGAAAACGCCATTAATACCAGAAAAGCAGTTGTGGTTACTGTCAACAGATTAGGCTTGGATTCTGATATCACGGCCTTAGATGTCGCAATTTGTGCTGGTTCATCGACTGTGCTTACAGCTTCATCCACTGGGGTTACTACGCCAGTATTCAGATGGTATGCTGATCAGACGACGACTACGGTACTTTTTACGGGAGATACTTATAGTGTAACACCTGCAGCAACGACAACGTATTATGTGAGTGTAAGCGGTGATGGCGTCTGTGAAAACGCCATCAATACCAGAAAAGCGGTTGTGGTTACTGTGAATCGATTAGGTTTAGATTCTGATATAACGGCTTCTGATGCTATAATCTGTGCAGGCTCATCGGTTGCGCTAACTGCTTCGTCTTCAGGAGTAAATACACCAGTATTCAGATGGTATGCTGATCAGACAACAACTACGGCACTTTTTACAGGAGATACTTATAATGTAACTCCTGCAGCAACGACAACTTATTATGTCAGCGTAAGCGGTGATGGAGTTTGTGAAAACGCCATCAATAGCAGAAAAGCGGTTTTGGTTACTGTGAATCGATTAGGTTTGGATGCTGATATCACGGCTTCAGATGCAGTAGTTTGTGCAGGCTCATCGGTTGCGCTAACTGCCTCGTCTGTGGGAGTAACTACACCGGTATTTAGATGGTATGCTGATCAGACAACGACTACGGTACTCTTTACTGGAGATACTTATAGTGTAACACCTGCAGCAACGACAACGTATTATGTCAGCGTAAGCGGTGATGGAGTCTGCGAGAATGCCATCAATACCAGAAAAGCGGTTGTGGTTACAGTTAATAGATTAGGTTTGGATACTGATATAACGGCTTCTAATGCTATAATCTGTGCGGGTTCATCGACAACGCTTACAGCTTCAACTACTGGAATAACAACGCCAGTTTTTACATGGTATGCCGATCAGACAACAACTACAGCACTTTTTACGGGAGATACTTATAACGTAACTCCTGCAGCAACGACAATGTATTATGTCAGCGTAAGCGGTGATGGAGTGTGCGAGAATGCCATTAATACCAGAAAAGCGGTTATGGTTACTGTGAATCGATTAGGTTTGGATGCTGATATCACAGCTTCCGATGCTGTAATTTGTGCGGGTTCATCGACAACGCTTACAGCCTCATCAGTTGGAGTAACAACACCAATTTTCAGATGGTATGCCGATCAGACAACGACTACGGCACTCTTTACAGGAAATACTTATACTGTAACTCCGGCAGCAACGACAACGTATTATGTCAGCGTAAGCGGCGATGGAGTCTGCGAAAACGCCGTCAACACAAGAAAAGCGGTTGTGGCAACAGTCAATCCTTTGGCTTTGGCTTCTGATATTTCAGCAACTACTTCAAATGCTTCGTTATGTACTGGAGGCAGTGCATCAATTACAGCTTCTAGTGCTATTACTAATCCTATTTTCAAATGGTATCAAGATGCTAATTTATCTGTTTTGCTTTATACAGGCCCGACCTTTGTGACGCCTGCTATAACGGCAACTACATCTTACTACGTTACAGTGCAAAACAATGCTATTTGTGAAAATAGTATTGGCAATGCGTTAAAAGTTGATCTAACAGTTATTTTCTGTTCTGATATTGCTTTGACAAAATCGGTAAGCAATATGTCGCCGTTCGTTGGTGATCAGGTTGATTTTACAATAACTGTAAGTAATCTTGGACCAAATGACGCTACTGGTGTACGTGCTAATGATGTATTACCGTCTGGTTATACTTTTATTAGTGCAAACAACGGCGGAGTATTATCTGGAAGCACAATTACGTGGCCGACTTTTAATGTTTCTGTTAATAATCCTGTTTCATTGGTTTACAGAGTTAGAGTCAATAATTCGACTGGATCAGCGGATGAATACAAAAATGTAGCTCAAATAATTGCTTCGGATAATTTTGATCCAAATTCAACTCCAAACAACAATGATCCAGCAGAAAATGATCAAGATAGTGTGATTTTGACTCCAATTATACCACAACCGTCAATTTTATTATATAAAGATGCTTCCTTCACCGCATCTAATGATAGTAACGGAAATGGTTTTCCTGATGTAAATGAAACAATTACATACACTTTTACAGCGCAGAATACAGGAAATATTAGATTAGAAAATGTAAAAATCAACGATCAATTTTTAGGCATAACTAATTTATCACTAACGCCTAGCACTTTGGATCCCGGACAAACGGGCAGGGCTCAGTTAATTTATACAATCAAGGAGTCAGATTTTGAGAAAGGAGTAATTTACAATAGCGCGATTGCTCAAGGTAACACACCGCCGACACCAGATAATCCTGGAGGTACGGTAGTAAATGATACATCCGAAGACCCAACTAATCCTGTTAAGCCGGATGATGAGTATTATGATCCGAATTGTCCAACTTGTACTGTAGTTCCGTTGCCAAATATTCCAAAAATTGCAATTGTTAAGGAGATTTCTTCATTTAGTGGAAACTTTAATAATGCAAAAGTGGGCGATGTGATAAGTTATCTTTTTACGGTAAGCAATATCGGAAATACGCGTTTAAGTAATGTAAAAGTAACAGATCCGCTTCCTGGAATGTCAACACCTGCACTTGATCCTGTAGATTCGAGTAGTAAAACGGGAGATCTTAATTCAAACGGATATCTAGATACAAATGAGAAATGGCTTTATAGAGCTGATTATGTTATCACTTCAGATGATTTAGCAAAAGGTCAAGTTGTCAACCAGGCTTTAGCAGAAGCGAAAGGGCCTCCAACACCTGTAAATCCTAATGGGGAAGATGTTAGTGACCTGTCCGACAAATCGTCGCCAACCAATGAGGACAATGACCCGACAGTTCTTGATATAGTGGGCTGCCAAGTAGTCGTTCATAACGCATTTTCTCCAAATGGAGACAGTGTAAATGATAGGTTTACAATTGATGGTATTGAATGTTACCCAAAAAACACGGTTGAAATTTATAACCGCTGGGGAGTAATTGTTTTTCATACCGATGGATACAATAATCAAAACAATGCTTTTGAGGGCTATTCTAATGGAAGAGCTGTGATTAATCAAAGCAAAGGACTCCCAACGGGTACTTATTATTATATTCTCAGATATCAAAATTCAGATCAAAAAGAAGTAACAACTGCGGGTTATCTTTATTTAAGCATGAACCAATAATGATACCTTGAGAGCGTTTGTTTTTTAATTTAAGTTTGAATTGTTTTTTTTATTTTAGCTATTGTGAGAAAAAAAGTTTTTTTAAATTAATGTGAAATATTTTTGAAAAGCCTGATTGCGCAATCAGGCTTTTGTCATATTATATCAGTTTGGAATCTCATATATTGAAAATTATTTACATGAATATTTAAATTGCAGATACAAAACTGTTTGGGTTTTTAAAATTTTTGAGTCTGCCAGAAGAACATTGGCAGGAATAGAAGTTGTACATATGGTGGCTAAGATAAAAAGCTTTTTTTCAGTCTAAAATATTATACCTCGTAAACATTTAGTTTTATTGATTTTGTTTAAAGATTTTGATAAAATAAAAAGGTACTTTTGTTTAATCTGTTAAAAGTTAAGTGTTTAAGTTGTAAAAAAGGTTACCTTTACTATAGTTAAAAAAAGTTAATCATTTTTCAATGTAAAATATAAAGGAATGTATAGTAAACACCGGTTTTACTGCGTTACACCTGAATGGCAGCAGGAAATGGCTAAGACGCTTCATGCGTCATTTTTGGATGAAAAACTATTGGTTTTTCCCGAAAAACTGGGTTTGGGACATACTTTTTTTATTCAGGTTGTTCCTGGAGTTGCAGCCATTGTTATGGATTTTACATTATCATCTGAATTGAAGATTAACCGTATAAAAGACGGTGTAAATCGATATGTGTTTCATTTTGATTTAAGTGAGCAAGAGAATAAAATGCATCTCGAAAGTTCTACCTATAAAATGGGGAATAATATAAAGCGAGGTCTTTCCATATTCAAAAATCAGGGGAAATATTGTTTTGAGCCTGTAATAGGACATAGAATTTTTGCTTTGCGACTATTTATCGATAATCTTCTGATGAATGAATTAATAGAAGAGAATCCAGAGAGTGAACTTATAAAAAAAGCAATCGTATTCGACAGAAAAAAAATCTATATTGATGATCTTGATGCAGACAGTTTATTGCAGCTGATTAATTTAAAAGATATGTCATTCAGGGATTCTTCTTATGAGGTTAGTTTAAAAGGCATTTCTCTTCGTCTAATTTCTAATGTTCTGCTTAAATTAGGCACTGTAGCGAAAAGTCACATTTCAGCTTGGGACGAGGGAGGGATACTAAAAGCAGAGGCTTACTTACTAAGCAATATAGACAAAGCATTTCCAACAATACAGGTTCTTGCCCAGAAAGCAGGAATGTCTGAAACTAAATTTAAGAATTTATTTAAAAAATATTTTAAAAAAACTGCCCAAAATATGTTTCATGAGGCAAAAATGAAACTAGCTCATGAAAAACTATTAAGCGGTAATTACTATACCTTAACTGAATTGGTCGAAGATTTAAATTATTCACAATTAAATTATTTTTCAGAGCTCTACTTCAAATTCTTTAGAAGAAGGCCTATTCATGATTTTATTAAAAAAAATGATTATAGGAAAAATGAAAACTAAATTATATTAAAGTGCAAAACGGCATAAAAGTAATTATGCTTTCTGTAAAAAAGTTAGGGGAGATATGCCGAACTTTTTTTTAAATTTTGCAATGAAGTATGAATAGCTTTCAAAATTTAGCATAGCTGCTATTTCAGAAATATTATTTCTTTTTTCAGAAAGAAGTTCCTTAGCTTTAAATAGCTTATTGTCTGTAAAAAAAATATGTGGGGTAGTTCCAGAAATTTTTATGAACAGTCTTTTAAACTTTGTTTCAGACATATTTGCTTTTTTAGCAAGTGCTGTAATGGAAGGAAATTTGTATTGATAATTTTCAAATAAAAAATTTTGAATATTGATTATGGTCATTACATCTTCATAATTGATCTTTTCTATCACAATACTTTCGTTTGTCATCTGATCTAAATAATCAGAAATCAGTAAGTGGACAGCCGCATTAATTCTTAAACTAAAAGTACCTGTACCAACTGTTTCGTTTTGAAGTTCCTTTAATATTAGATTGCTTTTCAAGGAAATCCTATCAAATTTAATAAAGATATTTTTTTTTGAATCCATTATCTTGTCAAGCTTTTCTGCAAAAGCAGGTGTCTTTTTGATATACTGTTTTATTTTTAATTTCTTTATAAAAATGCATAGAATAAATGTCGAGCTGCCTTTGTGCACACTGTAATCTGTATCCAGTGCCCCATCAATAATTGATAAGTTATATCCGAAACGGCCTATATCGCAAAATACTTCATTAGTTTTTTTTGATTCAGTTTGGTTTAAATCATAGTAAAAGGCAATAAAATCGTCCTTTATATTTTTTTGAATAAAATGTATGTCGGTATTATATTGCACATTAATATATAGTGCAATGGCATCATCTCCGCAATCTGCAAAATACCTGATACCGCTATGAATTTCTTCAGGTACTATTATAGTATTTCCAAGAAGTTTTCCTCCAAACTGCTTAGCATAGGAATCAATCCATTCAAGGTCTGCTCCAAAAGAGTGTTTGATAATTTTCACTGGTAAAAAAAAGGTTTGTAATATAAATGTACAACAAAAATGTGAAATTTATTAAATGATTTTCAGTGTATTGTGTTGCTTTTAAGAAGGATTGTACGGTTGGAATCTTAAATTATTAGTAAAGGACATTCGTTGATACCTAATCAGAGAATATTTAATTATTTTAATTACAATCATTAAAATTCTCTATTTGTAAGATTAAACTCTCTATAGCATCCTTTTTAGATTCGTTTTTCTCTTCTAGTCTTATTTTTATGTTTTTCGGACTCATGCTTAATCAATGATACATTGTTCTTCACTTAATTTTGTCCTGTAAATTAATGAGAAAAAGTTTATGATACGATTTTCAATCCATTAATTATAAGGTAAAAGTGTAAATGAAAATGCATTTGAAGATTAAAGCATAAATCAAAAATTGTTACTACTAAAAATTCAATGAAAAAAATAATACAACATTTTGGTGGTGATTTGGAATGGGTTGATTCCTATGCTAAGCAGTTTGGAGGAAAGGTTTCAGGAAATTCTATAATAGTCCCAAAAGAAATTCATACTGGAGAAAAATATGTTTTGTCATGCGACGAGGGAATTGTTGCTTTATATGTTGATGTAAAATATCATATAGATTTATGTCTGATACAGCAAAATATAAAGAAGGACTTTGTTGCACTTTTTTACAATCTTTCAAAATCTAAGGCTGAACTAACATGTGGAGGTAGTTCAGATGCAATGGGAGCATGGTTTTACAATTTATCGTTAATTGACAGCGACTCAGATTTTAAGTTTGATATAAAAAAGGGAAGCGAAGTATTTATATTCTGCATTTTCATAAAGAAAGAACAGTTAGTATTATTTGCTAAAAAAAATAAACTCTATAGTGAAAGAATAAATGATATTATAAACATAAACTCTGCCGAAAAAAAAATTACGGAATGGGACCGTATGAGTAATGATTGTTTTCAACTTCTTGATGATTTAAGAAAACATAAAAAAGACGGTATAACTTTCGATCTTTCGATGAAAGGGACAACTCACATTTTGATCTCTGATTATTTAAGAGGAATTGGTAAAAATGAAATCATCAGACAGCATGTCAGTGAATCGGATTTCTTTAGTATTATTAAATGCCAGCATATTTTAATACAAAATTTGCAAAATCGCTTTCCTGGAATTAAATCTTTGGCAAATCAGATTGGGATGTCACAAACTAGGTTTAAATTTTTTTTTAAGATGATAACAGGTTATACGCCACATTCTTTTTTCTTAAACAATAAGCTCTTTAAAGCAAAAGAACTTATAGATACGCAAGAGTTTACTATAGAAGAAATTGTTTATAAGTTAAATTTTCCTTCTAGTTCAGTTTTCTCAATTGCATTTAAAAAACAATTTGGAATGTTGCCTAAAGCATATTCTCTTCAATTATAATCATATGGTAGAATTAAAACATACTTATTCGCATAAAATAGATTGGTACACCGCGCTGGCAAAAAGTATAAATGCAACTTTAATTAATGATAAGATTGCTATTTTTCCCGAAAATATTGGACAAGGGGTATCTTTTTCCTGTACGGTTATGGATGGAATGTCAGTTGTTCTCATTGATGGGGTTTTTACAGCTGATGTGCTTGCAAAAAGAATAGAATCTGATGATGATCTATACATATTGCATTTTGACTTAAGTGAAAAAATAAATACGCTTAATATTGACGAAAATAGAATGGATGGTTGCGTTCCAGAATGCAAATCTGGTTTTTCTGTAGTGCATAGTTCAATTGGCAGTAATCTTATTCTTTTAAAAGGGCAGCGTGTTTTTACCCTGCGTATTTTAATAGAGAGAGAAAAACTTATAAATTATCTGATTGAGAAAGATAAAAAATTGAAAAATATAGAAAAGAAAATTTTATTCTATAATCATCTTAATTCTAACAATAAGCTTTTAATCAATTCGCTGAAAGGTAGATCTGCATTTGACGCTGATTTTGAATTGTACATAAAAGGAATTTCTTTTAAAGTTCTGGCAAATTTTATAGATACCTATACCCAGCCTACAAAATCTGATATCCGTAAAGTAGAGCTAAATGGACTAAATACTGCAGCTGAATTTTTAATTACTAATGTAAAGGACACTTTTCCAGGATTATCATATTTAGCAAAAATTGCCATTATGTCTAAGACTAAATTTAAAGCAAGTTTTAAAAAGGTTTATGATGAAGGTGCATATTCGTTTTTTGTAAGATGCAAAATGACAGAAGCTAATAAATTAATTAAAACTGGAAATTTTACTTCTTTAATTGAAATTTCAAATGAGGTAAACTATAATCGAAAAAGATTTATTACAGCCTATTTTAAATATTTTAATCGCCATCCATTAGATGATTTTAAATGTGCAGATGACTTGTAAAAAAACAGATCCATTTTTAAGAATGCATGAAGAACTTTTTATGTGTCCTTTTTTAGAGAAAATGTGGCGCAAAACTAATAAGATAATTATATAAAGCATCGTAAATTATGTCAGTAAAAAAATTTGTTGTTGCAGATGATTTTGCCATTGTTAGAAAAGGAATGGCATCCCTTCTTAGAAAAAAATATGAATATTCTGAAGTAGATGAAGCATCTACATTTTTAGAAATAATCAATCTGATAAAAATAAAGAAAATTGATTTGCTTGTTCTCGATATTGATTTTCCAGACGGAACCAGCCTAAATTTAATACCTACTATTAAAAATATACAGCCTGATATTAAAATTTTAATTTTTTCAGCTTTCGAAGAAGAAATTTATGCAATTAGATATCTAAATGCTGGCGCTAACGGGTATTTAAATAAATTGGCAGCCATTGAAGAAATGGAAGAGGCAATTGACTCGATGCTTCAAAAAGGAAAGTATTTAAGCCCAGAGATTCAAAACAAGATATTGGATTCATATATTTTAAAAAGACCTGCAAATCCGCTAGATCTATTATCAAATAGAGAAATAGAAATAGCAAAGTTAATGGTTGATGGCTGTGGAAATAGTGTAATATCAAAAAATCTAAACATAAAAAAAACAACAGTAAGCACTTATAAAAATAGAATTTTTGAGAAGTTAGAAATTAGCAATCTTTCTTCGTTAATAGGCTTTTTTAATCTTTATTTTAAAAGTGCGTAGTCAAAATGAAAGAGTTATATAAAAAATACTCAAAATTAGATACACAAGAAAAACTTTAATGTAGTTAAGATGCAAGAACAAATACCACAATGTAAAAAAAGAAAAAAGGTGCATTTTGCTTTACTAGGGTGCATCATTTTTATACAGATGTTTCTGCTGATCCAGCTTTATAGCGAAACAGTTAATGAATCAAAACTTGAAGATTTGCAGAACAAAATAAAATTTTCTTCTAAAGCAAAGGGCTTAAGT